>NZ_VPCQ01000002.1:0-446176 GCF_013418125.1 Acinetobacter sp. YH12205 | reverse complement strand
GCTTGGCCAGAAAAATGAGTCGTTCTCGCTGTTCTAAACTAAGTGGTACAGAAACAATTCGAGGCATGTGTGAACATCTGTTAACTAAAAAAACTTTTTCGCATGATTAGTTATTTTTGTCAACTTAACACAGGTATTACCACCTATATTTGGTTGTTATCTAATAGCAAGCCTGAATCACGTAAAGGCAAAGTACAACTAATTGATGCAAGTTTACTTTACCGTAAGTTGCGTAAAAACTTAGGACAAAAGAACTGTGAGTTTGCGCCTGAGCATCTTGAAGAAATTTTAAATGTGTACCTGAATGGGCAAGATGTTGAACGTGGGCTTGATGCCAACAATGACCCGATTGGTTTAGCCTCTAAAGTGTTTAATAACAGTGATTTTGGTTATTACAAAGTCAATATTGAACGTCCTGATCGTCGTAAAGCACAGTTTAGTTTGGAGCGTTTACAGCCATTACGTTTTGATAAGTCATTGCTTGAGCCAATGGAATATATGTTTGCTGAATATGGTGATGCGATTTACCAAGCAGGCAAGCTCAAAGAAGTGGAAAAAGACGTTTTAGATTGGTGTGAGAAGCAAGAGATTAGCTTAAATACCAAGGCAAAAGCTAAGCTGTTTGATATTAAGCATTGGACAGCACTCAAGACTTTGTTTGAATCTGCTCAAGCGATTATGGAACAAGTAGGTGAAGTGGAATCAAGCGACTTTAATGTGTTTAAAGACAATGTGGATAAAGCGATTAAAGCCCTTGATTTAAAGCTGTCTGCATCTGAGAAGAACGCTATTTTAAATGCTGTGAGCTGGTATGACGAAACGGCTGAGAAAGTGCTGAAAAAAGTGGTGAAACTCAATGGCGATAAGTTAGCGGAGCTACTTGAACATTTAGGCTGTGAAGAGTCTGATTTAGCCGACTTTGGTTATTTTGCAACAGGCAAAAAAGGTGAGTACATCACCTATGAAACTAATGCTGATATTCGTGACAGTGAGTCTGTGCCGTTAAATCAGCGTATTCACCAATACTTTTTAGATGAAGTAAAACCGCATGTGGATGAAGCATGGATTAATTTGGATTCTGTAAAAATTGGTTATGAGATCAGTTTCAATAAGTATTTCTACCAACATAAGCCGTTACGTTCGCTTGAAGCGGTGGCTCAGGATATTTTAAGTCTTGAGAAGCAAGCGGATGGTTTAATTGCACAGATTTTGGGTCTTTAAGGAGAGGCTGAATGTTTAATAAATATGATGCTTATAAAGATTCTTGTGAAGGTTGGATTGGCTTAATACCTAATCACTGGGAAGTTGTTAAGTTAAAGCATTTATTCACTGAGAAAAAGCATAAAAAAAATATGTCATTGAGTTCAGGTTCAATCAGCTTTGGAGATGTTGTTTATAAAGATGACGAAAAAATTACAGAAGCTACAAAAGCTTCTTATCAAGAGGTTTTGAAAGGGGAGTTTTTATTAAATCCTCTAAACTTAAATTACGATTTAATTAGTTTACGGATAGCTTTATCAAAAATTAATGTAGTGGTGAGCGCAGGCTACATAGTTCTTTTAGCAAATAATCTTGTCTATAAGGAATATTTTAAATATTTACTGCATCGTTATGATGTCGCATATATGAAATTATTAGGGTCAGGTGTCCGTCAGACTATTAGTTTTAATCATATAGCTAATAGTCTATTACCTTACCCAAGCATGCTTGAGCAGAAAAATATAGCAGAATTTCTAGATCAAAAAACATCTGAAATTGACCAAGCCATAGCCATTAAAGAACAGCAAATTGCTTTACTGAATGAACGTAAGCAAATTGTGATTCAAAAAGCAGTGACGCAAGGTTTAAATCCAAATGTACCAATGAAAGATTCGGGTGTGGAATGGATTGGTCAAATTCCTCAGCATTGGATTGTCAAAAAACTTAAGTATGTTTTAAAAGAAAGATCAGAGCGTTCAAAAGATGGTTTAGAACCTTTATTAATGATGAGCCAAGTACATGGGCTAGTCGTTAGATCTGAATATAGCGAAAAAACTGAAGTAGCAGCTACTACGGTTGGTAATAAGCTTGTTTATAAAAATGACCTTGTTTTTAATAAACTTAAAGCTCATTTAGGTGTCTTTTTTTCTAGTGTTCATGATTTTGCAGGGTGTGTAAGTCCCGACTATGCTGTTTACGACTGTGTAAATTATATTGAAAATACTAAATTCTTAGAATTGTTGTTTAGAAATCCTTTGTATATCAAACAGTTTATTTTGAGATCAAGTGGTATTGTAGAAGGTCTAATTCGCCTTTATACGACGGAACTTTTCGATTTAAAAATTGGTATACCTCCTAAAGACGAACAAATGGCTATTCTAAAACATATTGAAGAACAATCTTTTAGGTTTGATGAAGCTGTGAAAAATTACTCTGAGCAAATCGAAAAGCTAAAAGAATATAAAACCACGCTCATTAATGATGCGGTGACAGGCAAAATTAAAGTGGCTTAATTATTTATCTAGCTTTTAAAAAATATAAATTACCAATGCATGCAAGAGGGGTAACTGTGAACAAAAATTTAAACGAATTGGCTTTAGAAAAAAATATCGAACGTGCATTGGTCGGTATCTGTAAAGAAGACCTTGCTCAAGGCATCGCTCAAGCCCATACGGGTTTGGGCTATGTCATCGGGCAAGTGTCTGACTTTAATACAGACTATGCCATTGATGAAAAACTATTTTTTCAATTTTTAGAAAGCACTCAAAAAGATAGCTTAGATGCCTACAAAGCCTATAACAAAAACGACTGGAAACAAAAAATTCTAGGGCGTTTTGACAAGCTGATTAAAAAACATGGCATTGCCTATATGCTTAAAAAAGGGATGGCACTCGATGAGCAACATTTTCATTTTATGTATCCATGCCCATTGGCAAGCAGTAGCCAATCGGTTAAACAAAATTTCGCGTCTAATATCTTTAGCGTGACACGACAAGTACAGTATTCACTGAAAAACCGTCGTGAAGAAATTGATATGGTCATCTTCCTGAATGGTTTGCCATTGGTGACGATGGAACTTAAAAACGCATGGACAAATCAAACAGCACGTTATCACGGTCAAAAACAATATCGTGAAGATCGTGATCCAACACAGCCATTGCTTACACCTGCACGTTGCTTGGTGCATTTTGCTGTCGATACCGATGAAGTCTATATGACCACCAAACTAGAAGGTAAAAAGACTTACTTTTTGCCATTTAACAAAGGTACAGCTTCAGGTGGACAAGGTAATCCTGTTAATCCAAACGGTTATAAAACAGCATACCTGTGGGAAGAAATCTTTGCCAAAGAAAGCTTGGTCAATATTGTTCAACACTTTGTCCGTTTAGACGGTAAAGATTCAGATCAACTCAGCAAACGCACCTTATTTTTCCCACGTTATCATCAGCTTGATGTGGTACGTAAAATCATTCGTGATGTGTCACAGCATGGCGTAGGCAAGCCGTATTTGATTCAACACTCCGCAGGTTCGGGAAAATCAAACTCAATTACTTGGGCAGCTTTTCAGCTCATTGAAGCCTATCCAAATAATGCACTTGCAGCAGGCAAACGAGCGTTACATCAACCGTTGTTTGATTCGGTAATTGTGGTGACAGACCGTAAAATTTTGGATAAACAACTGCGGGATAATATTAAAGATTTTTCGGAAATCAAAAACATTATTGCCCCTGCAATGAACAGTGCTGAATTAAAAAGTGCTTTAGAAACAGGTAAAAAGATTATTATTACCACCATTCAAAAGTTCCGCATCATTTGGGATAGTGTGACTGATTTAAGTGATAAAAACTTTGCCATCATTATTGATGAAGCACATAGTTCACAATCAGGCGAAGCACATAACAGCATGAACCGAGCGATGGGCAATGAAGCGTTAAAAACTGCTGATGATGTTCAGGACATGCTTGTGGCAATGATGACCACACGTAAAAAGCGTGAAAATGTATCGTACTTTGCTTTTACTGCAACGCCTAAAAACACCACTTTAGAAAAGTTTGGTCAACTAGATGTTGCGACAGGCAAATATGTACCATTTCATCTATACAGTATGAAACAAGCCATTGAAGAAGGCTTTATTTTAGATGTGTTGGCAAACTATACGACATATAAGAGCTTTTATGAGATTCAAAAGTCGATTGAAGACAATCCAATGTTTGAATCGAAAAAAGCACAACGTATTTTAAGAGCCTATGTGGAAGCATCACAACAATCCATTGATGCCAAAGCCAGCATTATGCTTGAGCACTTCATTGATAACGTGGTCAATAAGAAAAAGCTCAAAGGCGTCGCAAAGGGCATGGTGGTGACACAAAGCATTGAAGCTGCAATCCGCTATTACTTATCACTCAAAAAATTGCTAGATCAAAAAAATAACCCATTTAATATCATGATTGCGTTCTCAGGTGAGAAAGAAGTTGATGGTACAACCTATACTGAAGAATCACTGAATGGATTTAATGATGCTAAAACAAAAGAAAAGTTTGATTTAGATGAAAACCGTATTTTGGTGGTGGCAAACAAATATCTCACAGGTTTCGATCAACCGAAACTGACCACGATGTATATCGATAAAAAATTGACAGGCGTACTATGTGTGCAGGCATTGTCACGTTTAAACCGTGCTGCGCCAAAATATAATAAACGCACGGAAGACTTATTTATCTTAGATTTCTACAATGAGATTGATGACATAAAAAAAGCATTTGATGATTTTTATACTTCGACCTCGTTATCTGAAGCGACTAATGTCAACGTGCTCAATGATATTAAAACGGCCTTAGATGACACAGGCATTTATGAATTACATGAGGTGGTGAAGTTTAATGAACTGTTCTTTAGTAATGCTTCTGGCAGTGACCTAAGCCCTATCATTGATACAGTGGCAGCCCGTTTTGATGACGAAAGAAAAGGATCATGGGAACATGAGCAACGTGTCGATTTTAAGGTGAAGGCAAAACAGTTTGTTAAAATTTATGCCCAAGTCTCTTCGATCATGCAGTTCAATAAAAAGGAATGGGAACAACTGTATTGGTTCTTAAAGTTCCTTATTCCAAAATTGAATGTACAAGATGGACGCTTAAATGGTATTGATGATCTGTTGGAATCAGTTGATTTAAGCACTTATGCTTTAAAGCGTGAGCATATCAACAAAACCATTACGCTTGATGCAGAGGAAACAGTTGTAGCGCCAACAAACGCCAATCCTCGTAATCCAAGCGAAGAAAATGATGATGAGACTTTAGATACGATTATTTCGAAGTTTAATGAAAAGTGGTTTCAGGATTGGAGTGCGACACCACAAGATCAACGGGTGATTATCATTGATTTGGTGAAACGTATTCAGCAGCATCAAAACTTTATGAAAAAGTATAAGCAGACACAAGATCCACAAAACAGAGCACTCGTGTTTAAAAAGATGCTCGATGAAATTATGGTGGTACAGCGTAAAAACATGGTGGATTTATATAATCTTTACCGTAAGGACTCAGCATTCCAAGATACGTTTAGCCAAACCTTGGAAAACTTGGTTGATATGGAAGAAGTTTGATTTTCTAAATTTGGTCATTGGGTATCAGTACCCAATGACCTTTTATTTTGTATGTTTTAGATATTTTGAGGGGCGTCTTAATGGCGAAATATTCAGTACATCAGCATCCAATTGATACATTACTCTCTTGGATAAAATCAGGTGAAATCGCAATTCCTGAAATCCAGCGACCTTTCGTTTGGTCGAGTAGTAAAGTGCGGGATCTAATGGATTCGCTATATAAAGGTTATCCTGTCGGCTATATCATCACATGGCGTAACCCGGATATTCGTCTTAAAGATGGAACCTTATCCGCAGGAAAAAAGGTACTTATTGATGGACAGCAACGTATTACTGCATTGACTGCTGCTGTTGTTGGGCAGTTGGTGTTAGATAAGGACTATAAAGAAACTAATATTCGAATAGCGTATAACCCAACTGCTAAAGATGATGAGCCCTTATTTGAAGTATGTAACACAGCTATCGAGCGTAATCCAATCTGGGTCAATAATATCGCCCCAATTTTAAATGGGGATATTTCAATATCTCAGGCTAGACGTGCATATATGGGATTGAATCCAGATGCAAATGAAGATTTCATTGAAGATAAGCTTGAGCAGTTAAAAGCAATCAAAAATCGTCAGATTGGTATCATTGAACTAGATTCATCTCTGGATATCGACACGGTTACTGAAATTTTTATACGAATCAATCAAAAGGGTGTAGTACTCAGTAATGCAGACTTTGTTATGTCAAAGATTGCATCAGATGAGCAATTTGGTGGAAATCGATTACGTAAAATGATTGATTACTTTTGCCATCTTTTGAAAGATGGTAGTTTTAATAAAATCATTAAACAAAATGATAAAAATTTTGCAGATACGGAGGACTATAAAAAAATTAGTTGGATAGCTGATATCAAAGATGATTTGTATCAACCTAACTATATAGATGTTTTACGTGTGGCATACACGTGCCAATTTAATCGTGGAAAATTTAGTGATCTTGTGGCGTTACTTTCTGGCCGCGATTTTGAAAATAGACGTAATATACAAAGTATTGCTGAAGAAAGTTATCACAAGTTACGTCAAGGTTTAGAAGACTTCTTCAACCAGACAAATTACCAACGTTTTCTAACGATCATCCAATCAGCGGGATTTATTGACAAAAAACTTATTAGCTCAAAGACTAGCTTGAATTTTGCTTATGCGCTTTATTTGCAGCTTAGAGCATCAAAAATGCCTGAGCCACAAATTCAAAATCTTGTAAAACGCTGGTATGTGGTTTCGTTACTGACAGGGCGTTATTCTGGATCTTCAGAATCAGCGATTGAGCGTGATAGTAAACAAATCTTAGAAAAAGGTATTGAAGGATACTTAGCTCAAATCGAGCAAGCAGATTTAGATGATGGGTTCTGGAATTACCGTTTGGTAAATGAGCTGGATTCTTCAAGTACTGTTAATAATGCATACTTGTGTTATCTAGCAGCACAATGCAAATCAAATGAGCAATCCTTCCTGTCTGGTAGTTTAACTGTACGAAGCTTAATAGAGCAAAGAGGGGATGTACATCACGTTTTTCCAAAAGACTATTTAGCTAAAAATGGGTTTAAGAAAAGTGAATATAATCAAGTAGCTAATTATGTTTATACAGAGCAAGCAATCAATATTAAACTAGGAAACGCTTCTCCAAAAGTGTATATGGAAAAAATCCAAAATGATATTAAGTTGGATAAGAATGAAATAACTTCTCTGAAAAGTATTGAAGGTTTAGACCTGAATTTACAGACTCATTGCATACCAAGTAATTTAAACCAGTTAGATGCTGATCAATATACTGAATTTTTGAATGAGCGTCGTAAGCTCATGGCACAAAAAATTAAGGAATTCTATAAAGGTCTATAATTCTTATAGATGGTTACAGGCTGTGCTTCATGCACAGCCTATTCTCTTTCTGAGGTTGATGGGTAAATATGGGTAATAGATAGTGGGTAATATTGTTTTAACTTCATGTTTAAATTAAATTTTCAATATGAGTTGTTTTGTCACCATCTCAGCAAAAAAATCAAATAAGAAAAGTAGATATTCAAGAAATTAAACAATTTTTAAGCTTTATGACATCTCCTGTCATTTTCATATCTTATTTTCATCTTTCAATTGATTAGTTACCGCAGTCAAGCAAAATTAAAAGGAAGCTCACATGAAAATATGCCCTAATCCATTTACTATTAAGCAAAAGATGAAAGCACTAAAGCGTCTTTTAAAAGCATTAATATTTGGAAAAATAAAATGGGCTGAATTAAAGAAGTTCTATTTAGCAATGTTACATCTAGAACGTTATTTAGAAAGGCTAAATTCTCTTTAAATTAAAATTTCATTAATGTTTTTATGTGATTTAGTGTAATTTTTTGTTTGTTTAATGTGTTATATTTCAAGTATATCAAACTTTAAAATTTTGATATGTGTTTTAAATAATTAGAGAAAATTTATGCAGCGTGATGATTCTATTCATGAGCGTTTAGCCGACCGATTGGCCAATATTTTAACAAAGTTAAATATGGGCTATCAGTTAAGTATAAAAGAGCTCGCATCCGAGTTTGGGGTAAGTACACGTACTATTTCGAGAGATTTTGATCGCCTTAACACTTATTTGCCATTGCTACAAGATGATGAAACTAAAAAATATTACTTAGAAGCAAATTATTTAGGGAAAATTGCACCACAAGATATCCGTAATTTTGCACAGCTCTCAGGAATTAGTGATTTATATCCTTCATTAGATATATCCTTTTTACGTGAACTTTTAGATAGTCGAGCACATCATATTTATAGTGTTAAAGGTTACTCTTTTGAAGATGCAAGTCAGTTTAAAGAATTATTTAAAGTGCTTGGAAAAGCAATTCAAGAACATAGCCAAATTGGCTTTGTATATAAAGGGGAACCTAGACTGGTTCAGCCTTATCGTTTAATTCATCATCACGGCAGTTGGTATTTGGCTGCGGTGAGAAAAAATCAACTGCGTACTTATCGTTTTTCACATATTCAGCTTATGGACTCTTCACATGGATATTCACAATTTGTTCCAGATCCGAATATTGTAAAACTTGTAGAAGATGATGACAGCATCTGGTTTGGACAGGATAAACAGGAAATCATTTTATCTATTGATAGTCAGGTTGCTTTTTATTTCAAACAGAGATCAATACTACCTGAGCAACAAATTGTAAGAGAGTTGGGGGATGGTGGGTTGTTGGTCTCCTCAAAAATTAATCATGATATGCAGCTGTTGCCTTTAATCCGGTTTTGGATTCCACATCTTAAAATTGTAAATCCAGGAAGATTGCAAGATGAGATGGAAAAGGGACTAAAGGAATATTTAGAGCGTAGGAGTTCATAATGGCGTGGAAGCCTAAACCAATGAAAATACAATGCCATCAATGTAAAAAAATAGGAATTTTTGCACCAAAAAGTGATGTGATTTTAGGTTTTCCAAGATGTAAAAAATGTGGAACCATCATGCAAGTGGTGGGAGAAGTCACATTATTAAATTGGGTAAAACACCCTAAAAGTTGGTTTAAATAAGTAGCATATTAGGAGATAAAATGTCAGCTTCATATTTATTAAAAGAAAGCCAAGATTTAAGGAAATATAGTCAAGATTTTCTCAATCAATCTTTGCGAAGTGAAAAGCCTGTGATTGTGACTTGGGGATTGATGAATGCAGGTAAAAGTTCATTATTAAATATGTTGACTCAACATATTGAGCAAGAATTTTTTAAAACTAATGATTTTCGTGAGACCACAGAAGTCAGTGCTTATGAAGGGGATCAATATATTTACTTAGATACACCAGGATTAGATGCAAATACAGCAGATAATTTAGAGGCACTAAAAGGTATTAAAAAGGCAGATATTGTACTTTTTGTACATCAGCTTCAGGGTGAATTGGAAGCAAATGAGGTTGAATTTTTAAAAGATGTTCGTACTTCTTTTGGTCAATATGCAGAGAAAAATATTATTCTGATCTTGAGTAAAGTGGATAAGGAAGATCGATCTAAGGTTGATCAAATTCAAAAAAGAGTATTAGAGCAATGTGAGCAATATTTAGGTTTTCAACCACAATGCTTTCAAATTTCAAATAAACTTTATCAACAAGGAATACAAAAGCATAAAGATGGTTTAGTTCGTCATAGTCATATTGAAGATTTAAAGCAATGCATTAATAGTATCGTCTCGAATACGCGAGTCGTTCGTCAAGAGCGATTAAATCAAGAGAAAGCGCTATTGTTAAAAAAATTGACTGAACAAAAAACGAAGATTGAAGCGGAACATCAGGTACAACGATCATTATTAATGGATGGTTTTGTCTCATTCCAAAGAAGTTTAAAAAGTTTAAAACAATTTGTTGAGACAAAAGCTCAACAGTACAAAAATATTTAGGAGAATAATCATGCCATTACCTTGGTTAATTGGAGCAGCAGTGGTTGCTGCAGGGGCTGCGGTGGTTGCGGCATTATCAGAAGATGATAAGCCGTCAAACAACAATAATGATGATGAAGATCGCCGTCGCCGAGCTGCTGAACGTGAACGTCAAGAACGTGAGCGTAATGAAAGAAAAATATCGATTAAACAAGAGTTCGATCACGGTGTCCAACGGACATATCAAGAGATCATTGCCTCATTACCCAATTTGGTGACAGTACATGGAACGATGATCAATAATCTAACCTTGTCGAGTAATGGTTCTAATTTTTCAGAACTGGAATCGAATGCGGTAAAAACTGCAAAATATCAGTTTATTAAAGATTTTTCTTTGTTTGAGCAAATTTATGGAATTAATGTTAAACCTACTGAACAACTGAAAAGTACGCTGAAACAGATAGATTTACTTCAAGATGAATTGAACCAATTAACATCAGTAATTAAAGCATTATCTTAAATTTTTATGTGTAATTCCTTAGTAAAAGGAATTGCACATTTTTTGACTTAAATTAAGTTTGGATTATTTTATGGAATCAGCGGTTTTGTCAATTTCTCGCCCAGAACTCTTAAATATTTTTAAAGAGTTGCAACAAAAATTTAATTTTTCCCAAGAACAAGATCAAGTTTTTAAAAGCCACTGCCATCAATTTCAGCAAAATATGGCAAGTTATTTAAAAGCATCTGAGCATAATATTTCTAAAGATAATCCATTATTTCAACAAATTGGAAAATTTAGGAGTATTCTCGAAGAAACTAATCAAAATTGGCAAAAGAAAATAACCACACAAGATACAGGGGTGCATTTTCGAGCAGGATTTAATGATTCTTTATTGGTGTTTGTGTATGGCAAAGTAAAGTCGGGTAAAAGTTCTTTGGGTAACTATATGGCTTGGGGGCATACTGATCCAACAGAGCAACAAAAAAGTGAAATTCAAAAAGAGTTACAGCCTGTTTATTTTTCAGGTCAAAAAACAGAAGTAAAAGGTGGTGATGTTGCCAAAGAAGCTGAAATAAAAAAAGAATTTCGGGTAGGAGCAACTGAAGCAACCAGCTCGATTCAGGGCTTTAGTCTTGATGGATTAACGTGGATTGACTCACCTGGGTTGCATTCTATTAATCAAGAAAATGGTGATTTGGCAAAAGATTATGTGGAACATGCTGATTTAATTTTATACACAATGAAATCGGATTCACCTGGGCGAGAAAGTGATTTAAATGAAATTCTAAACCTTTATCGTGCAGATAAGAAGATTATCTTACTTTTAACTGGAAGTGATGATGTTGCACATGATTGGGATGATGAAAAAGATGAAATGATTTCTACTACCGTTATGAAAGATCTACAACGTCGTTTAGATCAACAAAAATATGTTCGTTCAGCATTGGAAAAAATTCCAGAGTTGGCAGGAAAAACGAATAATATTGAAATTTTATCTTTCTCTGCACGTTATGCACAAGAGAACGAAGGTCAGGTTGATAATTTTGCTGATAGCGGCATGGGACAGTTGTTTGCAGCGCTTGGGAAAATTGCGAGAGAAGATGGTGTGAAATTGAAACATCGAACCCCAATGTTGAATTTTAAAAACTTTCTGACTGATTTTATGAGTGATTTGGAAAACTATGCGCAACTTATTGTGGATTTTCAGCACCCAATTGAAAGAATACAAAAAAGTATTCCAATTCAAATTAATGAACAAAAACGTTTGATTCAGCAACAGTTGAGCCAAAAGGTGGATGCTGAATTTGAAAGTTTGACTCCATATCGTGATGATCCGATACAAATGAAGCAGGCGATTAAGAAAATAGCAGATACTTTGGCACAGCAGCAAAATGAAGCCATGATTACGGCGCAACAAACGATTTTACAACAAGTGATGAGTGAATTCGGAAGTCAGTTAACGAATGTTATACAGCATAATGCTTTATTGGATTTACCGGAATTTAAAATTGAGCAACGTACGGAACAGGTTGCAGATAGTGTAACTTCTGGGACACGTAGACGTAATGGTGGATTTGGTGCTTTGGTTGGTACTGCTATTGGTGGGGGGATTGGTCTTTTGGGAGGGCCTGCAGGAGTTGCGGCAGGGATGGGGATTGGTTCTACTGTCGGAAGTTGGTTGGGTAGTAAGACAGGTGATGATGCCAGTGTAAATTATCGTGAGATTACTTTAAATGTTGGAGATAATTTAATACACATTCAAAAGCAGTTTTATGAGCGATTACAAAATTCAATTCAAGTACAAATGACTGAATTTCAGAAAACCTTACTGGAAATGGCATTAAATAGTGCTGAGCATTTAGTAACGCAATTAAAAAATGAAATAAATAGTTTTCAAAAGCAATTAAATAGCATGATTTTAGATACCGAAACTAAATTGAATGGATAATGAACACCAAAATGAATATTCAAATTAAGCAATTGTTTGCAACATATGAACAGAGCAAAGTGTTGGTGGCTGAGCATACTTATATGCAACAAAGTTTTGCTACAGTTCAAAATATGTTTGAGGATAAGAGAAATAAACCCGATGCCAATATTATGGTGTATGGGGTTTATAATGCAGGAAAAAGCACGTTGATTAATGCCTTAGTTGGGAAAGAAGTCGCAGCCACGGGCGATATTCCATTAACCGACAAAGTCACGGAATATCCATGTCGAAATTATATGATTTTGGATACCCCAGGAATTGATGCGCCGAAAGAACATGAAAATGTGACGAAAGAGCAACTAGAAAAGGCCGATGCAGTAATTTTTGTGGTGAATCCTTTAGGTGTAGTGGAAGAAGCCAAAACCTTAGCGACTTTAATGGATCTCTTCGAAAATAGAAAAAAGGTTTTTCTGGTATTTAATGAAAAAAATCAGCTTAACGAAACAGATTTTATTCAACTTAAAAACCAAACACGTGCAAGACTACAAGAATTAGCCGATGAACGCCATTTAAAAAATATTTTGAAAGATATTCCAATTATTAAAATCAATGCTCAAATGGCATTGATGGGAAAATTAAAAGATAAAGAAAAATTGGTAGAGATGAGTGGGTATTTTGAATTTGAGAAACAATTAGATAAATTCATTGAAGGAATTTCTCAAGAAGATATTTATACCCGACTAGAAAATAATTTAAATTTATTTTTAACAGAAAACATCAAGCGAATTGAAGCGCAATCTAAAGATGAGATTGTGAAGCAATATGATCAGCTTGTTGCTAGTTTATTTAAAGATAAATTAGATACTCGACAAGTTTTGATAAAACGTATTGATGGAAATAAAAAAGAGTTATATGAAAATATAAAATCATGGATTTATAATGAAGTAGAAAATATAGAAAATAATATTGAAAACTGGATACTAGATAAATCTAAATTAATTGAAACTGAATTAAATGATTGCTTAACCTCATCTAGCATAAAGATTCAGGATGAGATTGAGCAGTTACAAGCAAATATACCTGCGTTTTGTCTAGATGGATTGCCTAATGATCTTAGGAAGGTGAAAGTTGATCAATTTAGTCAAGAAACTTATGTACATACTGCCTCTGAGAATGATCAAGGGATTAACATTAGTAAAGAACAATTAGGGCAATTTGCAGCATCGATGAGTAAAAATATTAAGACAGAGCATGTCGTTGCTGGACTTAATTTGGTGAAGCAGTATTTACCTAATTTGATGAAAGGTATAGGGCAAAAAACTATCGAAAAATGGGCTGGGCAAATAGTTGGCAAGGCGGTACCTATTGCAGGGGCGGCACTGACGCTAGGGTTAGCTTTGCATGATATATTCAGTGATGACCCCGAGACAGAACAACTTAAACGTCATCAGGAAATTGAACAAAAGGCAAGAGAACGTAGAGATGAGCAAATTGAAGATTCGGCACTACAAATTTCGGATCAGTTTGCGACTAGTTTAGCTATTGCAATCTATTCAGTTATCGATGATTTTTTTACTCAAATCATTAATGACGTTAAGCAAATCAGTTTAGAGTTCGGAGCGCAAGATCAAGCGAATCGTAAAATTTTAGACCAGCTATTAAATCTTCAACAAGAGTTATCTTGATCAAATGACTAAACAGCAAGAGATAAAGTTTCCTTGTACAGCTTGCGGCAAGTGTTGCCGCAAGGTTAATCTAAGTCTCCAGACGCAATTTTTAGATCGAGGGGATTCAGTATGTCGTTATTTGAATGAGCAAACTAATTTATGTAACATCTATGAAAATAGACCCATTGTTTGTCGCATTGAAGATTACTATAGAACCTATCTATCAGATCAAATTGAATGGATTGATTTTATTGAGATTAATGAGAGTATTTGTAATAAACTATAAGTTTAATATTTATCATTAAATGAGGGCGTTCAAAATTCTGTGTCAGTAAATTTGACTAGATTTTAATTATATCATCTAATCGACCTTCAAAGTAAATGGATAATTGAGTAATCGTTTGTCCCCATTCCTGAATAGGCATTGTCCATTTTTCTGATGCCTGTTGAATACCAATATACAGCAATTTCATCAGACTATCCTCATTGGGGAAAGCTCCTTTGGTTTTGGTTAGTTTGCGGAATTGACGATGTACGGCTTCAACGGCATTGGTGGTGTAAATCGGCTTCCTAATCGCTTTAGGGTATTTGAAATAGGCGGATAGTAGATGCCATTTGGTACGCCATGACTGAATGATCACACCATATTTTTCGCCCCATTTTTCTTCTAGCTCATCCAGTGCTACTTCTGCCGCCCCTTTGGTATCAGCACGGTAAATTGGCTTTAAATCAGCCATAAATGCCTTCTGATCTTTACTGGCAACATAGCGTAAAGAATTACGGATTTGATGAACGATACACAGTTGTATTTCTGTTTGAGGGTAAATCGCTGCTATGGCTTCGGGGAAACCTTTTAGTCCATCTACACAGGCAATCAGAATATCCTGAACACCACGATTTTGTAGGTCTGTCAGTACACTAAGCCAATGGTTCGCCCCTTCGCTTTCCGACAAATGCAAGCCGAGTAGTTCCTTCTTACCTTCAACATTTAAAGCTAAAATGGTATAGATCGCTTTGCTCACATAAACACCTTTATCCTTCACTTTGTAATGTATGGCATCTAACCAAACAAAGGGATAAATTGTATCGAGTGGGCGTTGTTTCCATGTTTGTAACTGAGGGAGGAGCTTATCTGTAATATTGGTGATAGCACCATCTGAAATCTCCAATCCATACATATCAGCAACATGCTTTTGAATATCACGATAGCTCATACCAAGTGCATAGAGTGATATGATTTTATTGTCAATTTCTTCTGATAATTTGGTCTGGTTCTTTTTAACTAACTGTGGCTCAAATTCACCATTTCGATCTCTAGGGGTTTCAAGCTCAAATGAACCTGATGTAGATTTTACTGTCTTGCGAGTATAGCCATTGCGGCGATTACCTTGTTTCGGATTCGCTTCAATGTAATTCTCGATTTCTGCTTCAAGAGCAGCTTCGGTCAGCTGTTTAATTAAAGGGGTGAGTATGCCATTTTCTCCAGTCAGTGCTTGTCCTGACTGGAGTTGTTTTAAGGCTGTTTCAAAATCAAATGTAGTTGCCATAATGCATCATTCCTGTTTTTAACAGTTTAAGGAAATGACACAGTTTTTTGAACACTACCCATTAAATTGATATCTCAACATTTATGGCGAATATTATTCTCAAATTCCTAATACAACTTGATACGGTTTAAATCCTGCGAGTACCGTATCGGAAACCAAGTGGATAAATGCGTCAGTTTCCCCATAAGCCATCCATTGATCAAGAGCTTCATAATAAGCTAATCGACTTTCAACAGTGATAACACAAGGCGGATAGCCAGCTTTTAATAATTCAAGATTCATCAATAGACGTGATGTACGCCCATTGCCATCAATGAATGGATGAATGCCAACAAAATCAGCATGTACTTTGGCTGCACGTTCAATTGGATGTAGTTTATGTGCTTCACTATTATACCAGTCTACGAATTGAGCCATTTTATCATTGAGTAGGGTATAGTCCGGTGGTGTAGTTGTAGCACCTGAAATCAATACATTTTGCTGGCGATATCGGCCAGCATTATCATCGTCAATATTCTTTAAAATGAGTTGATGGATATTGCGAATTTGCCATTCAGAAAAAGGTTCTTCCTTTCTAATAATATCTTCAACATAGTAAATTGCATTTCTATGATTGATTGCTTCGAAGTGTTCTCGTAATGCTTTGCCACCAACGGTTATTCCTTCCAAAACGACTTTTGTTTCTAGCAATGTAAGTGTATTACCTTCAATCGCATTCGAGTGATATGTCCAACGGACAATAAGATCTTCTTGTAAATTTTTTACAATTGCAGAAGCAAGAGGACGATGCTGATCTAATTTTTTCTTTAAATCATCAATACTTTCAAACATGCCCTGAACCCTGAATCTTAATTAATTAATGATACATGAAAAACGGAGCATCTAAAAACGTAATGATATAGCGTATCATAGATGAGAGATTGAATATGATAGAATAATGAGATAGATCTAAATCATGGATGTGGGAAATAAAATCATTAGGCATTTGATGTCATACATCTGATTAGAGTTTTTACGGTATTTAATACGGTAAATAAAATCTTTAAGTATGAAAAGTTAAATACTATCAATAGCCTACTGATGGTTTCTGGTGCGCGCTGAGCGCACCAAATTAGTATATAAGCATTGAACTGTAATATAAAAAATAGTTGAAAAGTATATAAAAAATTAAGATAAACATTCGATCTTATTTGCCATAGCCTGATCACGTTTTTCAGCATATAAAACTCACATATTTTAAAACTGAAAAATCTGAGGGCAGCTTCGTGGGCTATATCGTTAAACTCATTCCAGAAAACTTATATTTTGTTCCGCATGATAATGAAATTGGTACCACGGAATTTCGCAGTAAAGCCGTCGCAGAAGGTTTGTTCTACGATTATGCTGAAGCAACAGCAATGGTAAAGCTATACAATAAAGATATGCTGCAAGATGTTGATTATGAAATTGAGTTAATTGAATAATCGTCGACTTCTTATTATTTGAAAGTATCGCCAAGTTATGCAGAAGCTAATCGCAAAGCTGGAGCTTTTAACCGCATAAAATTATGCCGTAACTGAAAATTAAATCAATTGAAATTTTGCTGTGTGAATGTGTTGAAATGTAGTGGGCTATTGCAGCAAAAAATAAGTTTCACTATATTAAAACTACAGTAGGTCATTCAATGTAATAGACGCTACGATGCAGTTGGACGGATCAATGACAGCTCGTTGAGTTTGTAACTCTTGTTCAAACAATAAAATCAGCACTAGCCTTCCAACATAAAAAACTCGCAGCAATGCGAGTTTTTTATGTGCTAGAATGAAAAACAAGCAAATTTACTGTGGTTTTGTAAGTTGTAAATAAAATTTTAAAAAATATGTGTTTGAATTTATTAGATAATTTAAATTTAGTTTAAAAAAATACTACATTGTCAAACAATCTAACAACTCACTTTTTTAAAAAATTTATAAGCTATGGTATAAAAAATTTCCGTCAAGAAAAAGGGAACAACAATGACGCAAATCATCGATATTAAAGTTAAAGACCAGTTTAGCCATATTTACGAAGCAAAAGCATTGCTACGTAATATCCCAGAAACTTCATTGGCAGCGGGTTTGGCACTATTTCACAAAATTGAACACATTATTGTGGAAGGTGAAGTGATTTTACCAAGCATCGAACTTTTGTTTGAAAGCCGCGAGTCTGATAGTATTTTCCGTGTGTTGGAGTAAATATTTGTGAGACTACTTTATTTTTAGAAAAGCTCATTTCGATGAGCTTTTTTGTGCGCAGGATTTTTAAAGCACACGTAAATAAAGTGCTCATTAAGTGTAAAACATATCGCTTTAAACCGTCTGATCTTCTACAAGTTGGATATTTACATCGTATTTATCAAACTCTTGAATAATTTTTTGAATGACCGCTTGCCCAATGTCATCATCGGGTTGAAAACTCAACTCTTGATTGGTTTGACTATCAAAACATTCAATTTGCAAGATTTGCCAGAGCTGGGCATCTGTACTTTGTTGAATCACTATGCGTCGCGGTTGTAAATGTGCTGAAATTTGACGCGGCAACACATTGGTAATCGCTAACTGTATTTGGCTTTCCTGATCTTTTGGGCTTAAAAAGGTAATCACCCAATTGCCAACTTTACTGAGTTGCATTGGATTGTCATAAGCATCAAACGCTAAAAAAAATGCATGATTCATCATGACCCTGTGCCTCAACAATTCTGGAAAATACTATATCGCTGATTTTTATGAGTCGGGGCTATGCCGCTAAAGTCTTAGCTTTTATAGGGATAATGAATCTAAGGTTTAGATGTGGATTTATATGTGTTTTTAAAGTGTTGAAAAGTAATAAAAATAAATTAATCCATATATCCCTGAGCATGGTTTTAATTGTTAAAAAGACTTAAAACTAAGTAAAAAAATCTAAGCTTTAAGTCGGATTAAGCTTTTGTAGGGAGTGATTGATTTGCTGCAAAATCTGATTGAGTGCTTTTGGCGGCAAACGAGTTTCTTGTAAAGAGGTAATCCATTGCATTTGGCAGAGTTTTAAGCTGCGAATATCCTGCGCTTGTAAAATTCGCTGAATCAGTTGTTTTGCCATTAATCCACAATGACGCTGTAAAGTATCCATCATGAGAAATTTTACATCTTCAAAACTCAAGGCAGTAATTTCAGGCTGTATTTCTGCTTGTGGTTCAGGTTGTTCAGCGGGCTGTTCTGTATTAATGGCAGCTGCAACACGTGCTTCTAAATATGCAGGAACTGAATTTACTTGAAGATGTTGGGTGCGGATTGGTTCTGCCAAACTCTCAGCATGGGCTTGCGGGGTGCTGCTTGCAAGTTGGCTATGAATTTCTGTGCGCAAAGTGGTAGATGATGGCACTGGCGCTTGTTGCAGCAGAATGTTAGCCGTTTGCTCTTGTTGTTGCAATGTATCTTGCTCAAGCGCAGCAGGGGCAATTAGTTGCATATCTAATAGCTGTTCAATCAATTCAGGTGGTGCAAGACGTTGCTTGAACTGATCTCCGAGTAAATCAAAATCTTCAGTACCAATCAGTACCAATAAACGACGTTGACGTGCATTTAAATCACGTGTGCGCTGTTGTAATGCATCTAGACCGAGTTGAGTTTTTTGATAATTAAACATGAGCCTTAATTTATTTCCCCAATAAATTAAGGCAAAGCATAGACTTTGAAAATTACAATAATATGAATAATTTATGACAGGTAAATGCAATAAGATTCACTTGAAACATTTATAAAGTCAAAATGCTGGTATTTTCGAGCGCCTTGCGTAAGTAAGGATCTAAATCTTCTTGTCTTAATAACCATTGCACATAATCGGCAGGAAGGTCGGCAATTGCCGTACCACGATGTTTACCAAAATTGATAATTTGTGGAATACGTGCTTCTTCTGAGGCGATATAGAGTTCTTCAATACTTTGAATTTGTAGTTGATGAACTTCATGCATCAAAATATTGGCTGTTAAAATAATATCCATATCGGCACGATGCGCTTTTTTAATCATGTCACGCGCTTTTTCGCTGCCTTTGGTAATCATATAAATTAAAGCTGAAATATTGTGTGCTTCGGCGTTTGGCCATACGCGACGTGCAAGTGCCAAAGTGCAAATGGCTTTAATTTTAGAAGTATCCACACCACATTTTTCTAAAGCGCGAATATCGTAATCAATATTATGCCCAATGATATAGGTGGTTTCGGCAGGTAATTCAAAACTACTGTAATGCGGTTGATCAATTAAATCCGATTCTAAAATATGATGCACCGCCATCGCTGCGAATGAAATAGGCTCATCAACTTGATACAACTGATCGAAAATTTTACTTTTATCTAGACTGATTTTGCCATCTTGAATTTGAATGGGGGCGTAGGCAATCTCAATGGGTTGTCCATTTAAAGTATGGGTTTCAGTGTCGAGAATAATAGCCTGCATGTCCTGATTCGCTTGCGTCATTCAATAAAAATGCAATCTAACATTAGCCGCTGCGTATGACAAATTGAATTGAAATTTAATAGACAGCTGTATATGTGATCAATTTACTGATTTTTACCGTAAGTGTTTAATTTTAAATAAAATACACTTGCATATTAATTGTTGAAATCTTGCCTGATACGATAAAAAAGCGTACAAATAAAGATTGCGAAGGATGCAATTAATAAGAATATGAAGACAAGGGTAAGCAAATGAAAAAAATATGGTTAAGCGTGGCTTTGGCCAGCAGCAGTTTGTTTTTAACCGCCTGTAATGATGATCATGACGATACGAGTGTTGTGGTTGTTGAGGATGGTATTCCGAAATATAATTTTAGTGCCCCAGTCGTGAAAACAGAGCTTTATCGGGATCAGGGTGAAAATGCGAATAATCTTTTAAATGCAGTGAGTTCATCTAAAACATTGATGACATATAAAATGTTAGGTGTAAATGGACAGGAAACTCAGGCAACTGCACTTGTTTTTACCCCTCAAACAGTTAAACCTGCGGGCGGATGGCCACTTGTAGTTTGGGCACATGGCACAACAGGCGTGGCAGATGCGTGTGCACCGAGCCGTCAAGGTTTAAATGGAAATGAGTACTTCATTGCTAAACTATTGGCAGCAGGTTATACCGTTGTTGCACCCGACTACGAAGGTTTAGGCGAACCGAGCGGTAAAGAATTACACCCATTCTTAAATTTAAAAAGTGCAGCTTATTCGATTACAGATGCTGTTGTCGCTGCAAGCAAGCTTTTGGGTAATACTGCAGAAACGCGCTGGAGTGTAGTTGGACATTCACAGGGTGGACATGCGGCTTTAGGTGCAGCGCAGTATGCATCGCGTGCGCAGTTAAATTATAAGGGTGCCATAGCTATCGCACCTGCATCAAATTTAGCGTTGGTATTGGCGGGTGGTGAACAAAAAGCAGCTCAGGAGCCAGATGTAATAAAGAAAGTACAGACACTTGTACCATTAGATACGTTTACTGCTCTAATTGCTGCGGGGCTAAGAAATACTGCTCCAACCTTGAAATATTCTGAAATATTTGTGTCACCAACAGATCAACTTGCTGCTCAGGCAGAGTCAATCTGTTATGAGGCATTAGGTGGGAGTATGCTTCAGCCAATGCGAGAGCACGCACAGACTTATGGAAAATTGGATGGTTATCCACGTACTCAACCGAATTTCATGACGACCATCTCTGAAGTTAAAGATTTCTTAACCAATGGTTCACAGCCATTAAAAGTGAAAATCAGTACGCCTATATTTATTTATCAAGGAACGGCTGACCCAACTGTACCGAAACAAGTCACGGATTACTTGGTTCAGTCAGCTCAAGGGATGGGAACTAAAATTCATTACGTCACTGATCAGGATTTACCTGTAGAGCAAAAATGGGATCATGGTTCGGTGTATGTGGATAATATGGATGAGATTGTCAAAGATGTTCAATCACTAATGCCTATTCAATAAGTTGTTGAATTACGATAAAGATTGATTTGACCTAAAATAGCTCATGTTTTATCTGAAACATGAGCTATTTTTATGTAAAACTGAGCAAAGTTCATTCTCTCAGTTCACAAACTTTATGCTACAATACGCGCCAATCTTAGCACGGCTTAAAAGCCCTAAATTAATAGGACCTCGCTAATGTTTGCCAATATTTCTATTGCCGAATTTGATCCAGAATTAGCTCAAGCGATCACCAATGAAGATGCGCGCCAAGAAGCTCATATTGAGTTAATTGCTTCTGAAAACTACTGCTCACCTGCAGTAATGGAAGCTCAAGGTTCAAAACTTACCAATAAATATGCAGAAGGCTACCCAGGCAAACGCTACTACGGCGGTTGCGAATACGTAGATATTATTGAACAATTGGCGATTGACCGTGCTAAAGAACTCTTTGGTGCAGATTATGCTAACGTTCAACCACACGCTGGTTCACAAGCAAACTCTGCAGTTTACTTAGCTTTACTTAACCCAGGCGACACTGTGTTAGGTATGAGCTTGGCACATGGTGGTCACTTGACTCATGGTGCAAAAGTAAGCTTCTCAGGTAAAACATATAACGCTATCCAATATGGTTTAAACCCAGAAACTGGCGAAATTGATTACGAAGAAGTTGAGCGTTTAGCGCTTGAACACAAACCACGCATGATTGTTGCGGGTTTCTCTGCGTATAGCCAAATTGTAGATTGGCAGCGTTTCCGCGACATCGCAGACAAAGTTGGTGCTTATTTATTTGTAGATATGGCACACGTAGCAGGTCTAGTGGCTGCTGGTGTATATCCGAACCCTGTGCAAATTGCTGACGTAACGACTACTACTACACACAAAACATTGCGTGGTCCACGTTCTGGTCTAATTCTTGCGAAAGCAAACGAAGAGATCGAGAAAAAATTACAATCTGCTGTGTTCCCTGGTAACCAAGGTGGTCCATTGGTACACGCAGTTGCAGCAAAAGCAATTTGTTTTAAAGAAGCAATGGCGCCTGAATACAAAGCGTATCAACAACAAGTTGTTAAAAATGCGCAAGCGATGGCTGAAGTTCTTATTGAACGTGGTTATGATGTAGTATCTGGTGGTACGAAAAACCACTTGTTCTTGCTTTCTTTAATCAAGCAAGATATTACAGGTAAAGATGCAGATGCATGGTTAGGTGCTGCGCACATTACTGTAAACAAAAACTCTGTACCGAACGATCCACGTTCTCCATTTGTAACTTCTGGTATCCGTATCGGTACTCCAGCGGTAACTACACGTGGTTTTGGTGAAGCAGAAGTACGTGATCTTGCAGGTTGGATTGCAGACATTCTTGACAGCAAAGGTGACGAAGCTGTAATTAATACTGTAAAAGCAAAAGTTGAAGCTGTTTGCGCGAAATTCCCAGTTTACGCAAAATAAGCACAGCCTTGAGAAAAGCCCCTCAAGGGGGCTTTTTTTATGGATGTAAAAAATTGATTTTTCGTTCAATAAGCTGAATTTCTGTTATAACTTAAGCGTATTGAATATGATTGTAGGCAAGCTGATGATGACAGTATTGTCGGAATGACAGGAATAAAAGTAAATGATTAGACCAAAGATTATTATTTCAGAACAAGATTTGCACCGTTTGGAAACGATGCTTGAGCATCAACCTAAATTGACGCCAACGATGCAACATCTAGAAGATGAATTGGCACGTGCTGAAGTGGTTGCGCCACAAGATGTACCGAATAATGTGGTGAGCATGAATGCCCGCGCATTGATTACCATTGCACCTGCAAAAGAACCGACTGAAATTACCTTGGTTTATCCGCATGACTTTAAAGGTGAGAAAGGGCAGGTGAATGTGGTTGCACCTGTCGGGACTGCCATTTTAGGTTTAGCTGAAGGTCAGGAAATTGAATGGCCACAGCCCGATGGTCATATGATGAAAGTCAAAATTGAGAAGATTTTGTATCAGCCAGAGCGTGAAGGCGATTATTTATAATCTGTTTATCATCCTGCGTTAGGAACATTGAAAGCCATGTTGATCATGGCTTTTTTATGCACTGGTGTTTTGAATCAGGCATCTTGTGACTGATGTTATGCGAATCTATAAAAAAGCATTTAAGCAGATCGAAATAAAAAATTGCAAAATATTACATGACCTTAGCCGAAAAACACGTACTATAAAATCATGTAAAGAGGGTTGTGATGGTCTATGGCTCAGTTTGAAGTGTTACTGCCTTTGCAAGAGATTACGGTGGATCGTGCAGAGCTTTTGGCGATTCAACGCAATGATTTAGTTCCGTTGTTGAATGATCAATATCGTCTAAATCATTATGCAGATCAGGTGATTCAAGCGCAGTCAGTTTTATTGGATGGGGTGGATCCACATTTAACTCAGCAATTGAGTGTGACCATTGAGCAGTTGATTCAGGCGCTTGGCAAATCTAAAAAAGTGTTAAAGCAACGTAAGTTTAATGCACTACAAAAGTGGCTAGGCATAGATTTGGAATATGGCGCGGGGCAAGTGCAATATTATAAAAACCTAGATCATTTGTTAGGGCAAGCAGACCGTTTGAGTCAAAAGCTGCAAATTGAAATTCAGAAATCACAATCACGTTTTCAGCAGTTTGTTGGTTTGCGTGAGCAAATGGCGAAATACATTCAAGCTGCCGATGAGTTTTTAGTGGAATATCCACGATTTGTGCGCAATCAGCATCCTTTGGATAATTTTAGCGAACGACTGGCCAAGAAAATTTATAGTTTAAAGACTTTGCAAAGTAGTAATGATATTGCGATTACTCAAATGCAACTTTCACAGCAACTCTCTTTTAGTTTGTTAGATCGCTTTAAAGAAGCGCAGCAGGTACTCATTCCTGCATGGCAATATCATGTCAAACAAAGTCAGCAAAGTGGCTCACACAGTCAGCTAGAAAAGCTGGATCAAAGTCGTGAGCATTTAATTAAGACATTAAGAAAATCCTTAGAAAAACCTGCGCAATCATAAGGCATGGTTTTGATTAGATAGAGGCGAAATATGACAACTTCTGAACAACGCAACGTCGCTGTGCAAGTGAGTGATGAACAGACTCAGCAACAATTTCAGCAACTCAATTTGCAGGAAATTGGCTTACAGCCTGATGACTTTCAGGAGGTGCTGGCTGCGCGTAAAGAATTAAGCGATCTTAGCCATCATTCGGTTGCAGAATATGGCAAAAATATCGCCACTAAAACGTCAAGTTATACCGATGAGCTTTTAGGTTTGGTGCAAAATAAGGATTTGGATGTCACAGGGCAAAAGCTGAATCAGGTGGTGCAGGTTGCACAGCAGTTAAATACCAACAGTATTTTAAATCCAAACAAAAGCAGTGGCTTTTTGGGTGGTTTATTCAATAAGTTAAAAGGCGCTAAACAAAGTTTTGATCAAAACTTTAACAGCACCAAAGCGCAAATTGATAGTCTGGTCACAGAAATTGAAAGCTCACAAAATGGTTTAAAAAACCGTGTAGATACACTGGATAAAATGTTTCATGGTGTGCAAGATGAATATAAACAATTGGGGATTTATATTGCAGCAGGTAAGTTAAAACAGCAGGAAATTCAGCAGCAAATTTCTGAATTTTCCGCGCAGCCGCAGGATCAGACCACGACTCAAAAAATTTATGATCTCAATCATCTTGCTAATAATTTAGAAAAGCGGGTGAGTGATTTGCAGGTGTTGCAACAATCTGCCATGCAAACTTTGCCGATGATTCGGATTATCCAGTCCAATAATTTAATGTTGGTCGATAAATTTTATGCGATTAAAAACATTACCTTACCTGCGTGGAAAAACCAGATTAGTTTGGCGATTTCTTTAAATGAGCAGAAAAACAGTGTGCAACTGGCCAACAGTATTGATGATGCCACCAATGAATTGCTGCGCCGTAATGCAGATTTATTGCATCAAAACTCGGTTGATACTGCCAAAGCCAATCAGCGTTCGGTGATTGATATTGAAACCCTTGAACACGTACAAAATACCCTCATTAAAACAGTGAACGATGTGATCCAGGTACAAAAAGAAGGCATGCAAAAACGTGCAGAAGCGACTACGCGTTTGCGAGCCTTACAGGAGAATCTGAATCAATTGGTGATTGGTTCAAGTCAACAGTCTGGTCAATAAATGCATTTTGACAATGACTTCATTTAATCTGAAATTTACCTGATAAGGAGTCGGATTTGCCCCCACTTGATGAATATGCCATTCAGCCACAGCAGCTAAAAACAGGTGTTGTGGCATTACAGCAGCGTCAAAAAAAGCTCAGTTTTTTGGCTGTGCTGTCTATGACGGTGGTGCTTATATCGGCAATTGGCTTTTTTATTCAGCAAGATGTGATTTATAGCTTCTTTGGTTTAAGCACTGAAGTTCAGCAATTACACATGCCTGCAAGTGTCGATGCGACTTTGGCAAATTTAGGGCAGCAACCTGATTATTTTTTCAGTTTGTTGAACTGGTTGGGTTGGTTGATTTTAAAACTGTCGGTGTCATTTATTGGTGCATTCGTTCTAGTTCATCTACTCAAGAAAATTCGTTTTTTTTATATTCGCTTTCAGTCCTTTGTCTTGAAATTTGTAGCTTGGTTGCTGAGTTTTATTTTACTTTGGTCGGCATTGAGTTATGTTCAGCATGACCGACAAGATGATACGCAGCAGGTATATGCCAAAATTGTGCATTATGAAAAGCACATTCAAGAAAGTGAATTGGCGCGTTATTTACAAAATGCAGAAATGGCAGCGCCTGTTAAAGCCTATTTGTTGGCGCAAACGGCATTGATGCATCATCCCGCAGATAAAGATGCAGCCATTCCGCAAGTGTTGACCTTGGTCAAAGCAGAGCAGCAAGATCCGCAATTTTTACATTATGGATTTAAACCTGAACAATTATGGACGATGCAGCAGCAAGTTTATGGCAAAGCTTTAACGCCTATGGCGCAAAGCGTACATAAGCAAGTGCAGCAAGCACAGCAATTAAATACGCTGGTTTATTATATGAATCTCGCGGTTATGGCGCTTATGTTAATACTGTCTGCGGTACTCTGGTTTTTATCGCGACATTTACAGCAGCGTATTCTGCGGATTCAACAACAACTTGAATAAAAAATGATTAGGCTCAATTGCTTAAGGCAGACATTCAGTTTTTATGTTAATGTCTAAATTGAATAGCTTTAGGTATTTTAAATGAAATAGTAAGCTTGAAACTCACTATCATTTAAAAAAACGATCATAAATATAAAAATAAACCGTTTCCCCTATGTAACTATTTTTCGTAAGATGACATCAACAAATAAATTTACTCCCTTGGAGACGTTAGCCATGTTAGACCAAAATACTTCTACACAACTTAAAACTTTATTAGAACGTCTTGAAAGCCCAATCGAGCTTGTCGCGACTTTAGATGGTTCTGATAAATCTGCCAAAATTAAAGAATTGGTTGAAGAAATTGCAGCACTTTCGCCACAAGTTACTGCACGTTTTGACGGTAACAACGCACGTGCACCAAGTTTTGGGATTGCAAAAGTAGGTGAGCAACCGCGCGTATTCTTCGCAGGTTTACCAATGGGGCACGAGTTCACTTCATTAATTTTGGCTTTATTGCAAACTTCTGGTTATGCACCAAAAGTATCGGATGAAGTATTAACGCAAATCAAAGAATTGAATCTTTCATCTCACTTTGATGTGTTTGTATCGTTGAGCTGCCACAACTGTCCAGATGTAGTACAAGCTTTGAACCTCATTGCGATTTACAACCCTGGCACAACAGCAACCATGATTGATGGTGCATTCTTCCAAGAAGAAGTTGAGCAGCGCAAAATTATGGCTGTGCCGATGGTATTCCAAGATGGCAACCACATTGGTCAAGGTCGTATGACTTTGGAAGAAATTGTAGCTAAATTAGATACAGATTCTGCGAGCAAAGATGCAGCGAAACTGAATGCCAAAGAGGCGTTTGATGTCTTGGTAATTGGTGGCGGCCCTGCAGGGAATACATCTGCAATCTATGCAGCACGTAAAGGTATTCGTACAGGTATTGTGGCTGAGCGGATGGGCGGTCAGGTGATGGATACCATGGATATTGAAAACTTCACTTCTATCCAAAAAACACAAGGTCCAAAGTTTGCGGCAGAAATGGAAGCGCATGTGCGTGAATACGATGTCGATATTATGAATCTACAAAAAGTATCTGCCATTAAAGGTGCTGATGAAACTGCCAATGGTTTGGTCGAAGTGACTTTGGAAAATGGCGCAACACTTGAATCGAAAACGGTGATCTTGTCTACAGGTGCACGTTGGAGAGAGATGAATGTACCTGGTGAAGCAGAATACCGTACCCGCGGCGTGGCATACTGCCCACACTGTGATGGCCCGTTGTTTAAAGGCAAACGTGTTGCAGTGATTGGTGGTGGTAACTCAGGTGTAGAAGCAGCGATTGACCTTGCAGGGATTGTAGAGCATGTGACTTTGGTAGAGTTTGATACTAAATTACGTGCAGACCAAGTCTTGCAAAACAAATTGAACAGCTTGCCAAATACTACTGTAATTACCAATGCATTATCGACTGAGGTGATTGGTGATGGCGCACAAGTGACTGCATTGAAATATAAAGACCGTGCGACAGATGTTGAGCATACTGTTGAACTTGCAGGAATTTTCGTACAAATTGGTTTATTACCAAATACGGACTTCTTAAAAGAGTCAAAAGTAGAGCTGACGAATCGTGGTGAGATTGTGATAAATGAGCGCAATGAAACCAATGTAAAAGGTGTATTTGCGGCAGGTGACTGTACAACTGTACCGTACAAGCAAATCATCATTGCAACAGGTGAAGGCGCGAAAGCATCACTTTCAGCATTTGATTACATCATCCGTTCAGGTCAATAAGTCTGAACGAATACATCTGAATACGCGGATTAACCATCCTTAAATTGTATTCGCTAAAAAGATAGCGCCTGAGTTCCCCAATACTCAGGCGCTATGTTCAGTAAAGTGCGTTATCGCACAGTATTAAAAGTTTATTTATTCTATTTTTGGTTTTAAGAACTGAGTCGGCTAACAACTCAGTTCTTTTTTTATTTTTAACATCCAGTTTGATTTACAGCAGTTAGATTCATTTCAGTCTAATTAGCCTTATTATTTTGTCCAAATAAATTCAACTGATTAAACTTTTCCTGTAGCTGCTCTTTGGTTTCGACATGCTCAGGATGCGGAATAATACATTCAATTGGGCAGACTGAAACGCAGGTTTGATAGTCATAAAACCCCACACATTCTGTGCAACGCGCCACATCAATTTCATATACCTTCTCGCCCTCATAAATTGCTTCATTCGGGCATTCGGGTAAGCACATATCGCAATTGATGCATTGGTCGGTAATCAGGAGTGCCATCGCAAAACTCGCTTAGTTTATTGCCACTTAGTTGGCTTGATAAGCCAACGATGAGGCAGAAATATCTGCAGTCGAATTTGGTAAGTTGCGAATCAGCAGGGCATAACGCATATCGACATCTGCAGGTATAGGGATTTCTACAATATGCCCTGAACCTTTGGCATCTTCAATCAGATTGCCTTTTTTATCTTTAATTTCAGTTAAAGTGAAATAGATATTGCCTTGTGGCGTCATCAATTCTAGAGAATCGCCCACTACAAAACGGTTTTTTACATCAATTTTAATGTAGTCACCATTACGTTCTAAGACTTCACCACAAAATTGCTGATGATCAAAACTTGATGAACCTGTTTCGTAGTTTTGGTATTCGCTGTGCACATGACGACGCAAGAAACCTTCGGTATAACCACGGTTAGCTAGGCCTTCTAATTGAGTCATTAATGCAGGGTCAAATGGTTTGCCTGCAAGTGCATCATCAATGGCTTTACGGTAAATTTGTGCAGTACGTGCGCAGTAGAAATAAGATTTGGTGCGACCTTCAATTTTTAGTGAATGGATGCCCATTTTAGTTAAACGGTCAACGTGCTGCACTGCACGTAAATCTTTAGAATTCATAAAGTAAGTGCCGTGTTCATCTTCTTCGGCAGCAAACATATCTTCGTCATTACGTTGTAATAACACAGGCTCGTTAAATTGATGCTGTGCCTGCATGTGTTGTTCATCTGCATCGGCAGTTTCAGAAAGATTTTTGACAGGAATTACGTCACCTGTTTCATCTTCTTTTGCATCGTGAATTTTATATTCCCAACGGCAGGCATTGGTACATGCGCCTTGGTTGGCATCACGTTTATTCATATAGCCTGAAAGCATGCAACGACCTGAATAGGCCATGCACAGCGCACCATGCACAAATACTTCAATTTCCATGCCAGGCACGTTGTTTTTAATTTCTTCAATTTCATCAATCGACAATTCACGCGAAAGAATGACACGGGTTAAACCCATATTTTGCCAGAATTTCACCGTTGCCCAGTTCACCGCATTGGCTTGTACCGATAAATGTACAGGCATGTCGGGGAAATTTTCACGCACCATCATAATCAGACCTGGGTCAGACATGATCAGCGCATCGGGTTGCATGGCAACCACAGGTTCTAGGTCACGAATAAAGTTTTTGAGTTTGCTGTTATGCGGTTGGATGTTCACCACCACATAAAACTTTTTGCCTAATTCATGTGCTTCTTGAATACCAATTGCTAAGTTTTCATGATCAAATTCGTTATTACGCACGCGCAAACTGTAACGCGGCTGACCTGCATAGACTGCATCTGCACCATAAGCAAAGGCATAGCGCATGTTTTTTAAAGAACCAGCAGGAGAGAGAAGTTCGGTGACGTGGGAAATGGTCATGATCAAAAAGCAATAGCAGAAATATGGCTTTATTGTATGAATCTAAATTTAGGATTCAACCTAGTAAATAGCTCGGGATTCAGAAGAAAACTTATGCTGAAACGCTGGGGCTAATCTTGATATAGAAAGTTCCTCATCCTGAGCTATACAAAACGCACGAGAAGGGACTTTTAATACCAATTTGACAGATTGCTTATAATCAATTTCTGATGGATGAAAGCGTGTTAACGTACACGTTGCCCATGTTTATCAATCACCACTTCACCATCTTCTTTGCTGAAGCTTTTTAATTGTGGTTGAGTGAGCAAGTCTAAGACCAGTTCAGAAGGGCGGCACAGTTTCACACCTAACTCGGTCACGACAAATGGACGATTAATTAAAATCGGATGCTCGACCATCAATGCAATTAATTCCGCATCGCTGTGTGAGCTACCTTCAAGTTGCAACTGTTCGTATGGTTCTACATTTTTGCGGATTGCATCGCGCACGCTTAAACCTGCTTGTTGAATCATGCTAGTAAGTTCAGCTTGTGTAGGTGGGGTTTTTAAATATTCAATAATTTCAGGTTCTTGTCCTGTATTACGAATTAATTCTAAAGTATTGCGTGACGTTCCACAGGCAGGGTTATGAAAAATTTTGATGGTGTTGCTCATGCGTAATGACTCGTTTTAGGTCGATAAAATTTCAATATTGCATTTATATATGGATATGCGTATATTCGCAATAGTTAATATTGAAGTGCAGATAAAAAATGAATCAAACTGATTTTTTTAAATGTTTGTCAGACCCAACCCGACTGGACATTCTGAAATTGGTGATGGCTCAACACAATATTTGTGTATGCGAATTGACAGAACAATTGCAGTTAAATCAACCGAAAATATCACGTCATTTGGCGTTGTTACGGAATTTATCTATTTTGCTAGATCAACGTCAGGGGCAGTGGGTGTATTACCGTTTGAACCCAGATTTACCCGAATGGGCGTTTGCTGTTTTAAATATTATCGCGCAGCAAGATGTCAGCCCGATGACGCACATCAACCCTACAATTGCAACACATTGCGAGTAAGCACATGGCACAGTCCAAACTTTCTTTTTTAGATCGTAATCTGACCTTATGGATTTTTATTGCCATGGGGCTAGGTGTTGCGATTGGCGTGGTATTTCCTGCAGTATCGGCAAGCTTAGATCAAATGAGTGTGGGAACAGTCAATCTTCCCATTGTGATTGGTTTGATTTTGATGATGTATCCACCATTGGCAAAAGTCGATTACGCAGCTTTGCCAGAAGTGTTTAAAGACCGCCGAACCTTGTTGTTGTCTTTGGTACAAAACTGGTTGATTGCTCCGTGTTTGATGTTCGCTTTGGCGATTATTTTCTTGCAAAACTATCCTGAATATATGACAGGTTTGATTTTAATTGGTCTGGCACGCTGTATCGCGATGGTCTTGGTCTGGAACAACTTGGCTTGTGGTGATAACCAATACGTGGCTGCATTAGTTGCGTTTAACAGTATTTTTCAGATTGTATTCTTTAGTACTTATGCATGGCTGTTTCTGAGTTTCTTGCCGCCGTATTTTGGCGTGGCAGGACAAGTGATTGATGTTGGTTTTTGGACAATCACCCAAGCTGTTTTAATCTATTTGGGTATTCCTTTTTTGATGGGCTTTTTAACACGCTTGATTTTAGTGAAAAGCAAAGGCTTAGATTGGTATCAAACGTCTTTTTTACCCAAAATTAGCCCATTTAGTCTGTTGGCATTGCTATTTACCATTGTGGCGATGTTCGCACTAAAAGGCGCAGAAGTACTGAGCTTGCCGATGGATGTTTTACGCATTTCCATTCCATTGATTATTTACTTCGTTGCCATGTTCTTTATTAGCTTCTTTATGAGCAAATGGATGGGCAATGATTATCCACGGACGACCGCCATTTCCTTTACCGCAGCAGGGAATAATTTTGAATTAGCACTTGCTGTTGCCATTGCAACGTTTGGCTTGGCTTCTCCCGTTGCATTTACCACGATTATTGGCCCTTTGGTTGAAGTGCCTGTGTTGATTGCTTTGGTGAGTGTGTCTTTATGGCTGCGTAAAAAGTTTTATCAAAATGAGTCGATTGTCAGTTCAAAGTAATTTTCTTCATTTTGAGGTTTAAGATAAAAACATGGGCATGCGTTGCCCATTTTAGTTTTAAGAGTATGCAGCATGGTATTACCCAATATTGATTTAGATTTATTGCCTACACCAAGTTTTGAACAGGTGCAGGCAAAGCCGTTGAACCATCCGCCACGTATTTTATTGATGTACGGTTCAAACCGTGAGCGTTCTTATAGTCGTTTGGCGGTACAGGAAGCGGGCAGAATTTTGGAGCACTTTGGCGCTGAGGTAAAAATTTTCCATCCCAAAGGTTTGCCTTTACCTGAAGATGGCGATGCTTCACATCCCAAAGTTCAAGAGCTGCATGAATTGTTGGCGTGGGCAGAAGGTATGGTTTGGTGTAGCCCAGAACGTCATGGTTCAATGAGTTCGATTTTCAAAGCACAAATTGACTGGATTCCGCTTGCCGCGGGCGCAATTCGTGCCACACAAGGTAAAACGCTTGCTTTAATGCAAGTGTGTGGCGGGTCGCAGTCATTTAACAGCGTCAATCAATTGCGTATTTTAGGACGTTGGATGCGGATGATCACCATTCCCAATCAGTCTTCTATTCCTAAAGCCTTTTTAGAGTTTGAGGAAGATGGCCGCATGAAAGCGTCTAGCTATTACGACCGTATTGTCGATGTGATGGAAGAGTTATATAAATTTACTTTGCTGACTCGCGGGCAAGCAGCATATTTGGTAGATCGTTATTCTGAACGTGTGGAAACTGCCGAGCAGCTATCGAAGCGTGTTAATCAGAAGTGTTTATAATCCAATTTTAGATACGTAAATACTGCATTACAAAAGGCTTAGAGAGCGATTATTCGGCTTCAAGTCGCTTTAAAATCTGACAATCATCAATAGTTGTTTGCGTGGTGCAGGCTTGTCTAAGTTGCTGAAGTTGTAGCTGAAAATGCTGCAACTCGGCAATTTTATCTTCTACATGCCTTAAATGTTCATCAATCAATTCATTCACAGCGCAGCAGTTTTGTTTCGGCTGTTTTTCTAATTCAATTAAGGCTTCAATTTCTTTTAAGTTCATATCTAAAGCACGGCAACGCTTAATAAAAATCAAACGCTTGAGTGCCTCATCGTTGTAATAGCGATAATTATTTTCGGCACGAAAGCTTGGGGTGAGTAAGTGTTTCTTTTCATAAAAACGAATTGTATCTGTGCTGACTCCAACTTTTTTAGCTAATTCATGAATTAAATATTGTGCCATACTTGACCTTGGACTAAGTCTATAGTTTTAAATGAGCATAATCGAAACAGTTTCATTTTGAAAGAAGGTGTGTCTATGGCATGTACGTGTAGTCATGAACCTGCGCCAATCAAACCGAATAGTAAATTTAGAACCGCGTTATGGATTGCATTGGTGATCAATCTCAGCATGTTTTTTATCGAGTTGATAGGTGGTGCCTATGCCCATTCATCATCCCTATGGGCAGATTCACTGGATTTCTTTGGAGATGCTGTCAATTACGGGATTTCACTTGCGGTGTTAAGTGCAAGTTTGTATTGGCGTGCTACTGTGGCTTTGGTCAAAGGCATCACGATGGCCTTGTTTGGTGTGGTGGTGATGGGCAAGGTTATCTATGCCTATATACAGGGTATTCCACCTGAAGCCATAACCATGGGTATTATTGGGATCATCGCCTTATTAGCCAATGTGGTTACTGCATTGATTTTATATGCATTTCGAGATGGTGATTCGAATATGAAATCGGTGTGGTTATGTAGCCGTAATGATGCGATTGGTAATTTCGCAGTTATTTTGGCGGCAGTGGGTGTATTTGGTACGGGTAGTTTGATTCCAGATCTTGTGGTAGCCGTGATTATGGCGAGTTTGGGCTTAACAGCGGGGTATCATGTGATTCAGCAAGCTTTGGCTGAACGAAGAATAAATGTACCAGAATAAAGAATAAACGTAAAAAGCACTCCATCTGATTTGAGTGATTTAGATGGAGTGCTTTTAATTTTTTGTAGTCGCAATAATTTTAAAATTTGAAGTAAAAATAACGATAAGTTATTCCAAATTGCTATTTACAAAAAATAATATATAACTAAAATTAAAAATAAATTGATGTATTTAAAAATAATTTACACGATGAATAATATTTAATTTTTTTTAAATTGAGGGTTAAATGAAACTAATTAAATTATTTTCTATAGCAAGCCTGATTGCTTTGGCTGGCTGTAGTTCTAAAGTAGTGACTTATGATACTGCAGGGCAAGTGATTGGTTCATGTGTCGCTACACAGGGCTTTATTTTGGGGGCTAAAGCTGTGTGTTATGGTGGTGCCAACATACAAGGCATTAACTATTCTAAAGTAGATGAGCGCACGGGTTTATTGCCAACCATACCAAATAATTCGCAGATTTCACTGCAACAAGACTAATTTTTTAGAGGGGTAATACAATGAAAATTTCTAGTTTAATCGCATTAACAGCGGCTATTTTGATGACAGGTTGTGCTTCAAAAGTGACAACTTATGATTCGAGTGGTCGTATGATTGGTTCATGTCAGGCAGAGCGTGGGTTTGTAATTGGTGGTGGTGCACACTGTGAAGGACGTGCTAACCAAGAAGGTCGCAGTGTACGTTAATTGATGCTAATGACAAAAAACCGAGCTATTTAGCTCGGTTTTTTTAGATTCAACAGCTTTTATTTTTCAACGAAAGCACGTTCAATCACGTAATCGCCCAATTCACCCATACGTGGTGATTCTTTTAAACCATGTTGGTCAAGTAATGCTGCAACATCTTTTAAGAATGCAGGGCTACCACATAACATGGCACGGTCAGTTTCAGGGTTAAAACGTGGTAAACCAATTTTTTCAAAGATTTCACCCGATTCAATTGCCGTGGTCACACGTCCTTGGTTTGGATATTCTTCACGCGTAACGGTTGGGTAATATACCAGTTTTTCACGAATACCAAGTTCTTGGAAAAACTCGTGATTTGGTAATTCATTTAGAATTAAATCTTGATAAGCCAATTCAGAAATGAAACGTGTACCGTGAACCACAATCACTTTTTCAAAGCGTTCATAAGTTTCAGGGTCGCGGATGGTTGCCAAAAATGGAGCTAGACCTGTACCTGAAGAAAGTAAGTATAGGTTTTTACCAGGATTTAAATCATCCAGTACCAAAGTGCCTGTAGGTTTTTTAGAAACCAGCAATTCATCGCCCACTTTTACTTTTTGTAAAATAGACGTTAAAGGGCCATCAGGTACTTTAATTGAGAAGAATTCTAGCTCTTCTTCATAGTTAGCACTGGCAATCGAGTAAGCGCGCATTAAAGGCTTGCCATTTACTTCCAGACCAATCATCACAAATTGACCGTTTTTAAAACGTAGTGCGGTATCGCGAGTCGTTTTAAAACTGAATAAAGTGTCATTCCAGTGGTGTACGTGAGTAATCTTTTCGACGTTGAAAGCAGCCATTAAAGGTCTCAATAAATTATCAAATTAGAACAGCTTGCTATTCTAATCTAAAATCATTCTCTATAAACTGAATATATTTAATTGAGCTTATCAGAAAAAGTGATGAAGACTGATCTAAAAATGCCAATAATCGGATTTATGCACTCTCCCTACCGAGAAAAATTTGGTATTCCTCGTCAACCAAATCTGGTACAGGTCGAATCGTATATTGAAATGCAAGCGCCTTATAACGATGTGTTGGCATTTCAAGGGATCGAAGCGTTTAGTCACTTATGGTTAATCTGGCAATTTCACGACAATAAAAACCAAACCGATGCTCATCCAACCGTACAGAAACAGCAAAACCCCTGTTTTCGTGCACAAGTGCGTCCGCCACGTTTGGGTGGTAATCAAAAAATAGGTGTGTTTGCGACGCGCAGCATGTATCGACCTGCACCCATTGGTTTATCTGTAGTGCAATTTAAACAGGTCAAAAAAGTGGGTAAGTCACTGCGAGTTTATGTGACAGGAGCAGATTTGTTGCATGGCACGCCTATTTTGGATATTAAACCTTATATTCAATATTCAGATGCTGTGCCTGATGCACAAAGTGGTTATGCGCAAGATGAACCCATAAGAAAAACAGTGCTATGGATGGACACAGCCGAAGCGCAAAAAAATCAGTTGCTCGAATCTGGCGTATTACAGCCACAGATTGCGCAGGAATTGGAACAGGTCTTGTCTTTAGATCCACGACCTGCATATCAGGATGATGCTGAACGAATTTACACCATGAATTTTGCAGATTTTGATGTCAGTTTCCGTGTCGATCAGCACGCAGTACACATCCTAAAAATTGTTTTAATCGCTGTCGATTAAACCATCATATATAAAATAGCCACCAACGCCAGCATGTGCAGAATTTGGGTAGGTGCGAAATAAAGTGCAAAACGTAAGCCGCCAATGAGTGCGGCATTGATACATTTAGAAATTGCATGAGCAACAAGACCTAAAATTAAGGCGTACAGCAACATTTGCTGACTGGGTGGACCTTGCATCACCACGGTTGCAATTGCGGCATGAACCTCAAATAACGAGGCGAGCAGGGTACCAATGATTAAACCTGCATCCCCAAGGGTTTGTTCCAAGCCGTATACCATCGCTTGAATTGCGGTCAATGTCGCCACAATAATTGCGGCTTCTTTAAGGCTAAACATACGGGTATCGGTTTCTGGCTTTGCCGTTGCCGTACTTTTATGTTTTTTGAGCAACCAGACACCCGCTACAACCAAAATCGCGATTCCGACCAAACTTGGAATAATTAATAACTTAAACCAAATCAGATTGACACCCGCCACAATAATCAACATTTGCGCTAAAGTCGCCACGCAAGACATCAGCGCTGCACCTGCGTTGGCACGTGCTTCACCACGACCTGCGCGTACTTCCATGCCTAAACTGGCAATGGTTGCTGTGCTTGATACAAAACCTGAAGCAATCGCAGACAACATGAGGGCATTGCTGCTTGAGAGTAAGCGCTTAGCGATATGCGCTAAAGCCTGCACACTTAAAATTAAAATCAATAATTTTAAAATCACATAAGGATTAAGTACATTGCCCCATAGTGCGGTATTGGGTGTCAGCGGCAAGGCAATTAACACCAAAGCCAGTAAGAACAAGCCATCACGTAGTTCAGCTTCGGTAATCCACTGACTGACAATGCCATGCATGGTGTGCTTGGTCATGAGTAAACCTGTCAAAATAACCGATAAACCTGCTGCCAATGGAATATTCCATAAACACAATGCACCAATAAAATAGGTCATCACGAAGGCAAGTTCGGTGGTAGCGCCGGGGTCATCTTCCGTTTGATTTTTGAGGGAATATAAGCCAATTCCCCCAACAATCAACGCACCCACAATGGCAATGCTCGTGCCCAATAAGAAGCAAATGGCACCTAATAATGCGCAAATTCCAAAGGTACGTACGCCTGCAAAACGGTGATGTTGTCCATTTTTTTTACTGCGTTCACGCTCTAATCCAATCAGTAAGCCACAGCCAAGTGCTGCTGCAAACATGGTGAGCAGTTCGGGAAAATTGGTTGTAACCAAAGATGGAGGAGTCAGAAAATCCACAGCAACATTCCAAATACAAGGTGTTATTTTAAACATCATATATTTGAATTGTGTTTATCGCCATTTATGAATCTATTTTCACTCTAAAATTATGGCTTAATCGAACCATACAAGATTACTGTATTAAAGAAGTCATTCAGCCCTGAAAGCAAACTCTGCTATAGTAAACCCAGATTTTGGGGCATATAACAATGAATTTTAATTTTGAAATAGACAGTACTTGGTGCTTAGAACAATTAGTCAAAGATGGTAAAATTACCGAACGTGATCAGGCTTTGGTACAAACCACGCATCGTCAACGTGATCAATTAAAATGGCATCCGTTACAATGGATTGCCAACTTTAATTTGGTCGATCAAAGTCATCCCCAAACCACTTTAACTTTAAACCGTTTATGCCAATGGCTGGCTGATAAATCAGGCTTGCCATTCTATATTATTGATCCGTTAAAAGCCGATGTTGCTGCTTTAACAGCTGTGATGTCGCAGGAATTTGCACTGCGTAACCGTATTTTAGCGGTGGAAGTGACTGCAGATGCGGTGTTAATTGCGACAGATCAACCTTATAAAAAAGAATGGGTTGCCAACTTAGAACATAGTTTATTGCCCAAAAAAATTCAGCGAGTTTTACTCAGCCCAGATCAATTACAGCGTTATTTGATCGAATATTACCAAGTGAGTCGCGCAGTACACTCATCACAAAAATCTTCTGCACATGACCGTGAAAATAAAGGGGTCGAGGCTTTATTGCAATTGGGCGATACCCAAAACCCAGATGCCAATGATCAACATATTGTGAAGTTGGTGGATTGGGTGCTGCAATTTGCCTTTGAACAAGGCGCAAGTGATATTCACCTCGAACCACGTAAAGACACAGGCAAAGTACGTTTTCGTATTGATGGCGTGTTGCACACCATCTATAACATGCCTGCCAATACGCTTACCGCAGTCATCTCACGGATTAAAATTTTAGGGCGTATGAATGTAGCCGAAAAACGTAAACCGCAAGATGGACGTTTAAAAACCCGAACTCCAAAAGGACAAGAAACTGAACTGCGTTTATCGACCTTACCAACGGCGTTTGGCGAAAAACTGGTGATGCGTATTTTTGACCCAGAAGTATTGGTACGCAGTTTTCAGCAATTGGGTTTTGATAGTCGTTTGTTGAATGAATGGCATGCCCTGACTGCACATAGTCACGGCATTATTTTGGTTACAGGCCCTACAGGTTCGGGTAAAACCACCACGCTGTATTCATCGCTAAAGCAATTGGCTACCGATGAAGTCAATGTCTGCACCATTGAAGACCCGATTGAAATGTTAGAACCGAGTTTTAACCAAATGCAGGTGAATACTGCAATTGATTTAGGTTTTGCCGATGGTGTGCGTGCCTTAATGCGTCAAGACCCTGACATTATTATGGTCGGAGAAATTCGAGATCAGGATACCGCAAATATGGCGATTCAAGCGGCACTGACGGGGCATTTAGTTTTATCGACACTGCATACTAATGATGCGCCGTCAAGTTTGACTCGTTTGCATGATTTGGGCGTGCAGCCATTTTTGACTGCTGCCACAATTTTAGGCGTTTTGGCACAGCGTTTGGTGCGTAAGCTATGTCCGCATTGTAAGCAGGAAGGCTCAATAAATGAAAAAGACTGGGAACATTTGACCTTTGACTACATTATGGAAATGCCTGCACAAGTGTTTAAACCTGTCGGATGCGATGAATGTCGTCAAACGGGCTATAAAGGTCGGGTCGGAATTTATGAGTTTATGCCTTTAAGTTTAGACACCAAACAGCTCATCAGTGCCAATGCCAATTTAAATGAATTACGTCAGCAAGCTAAAAAAGAGGGCATTGAACCGTTGCGTATTGCAGGCGCACGCAAAGTTTTAGAAGGCATGACCACTTTAGAGGAAGTGTTGCGAGTCGTGCCATTAAATTAGCAGATTCAAACTTTTTACGATGAATTTTAAAAAATGGAAATCTTAAGATTCAGCTCATCTTGCTTTGTTTTAATCACCATAACGAAATGAGCAACACAAAAAGGTGAAGCAATGAAATTTACAATGAAAGCAATGTTGATGGCAGGTTTAATGGCAATGGCTTCAATCACCATGGCAAACGACAGCATTAACACCCAAGCACTACATCAAAATGTAACTGTAAAACAAGCTTTAAGCCTGAAAGATGACAGCAAAGTGCAGTTAAAAGGTTATGTGGTGAAATCTATTGGTGATGAAAAATATCAGTTCCGTGATAACACAGGCACTATTACGGTCGATATTGATGATGACTTATGGAATGGCAAAGCAGTTTCTGCCAAAACGCCTGTTACCTTAATTGGTGAAGTGGATATTGATCACAAGCCTACAAAACGTATTGAAATAGATGTAGATCAAGTTCGTTTCTAAATCTACGCTGTGTAAAACAGCATTAGTTGCTACACAAAACTGATTTCACTCAAAAACCACATACGCTGTAAGGTGTATGTGGTTTTATCATGTAAAGTATTTTGAAATCATAAAATTTTGAAGCATAAATAACAGAGGAAGATATGCGCTTACTCTTGGCTGAAGACGATGTATCGCAAGCAGAAAGTATTAAAACCTGGCTGGAAATGGATGGTTATAATGTCGATTGGGTCGAGCGTGGCGATCACGCCATTTTAGCCATTCAGCAGCATCATTATGATTGTGTGTTGTTAGACCGTGGGTTGCCTAAAAATAGCGGTGATGAAATTCTGCACGCTTTACGACAGCAGCAACAGGATACTCCTGTTATTTTCATTACTGCGCGCGACAGTATTCAAGATCGGGTACAGGGACTTGATTTGGGCGCCAATGATTATTTGGTTAAACCGTTTAGCCTTGAAGAACTCTCGGCACGGGTACGCAGTCAGTTACGCAATGCGCAAAGTCATCCGACACAGCAGCTTGAATTTGCCAACTTGGTTTTAGATACGCAAAGCAAACAAGTGAAAGTGGATGATCAACAGGTCAATTTAACGGCCAAGGAATTCCAGATTTTACATAAACTGATGCAAAACCCGCAGCATGTGGTGACTCGTGAACAGCTCGAAGAGTCTTTATATGCATGGGGCGATGAAATTGAAAGTAATGCGATTGAAGTATTTATTTATCAATTACGCAAAAAAATTGGCAGTAGCCGCATTAAAACCATCCGAGGTTTAGGCTATCGTATGCAGCAAGATAACTAATTCAGTTTGATCTCCGCATGTCTAAACAGGTCATTTCTTTACAATCCAAACTGGTTAAAAGCTCCGTTTTAAGCTCGGTCTTGGCGGGTGGACTCGCCCTGATTTTATTATTGGCGGTTGCCAGTTATCAGACCATGCGCGTGCATGATGACATTATGGATGAAATAGCCGATATGTTGCTGCGAGCAGACTTGCGTGACCATGCAGGCAATCAGGTCGATGAGTTGAGTGAGCAATTTCATATTGCCTATCAATTGGGATTAGATGATCTGATTTTGACTACCTCTGAAGATGAACATGACATTTCTCAGCTTCACTTGTCTCAGCTTGCCGTGGTATCTGAGCATGGTTTTTCATTTCACTGGCAAGATGGACAAATTTGGCGCAGCTATGTGGCAGAGGAAGATGTCTTGCATGTGATTGTCGCGCAGCCGCTTAAATATCGCTTCAAGGAAATTGCTGCAACCAGTTTAGGTTATGCCGCTATTTTATTGCTGTTGTGGTTGCTGCAATGGGCCATTGTGCATTTTATGATTGGTCGTCAATTTAAGCGGATTCAGCAACTCTCCCAACAAATTGCAGAAAAAAATCAACATGATTTGACGCCAATTATCCCCACACAACCTGAATTGAAAGAACTGCAACCCATGCTGCAGCAATTGAATAAATTGTTGGGGCGGGTAGAGCAGTCTTTAATTGCAGAACAGCGATTTACAGCAGATGCTTCGCATGAATTACGCTCTCCTTTATCTGCCATTCAATTGCGTTTGCAGGTGCTAAAACGTAAATACCAACAACAACCTGAGTTGGCACAAGATTTAGAGCAAATTCAGCGTGATGTCAGTCGTGGTACACAAGTATTGGAAAATTTGCTGTTATTGGCACGTTTAGACCCGACAGATGCGGCATCGTTAAATAAAAGTGCGGTATCTATAGCAGACTTGGTGCAGGAAGTTTTACAAAGTCTGACGCCGTTTATTCAGGAAAAAGCCATTCAGATTCAGTCAGATATTCAACCGATACAAGTGCAAGGCAATCCTGAATTGCTATTTAGCTGCCTGCGCAACTTGATTGACAACGCAGTGCGTTATGCAGCACCTCAAGGACGTATTTGGATTGAAGCGAAACCGCATGAATTGATGCAGGAAATTTGCATCGCCGACAATGGTCATGCAGTGACTGATGACGTTTTGGCACGTTTGGGCGAACGCTTTTACCGTGCTTTAGGCAGTAAAACTCAAGGTTCTGGTTTAGGACTGTCGATTTGTAAGAAAATTATAGAGTTGCATGCAGGAAAAATTGAATTTTCACGTGCTGAACAAGGTGGTTTAAAAGTGCGTATTTTGTTGCCTAAAGCCCAGTTGTAAATATGATTGGTTTTAGGAAGCAAGTTAAAATTAAACAAGTCAGAACTTAAAAGCAGTATGCGCTGATTCATACTGCTGTTTCCACGTTTATTATTGTGTTGATTATTTTAATTATTTTGTGAGAATAAGACGATTGTTACGGGTTAAGCGTAAACGATATTCTTCGCCTGCATGCAAAATACGAATTTCGCGTCCTAGCGCGAACAAGTTATTTGAATGTAACATAGGTAGGGCATGCTGAGTGTCTGAATGACGTGAAAATAAGTTAAATGGGGCGTTCATTTTGAGTTACTCCGTGGTGTGTAAGAATTGTTTTAAATGATAATCATTATCATGTAAACCTGTCAACGGATTATTTTTAATTTTATAAAAGTCTACAATTTGCAGTAAAACGTACATTGCAAAAAAGGAATCGGGTTCATGTCCAAGCCAAATATTCATGTGGCAATTGCGCTGTTATTTCATCAAAACAAAGTGTTGGTGGGTTGGCGCGAAGCCAAACAACATCAGGGCAATAAACACGAATTTCCAGGTGGGAAAGTGGAAGCAGGCGAAACTCCTGTAGATGCTTGCCGCCGTGAAGTGTTTGAAGAAGTTGGTGTTGGCATACAGCATTGGCATGCTTTTGATATTATTTGCCATGAATATGATGATGTGATTGTCAATCTGCATATTTTTCAGGCTGCTGTACCCGCAGCGTTATTAAAAGATATTCAAGTGCCTTGGACATGGTTTAGCCGTCCGCAACTTTTAGAGCTGAATTTTCCACAAGCCAATCGTGCAATTGTGCAACGACTAGTGTGGCAACAGGCAATTAAAGTCAGTGAAGATTTAAAACATTTAGCAAATTTGCCTAAGCAAAAACTGCTGTATTGGCGGGTTGAACCCAATGCTGCATGCAAGGTCGAATTGTCAGAATATTGCATTGAGCAACTGGGGCAAGTGATTATCAATTTGGAATTGTGGAAGCAATTAAATACGATTCAGCAACACGCCATTGCAGCAATTCATTTAAAACAATCGCAACTGATGCAATTACAAAAGGGCGATTTAAAAGTTGGGCAGCGTTATATTGCAGCGTGTCATGATATTGTTTCGGCACAACATGCACAGCAAATTGGTTGTGAAGCAATTTTACTCAGTCCTGTTTTAGTAACCACCACGCATCATGATGCCACACCTTTAGGATGGGAAAAATTCCAGCAGATCGCTGAATCTGTCGATATTCCTGTTTTTGCTTTGGGTGGCTTAACTCAGGATGATTTTGCTACGGCAGAGCAGCATCATGCCTATGGCATTGCAGGCGTACGTTTTATTTGAATTTCTGGTTTGACAAATAAAAAATCGCTGATGTAATTACACTCAGCGATTTTTAGTTTATTAAATCATCGTCCTTACAAATCCTTCAAAGCTTGTTGGGCTTCCGCAAGGCTTTTGGCATTATTTTGTTGCTGTGCTGCTTTTTGAAGGACTAACCACAATTGACGTTTCATGGCAGGGCTTTGAGCATAAGTCAAACCACGACGTGCCAAAGCTTCGGCATTGGCAGGTTGTTTCTTTTGGTTGGCAATTAAAGCCAAATATAAATAGGTCTCAGCCGCTTGCGGGGCAAGTCGCTGCGCTTGCAAAGCCGCAGTTTCGGCCTGATTGAATTGGCTTTTTTTATACGCGGTCTGGGTTTGCTGCATCAACTTTTGAAAAGCAGGCAAACTACGGCCATCTTCTAATTTTTGTTGTACGCTTTGTTTCGGCACCACCACTTGCAACGATTGACGCTTAATTTCTTCACGTTCATAAGGACGAATCACCACACCTTCTGGTGTAGTCACAGTGTGAGGTTTCTCAGGCGTAGGCTGAGGTGCGGGCGGTTCAGGTAAACTCTGGCAAGCTACAATCGTTGCCATCGTGCCGACTACAAACGTGGTGAAAAAAACTTGCCTTAAAAGAGATAATTTCATAAGTCTAACTGACCGATATCCTCAAGTTTAATTGATATAACTGCCGCTTGAGATGACACGACCATCGGTATTGTCATCCGCTACAGGTTCTGTTTCACGGATATAATTTTCGATACTATCACTGGTCTCAGGAGCTGCTTGCTGAGTTTCGGTATCGGGTTGGTAAACGGGTTCAACTTGATAGTGTGAAAAACCACATGCGGTTGCCTGACGCGGTACATTATTACGATTTATAGGAATGTACATCGCGCCTTCACAGCCTTGCGCCGATAAATGTCCCGTATTGCGGTCAATCCAATGCCATTGAATTTGTTCAGTCTGACGTAAGTTGACAGGTTTTTGGCGCAATTGCTGCATTACATTGCTCCACACGGGCAAAGCACCAGACGAGCCTGTTAAGCCTGTGACTTTGTTATCATCCAAACCGAGCCATACAACGGTTAAATAATTGCCTGAATAGCCTGCAAACCATGAATCACGGGTATCATTGGTGGTACCTGATTTGCCCGCCAATTTCAAATCTGTCGATAAGCTATTGTAAGCTGAACGACCTGTACCAGAACTCATCACTTGCTGTAAGCCATAATTCAAAATATAGGCGGCAGAAGGATCAATAGTTTGTTGTACGGTTAAACCATAACGATCCAGTAAACGTCCATTGGCATCGACTACGGTGCGAATCGCTTTGGTCGGATATTTAAAACCACCTGTGGCAAAGTTACCGTAAATGTCCATCACCTGCATAGGCGATAAATCTACTGCACCCAAGAAAATAGATGGATATTGCGGAACCGCATCACTTGGTACACCAAATTTAATGAGGTGATTACGGAAGGTAGATAATCCAAACTCCTGTCCCAAACGAACTGCAGATAGGTTATAAGACTGAGATAGGGCTTGTGACATAGACACAATCCCATGATCGCTGCCGCTATAATTACGTGGTGTCCAAGATTTACCATCAATTGGGATGCTGATTTGGCTGTCTTCTACAGGACTTGCCCAGTTATATCGACCAGACTCAATCGCACTTAAATAAATAATTGGTTTGAGCAGTGAGCCAACTTGACGTTTGGCATCCAAGGCACGGTTAAAACCCGTAAAATCTTGCGTAGAACCTACCGCTGCCACTAACTCGCCATTTTCAGGATGAGAAATTAGCACCGCGCCTTGTAATTCTTTTAAACGCTTTGGATTGGCTTTGCTTAAACGCTCAACCGATGCTTTAAAAGCATTTTGTACGTTGGTTTGTGCAATCGGATCAAGCGTCGTGAAGATACGCAAACCCTGATTGGTCAAATCTCCTTCTTGATATTCAGTACGTAATTGACGGCGGACAATATCTAAAAAGTCAGGGAAACGGGCAGGGCCAATGTTCGGTTTTGTAATGACATTTAAGGGACGCGCAGTTTCTTTTTCATATTGTTCTTGGTTTAAATAACCCATCACCAACATATTGTTTAGTACAATGTCACGACGTTTTTTGGCAGCTTCAGGGTTGCGCCAAGGATTATATAATGATGGACCTTGTACCAAACCGACCAAAAAGGCTTGTTGTGAAATGTTTAGCTCACGCAACGGCATACCAAAATAAAACTGTGAAGCTAGACCATAACCATTAATAGAATAGTTACCGTTTTGACCTAAATTCACCTCATTTAAATAGGCTTCTAAAATTTCATCTTTGCTGTAATGCAACTCAATCAGCATAGCCATGAGTGCTTCATTGGCTTTACGTTTTAAAGTGCGCTCTGGGCTTAAATAAAAGTTTTTCACCAATTGCTGCGTAAGGGTAGAACCACCCTGACGTTTGCCACCCGTGACGTTGCTGACAATGGCACGTGCAGTACCACGAATTGAAACGCCGTGGTGTTGATAGAAATTACGATCTTCGGTGGCAATAAGAGCTTCAATGAGTGGTTTAGGCACTTTATTCAGTTTAATCAGCACTCGATCTTCATTGTGCTGCGGATAGATTCCGCCAATCAACATCGGTTCTAAACGTGCAATGCCTGTATTAGAAGGCTTGGTGGCACTCACCTCACTAATTTGATTATTGGCAAAGCTGACTTTTAAAACCTGTTCAGGTTCAACACTATCGCCAAAGTCAAAACCACGGGTATGCACAAATAAAGTATTACCATCGCTGACATAACTGCCTGATTTAGCGTAATTATCTGTATTTTTATAGCCAAGCAGTTTTAGTTCTTGAGTAAAGTCGGTCTGGCTGACAGGTGCATTGTTATACACTTCTAATGGGCGTGCAAAAACCTTGGCTGGAATATCCCAACGCTGTCCTTCAAATTTGTCTCTGACAATATTATCCAGACGAATCAAGTAGATACTAAATGCAATAAATCCACCAATAACGATGATGCAAAATAGTAATGCAATTATGCCTATGCCACGCTCAGACTTCATAAATCGCGATAAGATCCTGATAAATTTTGCTAATCATGCGAAGCTTTTACTGAATTTGCAATAATTAATCTGTGACTGAAGGGAAAAATTATGCTCAATTTAATTAAATAGTATTAGCTTGTTGTAAACCTTCGCAGTGATTAAGGTTGGTGCTTAAGTCCAAGATACGATTCATGTGTAGGTCAAAAAATTTATAAGTAAAACTAAAACCTGCATTTAAATAGGGTTGCAAATATTCATCATTACAATTGGTTTCAGTAATCAAGCGAATATATTCTGCGGTAAAATCAGATTTTGTTAGCGGGGTAATAATGGTATAGGCAACATCTTTATCTATGAGAATTACATCTATAAAGGTTGATTTATCTTCATTTTGCAAAGGGAAGGACAGTTTTGTATCTTCTATATCTACTTTAAGTTGTTCCAAAAGATTTTTGTCTGACTGATTTGGTAGGGTGTTTTGAGAAAGACTAACCTTGTTTTCAATAGGCTGAACAAAACTTACGGGTTTATTAGTGTTAAATTCTTGCGCTTTTTCTTGATAGAAATTTAAGTAATCATGTTTAGCCAAAAACATAAGTCCAGCAAAAAATATTCCTGCTCCGTAAATGGCTAAATATTTATTAAGATTCATAAAAATGACCGATATATTCTTTAGAATTTAAGAGTAAAAAAAGATGTGGTTAGAAGTGTGTAGCATACAGATTTTTTATTGTTTTAGCTTGTTAGAAATTTTAAATATATTTGATTTTTCTCGTTTTATAGTTATCTTATTTTGCGAAAAATTTGTGTATGAAAAAGTTTGATAATATAACGATAAATGATGAGAAATAGTGTACTAAAAAATTAGAATTTTGAATCACTAAAGTTTTTTTAAATCAACTAGGTTAGTGCTATGATAGGCGTCGAATCGTAGCGGAGCGATATCGCAGGTGCAAATTTCACATAAGAACTTTCGGAACATTGGACTGATTGGTCGTCCAGACAAATATTCTGTTGTAGAAACATTATGTCTGATTCACGACCATATTTTAGGATTGGGTTTGCATCCCGTTTTTGATTCTGACACTGCTCAACTTGTACCTTATAACAATACCCAAACAGTTAGCCGTGCTTTATTAGGCGAAGTGGTCGATTTGGTGATTGTGGTGGGTGGTGATGGTTCATTGCTGCATGCAGCACGCGCTTTGGTTAAATACAATACCCCTGTAATTGGTGTGAACCGCGGGCGTTTAGGCTTTTTAACCGATATTAAACCGACAGAAGTAATCTTTAAACTTGATCAGGTTTTGCAAGGGCATTTTCAGTCAGACCGCCGTTTTTTACTGGAAATGGAAGTGCGCTCTAAAGGCGAAATCATTTATGAAGCCATTGCCTTAAATGATGTGGTGCTACATTCGGGTAAGTCGGTTCACATGATTGACTTTGAACTGAATATTGATGGGCAATATGTCTATCGTCAGCACAGTGATGGTTTAATCGTTTCGACCCCAACAGGTTCAACGGCTTATGCTTTGTCGGGTGGTGGCCCAATTGTGCATCCGAGCATGGATGCAATTGCATTGGTGCCTATGCATCCTCATACCTTATCTTCACGCCCAATTGTGGTGGGTGGACACAGCGAAATTAAAATCAATATTCGTGAAAACCGTGTGTTGCCGATGGTCAGTGCCGATGGTCAACATAGTGTTTCATTAAATGTTGGAGATAGTTTGCATATCCGCAAACATCCTTATAAATTAAATTTATTACATCCACCAGGTTATGACTTCTATATGGCTTGTCGAACCAAGTTAGGGTGGAATCAAGATTTTGAATCAATGCAACAGCAGGATGAATGATGAATATTGAACAAATGCTTGCCGTACTCGATCCTGAAATTGTTGGACGTTTAAAAACGGCAATTGAAATTGGCAAGTGGCCTAATGGTGTTGCGCTGACCCAAGAGCAACGTCAAATTTGTATGCAAGCAGTGTATGCGTGGGAAATGAAAAACCTGCCTGAAACTGAGCGTAGTGGCTATATTGACCGTGGCACTAAAGAAGAAGGCGAGCAGTGTGATGACGATCATCACAAGCATGAAGAATTTAAACCGATTCGTTTTGTTTAAATGATGCAAAACTGCTTTCATGAAAATTGAAAGATAAAAAAGACACCTGAGATGGGTGTCTTTTTTTGTATCTTCAATGACGTTTTAGTTGTGACGATTTTGCCAAAGCTGCTGTGCATTTTGCATTGCTGCCGCATAATCATCACAAACACCCATGGTATATAAAGCAATACCCATGGTTTCAGTAATGGCGACTTCACCATACTCATGAGTTTGCTGACCTAGCCAGACGGCTTTAAATACTGCCAAATCCAATTCTTCTTCTACAGGGCTACGGTTATCGGTCAGTTTAGGCAGTTCGTGTTCATATAAAGCGCCATTTTTGATGCCACAAATTAATGTCTTGGCATCAGGGTTGCGCTCAAATTCACCGCCTTCGCCTTTAATTACTGCACTGTTTTGATAACCCAACTGAAATGCGGCTTGTTGATGCGAGCTGCGATAAGCGGGGTGGAAGATCGCCTGCATGGTGGCTTTGGCATTAAATGGATTGATTAAACGGGCAAGGGTATGAATGGGTGAGCGTAAACCCATCACATTGCGTAAATTAATCAACTCACTCAAAATCGGTGAAATAACATCTAAAGGTAAATAAGCAAAATTACGCTGCGCTAATTGTTGCTCAACGTCTAGGTCATTTTGGCAAATTGGATAATCTAAATATTGCAGTGCTTGTTCGGTATATAAACGGTTGATGGTATGCCCAGAAGCACCATGCATCACCACTTTATAGCCATGTTTTGCTAAAGTCAGCGCTGCCAATAAAAACCACGGATAATGTCTGCGTTTACCTGCATAAGATGACCAGTCTAAATCGACCTGAAGCGGTTTAAATTGCAGTTGATCACGGGTAGCTTGTACAAAACCTGCCAACTCCTCTACAGATTCTTCCTTCACACGCAGCAACATTAAAAAAGCACCCAATTGCACATCCAACACTTCATTGCGCAAAATCATAGAAAAAGCTTGATAGGCCTCGTCATAGGTCAGTGAACGTGCGCCTGTTTTGCCTTTGCCAATAATTCGAATAAATTGTGCGAATGGATGTTCTGCATCTTTATAAATATTTCTTTTATTGGGGTTTGTATTTGGCATAAGCGAGTTCACACACATCTTTAGTTAGTATACTAGTGTATAAACTTCGGCAACAGTTTGCAGCACTATTCACAGCTTCAGCTTGTACGAGCTGCCATAAGTTTCATTGCATATCTGAAATGACGACTAAAGTTTGACTGTAAAGTAAGACAATCTGTAGGGATAACACATGACAGCCTGTATAAAAATGCATAGCATGGATACTATTCAAAACAACAATTGAAAAATAAAGGATTGGATATGCTGGCTTATGATGCTGATTTAGAATTATTTAGAGATAACTTTCGACGTTTTATGCAGGAGCATATTGCACCGCATTATGCTGCGTGGGAACGTGAGGGCATCATGCCGCGCAGCGTGTGGAATCTGTTAGGTGAAAATGGTTTTTTATGTATTGATGTGCCTGAAGAATATGGCGGCTATGGTGTTCCAACGCATTATTCCCTAATGTTGGTCGAAGAGTCGGCACGTGCAGGTTATAGCGCACTCTCTACAGGTATTTCCTGTCACTCTGAAATTGCTGCGCCGTACATTTTGCATATTGGTACAGAAGAACAAAAACAATACTGGCTACCTAAAATGGTGTCGGGTGAAGTAGTTGGTGCAATTGGCATGACCGAGCCAGGTGCGGGTTCAGACTTACAAGCCATGCGTACTAATGCCATTTTGCAAGAAGATCATTATGTACTGAATGGCTCTAAAACCTTTATTTCCAATGGTCAGCATGCAGACTTGGTGGTTTTGGCAGTAAAAACTGATCCGCAAGCACGTGCCAAAGGCGTGTCGCTCATGTTGGTCGATACTCACTTGGAAGGCTTTAAAAAAGGCACCAATTTGGAAAAAATTGGTTTGCATTCACAAGATACGTCAGAGCTATTCTTCGACAATGTCAAAGTGCCGAAAAACCAACTGTTGGGACAGGCAGGGCATGGTTTTGCCTATTTAATGCAAGAATTGCCACGTGAACGTACCGCGATTGCAGCCACAGCATTGGGTGCTATTCGTGGTTCAATTGATGTGACCACACAATATGTGCAAGAGCGTCAGGCGTTTGGACAAGCCATTGGTCAGTTCCAGAATACCCGTTTTGTTTTGGCACAGGCTAAAATTGATGAATTGGCAACCGCTGCTTTTTATAATCAAAACGTCGAATTGTATATGCAGGGCAAACTGGACGTCGAAACTGCAGCCGCTTTAAAAAGCTTTGCGACAGATATGCAAATGAAAATTGCCGATCAATTGCTGCAACTGTTTGGCGGTTATGGCTATATGACGGAATACCCGATTTCTCGTTTCTTTGTCGATGCGCGAATCCAGCGAATTTACGGTGGAACCAATGAAATTATGAAAGAAATTGTCGCGCGTGGTTTATTGGGGCGTTAAAACAATGCCTAAAAGTCCAATTGAATAAAGATCAAGGATCATCTCCAGAGTCAGCCCAGTGCTGGCTCTTTTTTTATGAATTTGATCAGACTTAAAAGCAATGAGCTGATTGATAATTACACTTAAAAATAAAATTACACCGCTTAGAATTAGAGATGCAAAAAAGAAAAGCATAGTTGCCCAGTTTTAAGCGGTACGTTGTGCAAAGTTGCGGCTTAAATGTATAGATTGGTGATGCTTTGATCAACTGTATGTTTTTAAATCTGAAACACTGAAAGTTGTATTGCGCAACATTTGAAAGCTAACTATTGTTATACTATTTGCAAAATGTTTATGAAGGGCGACATAACAATGATCCAAGACGATCAGAACACAACGACTTCTCTTGATCTCGCTAAAATCCGTGAAGATATTGACTCTGTAGATCAACAGATTCAGCAGCTGATTAACCGTCGAGCACGACTTGCTGAAGCGGTGGCGAAAGCAAAATTTGCAGCAGAAGAGAGCCCGTTGTTTTACCGTCCTGAACGTGAAGCGCAAGTTTTACGTAATGTTATGGAACGCAACGAAGGGCCGTTGTCTGATGTGACCATGGCACGTTTATTCCGTGAAATTATGTCGGCATGTTTGGCACTTGAAGCGCCACAAAGTATTGCGTTTTTAGGGCCAATTGGTACTTATACGCATTCCGCAGTACTTAAACATTTTGGTCAAGACGCGATTGTGCGTCCTTTGCCTACTATTGATGAAGTCTTCCGTGAAGTGGAAGCAGGTAGTGCGCACTATGGTTTAGTGCCTGTCGAAAACTCATCTGAAGGTGTGGTGAACCATACTTTAGACTGCTTTAAATCATCGCCATTAAATGTGATTGGTGAAGTGGAATTGCGTATTCATCACCAATTCCTTGTGTCAGAAAACACTCGTAAAGACAGCATTAAACAAATTTATGCGCATCAGCAAACTTTGGCACAATGCCGTAAATGGTTAGATGTACATTATCCGGGTGTAGAGCGTGTAGCACTCAGCTCCAATGCAGAAGCAGCACGCCGTATTCGTAATGAATGGCATTCTGCTGCAATTGCTTCTGAAATTGCGGCCAATATTTACGAACTTGAAATTTTACATAGCAATATCGAAGATAACCCAGAAAATACCACACGTTTCTTGGTGATTGGTCGTGAGAAAGTTCCACCTAGTGGCAATGACAAAACTTCATTGTTGGTGTCTGCACATGACCGCGCAGGGGCGTTGCTTGAGATTCTTGCGCCATTTGCGAAGCATAATATTAGCTTGACCAGTATTGAAACACGTCCTGCCTTGCCTGAAAAATGGGCCTATGTATTCTTCATTGACCTAGAAGGGCATGTCGAGCAAGACAATGTCCGTGCAGCGATTGAAGAAATCCGTCCATTGGTGAAAGAAATTCGTGTCTTGGGTTCTTATCCTGCTGCCGTGTTGTAATCGTATTTAATTCAGTGGTGTGCATGTTTGTCATGCGCGCCACATTCACCACCTAGTCAACTGGAAGTGTAAAATGTCGTTTGTCCCAGCCAATGAAGGCATCTCGAAGTTAAAGCCTTATCAACCAGGTAAACCAATCAGTGAACTTGAGCGTGAGTTGGGGATTACAGATATCGTCAAACTTGCTTCAAATGAAAACCCATTGGGCTGTTCAGACAAAGTCAAAGAAGCCGTTGCAGCAGAAATTGCTGAAATTGGTCGCTATCCAGATGGTGGTGGTTTTATTTTAAAAGACCAAATTCAAAAACAATTTGGCTTTGCGCATGACCGTATTACTTTGGGTAATGGTTCAAACGATTTGCTAGAAATGTTTGCTCGCGCATTCGTTTCAGATCAAGATTCAGTGTTGTACAGCCAACATGCCTTTGCAGTATATGCTTTGGTAACGCAAGCGATTAATGCTCAAGCGATTGAAGTGCCTGCCAAAGGTTTTTCACATGACTTGGATGCTATGGCGGCAGCAATTCAAGACAACACCAAGTTAATCTTTATTGCCAACCCAAATAACCCAACAGGCACATGGTTTGAAGAGGCTGAATTTGAAGCCTTTATGCAAAAAGTTCCTGCACGGGTGATTGTGGTATTAGATGAAGCCTATGTGGAATATTTTCCAGAGAACTTCAATAGCCTTAAATTCCTTGAGCAATATCCAAACTTAATCGTGAGCCGTACTTTATCTAAGTGCTATGGTTTGGCGGCGCTGCGCGTTGGTTTTGCTTTAGCTTCTGCAGAAGTGACCGATTATTTAAACCGTATTCGTCAACCATTTAACGTCAATCACTTGGCAATGGTGGCTGCGGTTGCGGCATTAAAAGACGAAGATTTTATCGAAAAATCACGTATTGCCAACAAAGCAGGCATGGCGCAATTGGAAGCAGGCTTTAAAGCATTGGGTCTGAATTATGTGCCTTCACGTGCTAACTTTATTTTGGTAGATGTAGAAGCCGATCCGGGTCAAACTTTTAATGCCTTATTGAAAGAAGGTGTAATTGTACGTCCTGTGGGTATTACGACCCATTTACGTGTTTCAATTGGCACAGAAGCAGAAAATGCCAAGTTCCTGCGTGCATTAGCCAAAGTATTGGGCAAGGAAGCGAAGGCATAAAACATGGCGCAACCATTGTTTGAAAAAGTTGCATTTATCGGACTCGGGCTAATAGGCTCGAGTTTGGCACGTGTAATGCTGGCAGAAAACTTAAGTCGGCATATTGTGGCATCGACCCGTTCTGAAAAAACGCTGCAAGATGCTTTGGAATTAGGATTAATTGAACAAGGCTTTAACAATCCTGTAGATGCGGTACAAGGCGCAGATTTAGTGGTGTTGGCGCTACCTGTGCAAGCCACAGAAAAAGTCTTGCGATTAATTCAGCCACATTTGGCAGATAATGTAATTCTGACCGATGTAGGCAGCACCAAAGGCAGTGTCGTGGCTGCAGCCAAAGCGGTTTTTGGAGAACATTTACCTGCAGGTTTTGTACCCGGGCATCCAATTGCTGGGGCAGAGCATACAGGCGTGCATGCAGGCAAGGTTGATTTATTTGCCAATCACAAAGTTATTTTGACACCATTGCCAAGCAGTGCGCCGTGGGCAGTCAATAAACTGATTCAAATGTGGGAAAGCGCCAAAGCCGAAGTAATTTGCATGGATGTGGAAAAACATGATGAGGTATTGGCGTATACCAGTCATCTTCCACATTTAATGGCCTTTAATTTGGTCGAACAATTGGCAAATCGGGAAGATAATTTAGACATTTTCCGCTATGCTGCAGGTGGCTTTCGTGACTTCTCACGTATTGCTGCCAGCGATCCACAAATGTGGCATGACATTTTCTTGGCCAATAAAACTGCATTGTTAAAAGCGGTGGATGGCTTTGAAAGTCAACTCGCGATTATTCGCCAACTGATTGAACAAGAAGACTCGCATGCTTTAATGGGCTTGCTTGGACATGCACAAGCGGCACGACAGCATTTTAATCATATGCTCGCCAAGAAACCTTTTATGGAGAACAATAACGTGACACAACAATTTACGATTTTGCCAGGTGCTAAGACTTTCCAAGGTAAATTTACCGTACCGGGTGACAAATCTGTGTCACATCGTTCAATTATGTTTGGTGCAATTGCCGAAGGCACTACGCATGTGACAGGTTTCCTTGAAGGTGAAGATGCATTGGCGACTTTGCAAGCATTTCGTGATATGGGTGTGAGCATTGAAGGCCCTAAAAATGGTGAGGTCACCATTTATGGCGTAGGTATGCAAGGTTTAAAAGCACCTGCAGGCCCAATTTATATGGGTAACTCAGGCACATCTATGCGTTTGTTGGCAGGCATGTTGTCTGCACAGCAGTTTGATTCTGTTATGACAGGTGATGCGTCACTGACCAAGCGTCCAATGGAACGTATTGCTAAACCATTGCGTGAAATGGGTGCACAAATTCAAACGACGGGTGAACGTGGCACACCGCCAGTATCGATTACAGGTGCGCAAGCGCTGAAAGGTATTCACTATGATTTGCCAATGGCATCTGCACAGGTGAAATCTGGTATTTTATTGGCAGGGCTTTGGGCAGAAGGTGAAACTTCAGTGACTGAGCCTGAACCAACGCGTGACCATACCGAACGTATGTTACGAGCATTTGGTTATGAAGTGAAAACTGAAGGTAACCGTATTTCATTGCAAGGCGGCGGTAAATTGGTGGGTACAGATATTCAAGTACCTTCTGATATTTCATCTGCGGCATTCTTCATGGTGGGTGCAGCCATTACAGAAAATTCAGATGTAACCTTAGAAGCGGTGGGCATTAACCCAACCCGTACAGGTGTGATTGAAATTCTGAAACAAATGGGTGCAGACCTGAGCGTGGAAAATGAACGTATTGCAGGCGGTGAACCAATTGCAGATATTCGTATTCGTGGTTCACGTACTTTAAAAGGGATTCATGTTCCTGAAGATCAAGTGCCATTGGCAATTGATGAATTTCCTGCATTGTTCATTGCTGCAGCTTGTGCTGAAGGTCAAACTGTACTGACAGGTGCTGCAGAATTGCGCGTAAAAGAATCAGACCGTATTCAAGTGATGGCAGATGGTTTAAAAACCATGGGCATTGACTGCACACCAACTGACGATGGCATCATCATTCAGGGTAAAGGCAAAGCAGGCGACTGGTCAGCGATATTTACAGGCGGCGAGATTGAATCACATCATGACCATCGTATCGCCATGAGTTTCTCTATGGCAGGCTTGCGTACTTCTGGTGAAATTAAAATTGTAGGTACAGAAACAGTAGCAACAAGTTTCCCTACCTTTACTGAGCTTGCAGGTGTGGCAGGTCTGAATATTCAAGTGACAGAATAAGCCAAAACGATAGGGGCTGCGATGAAGAGTCGCAAAGCCTAGACTTTATGCTGAAACAGCCAAGCTTTTGCTTGGCTGTTTGCGTTTTATTGCTTATGCTAAACCCATACAAGAAAAAAGCCTTTGGGTTCGAGCATGCGCAAATTAAAATTTATGGCGAATTGTGAAAATAAACAAGAGTTACAAGATTGCACTCTGGCACAGAATTATGTGGCGAATTTACTTTCACAAAACTTATCTCATTATGGCTTTCAAACGTTGCCGCAGAGTGGTGCACAAGTCGCTGTAAGTGTAGATCAACATGCGCTGCCTTTGGCAGTAAACTGTCAAAGCCGTGGTGAAGATGGGCATCTTGTTTGTGAAATTACTTCATACCCAAATGAGGAACAAGACTGGCTAGAACGAATTACCGAGCAAAGTTTATTAAATCAATTGGCGCAAGCGGTAGAAAATACTCTGAAAGAAGACCAATCTTTTAGTGAGTTTGAATGGAAAGGTTAAACCAAGCTGCAAAGACGTTGGATGTTTAAAATTTATACTTGATTTTTAAATTAAAAATAGGGTCTGTTGACATTTCATAAAGGCAGCCACAGATAAATACAAGCTAAGGCAACTGCGCTTCGAAAGTTTCGCTTTAGTTTATCAAACCGTGTAGCAATTCCTCGGAATTGCTTCAAACGGCAAAAAGCATTCTCAACTAAGTGTCTGATTTTATATAAATACCAGTCCATATGATCATTACTTGATTTCGTGTTTGATTTCTTCGGTATATTCGCTTTAGCACTTTAATTTTTAATCTGCTCTCTTAATATTTCAGAATCATAGCCTTTATCCATACAGACTATTTCAGTGTCAGTTAAATCTAATTGTTCGACTAAAATAGGGGCAACTTTGACATCATGGGTGGTTCCATCTGAAATAATAAATTCGATCGGGTTACCGTGAGAGTCAACAGCTAAGTGAATTTTAGAATTATTACCCCCAACACTTTTTGAAATATCCTGATTAGGGATTTCTGCTGAATGTTGGTGTGCTCTAACATGAGTAGCATCAATAAATATCCATTCACGATCAGCGTTCTCTGAGAATATTTTAAATATTTTCATTATCTTATCTTTATTAGACCAGCGATTGTACTTTTTAAAAATTGAGTTTGGATTACCAAAAACCTCGGGTAAATCTCTCGAAGGGCATCCTGTTCTAATACGATATAGGATTGCCTCAAAAAAATTTCTCAAATTTGATTTGAGATAAATATTAAAATTGCGAGAATAGCTTTTAACTTAGACCAGTGTTGATCATTCAACATTGTACGAGGTATAGCGAGTAGTGAATTTGGTTTGGCGATTGAATTTTACTATCTCGCTATTTTTTTATACAGCAAATGTCAACAGATCCTATTAATTTTTTAATTGAAATGTCATCTAAATGACACATCGCAACCGTATATTAAGCAGCAAGAACAATACAACAAAATAATTTTTATTTAACCCGCTTAATTTGGGAGAGTTAAGTGGGTTTTTTATTGCCTAGAGAAATGTTGCAAGTACTATAAAAAAAATAAGCTCAACTGATCAGAGTGAATCAATGTTTTTTTAAAGCAGACACTGAAATAAAAGCACCTCAGCCTCCACGTTGGATTGATCTAAGAGATCATCTTCTAGCAATACAACGCAACGTGTTTTTCCGATAGGGTTAAACAAAAACACGCATTGGAGTTTGTTGAAAGCTGCTGCTATAGTGAGCGCAGTATTTTTTATTTAGGTGGTTTATGCTCGCTTTAATTTCTCCAGCCAAGACTTTAGATTATGAAACTGCATTACCAAGCGATGAATATACTCAACCTAGATTACTTCAACATTCACAAGAGTTAATTGATGTAGCACGTAAACTTTCTGCTACAGAAATTGCCAGTTTAATGAGTGTCAGTGAAAAAATTGCCACTTTGAATGTCGAGCGTTTTCGTGACTGGCAAGCAGAGTTTGATCTTGCCAATGCACGTCAGGCCATGTTTGCCTTTAAAGGTGATGTGTACACAGGCTTAGATGCTTATAGTTTATCTGCTGCAGAGATTGAGTTTGCTCAACAACACTTGCGCATGCTTTCTGGCTTATATGGCTTATTGCGTCCATTGGATTTAATGATGCCGTATCGTTTGGAAATGGGCACTAAGTTGCATAATGCGCGCGGTGAAAATTTGTATCGTTTCTGGGGCGATATCATCACCAATTTAATTAACCAAGATTTAAAACATAACCAGTCGGCATTATTAGTTAATCTAGCTTCCGATGAATATTATAAGTCGGTGCAGGAAGCAAAAATTCAGGCTGAAATTATTAAACCTGTATTTTTAGATCAGAAAAATGGTAAATATAAAGTCATCAGTTTTTTTGCCAAAAAAGCCCGTGGTTTGATGGCACGTTTTATCATCGAGAATAAATTAGAACGCGCAGAAGACTTAAAAGCATTCAATAGTGAAGGTTATTATTTCGATGCAGACAGTTCTTTAAAAGGCGAATTGGTCTTTAAACGTGACGAGCAAGCCGCCTAACTGTCGGTTTAATCGTTGAATCTCCCATCATGCTAACCTATGGCAGATGGGGGCGAGACTGACCAATCTCCTGTTTGTACTCTTAAAGCTGTTTAAAGGCTTCTATGGCACGTAATCGGCTAAGTTTTAAATCTACAATTGGATGAGGATAATCCAGTTTTAGGTTTGGATTTTTCACATACGGTTCATGAATGTTTTTGGCATCTAAATGTGCCAGTTCAGGTAGCCATGTGCGAATATAATCACCATTGGGGTCAAACTTTTGTGATTGGCTCACAGGGTTGAAAATCCTAAAATAGGGCACTGCATCTGTACCAGTCGAGGCACACCATTGCCAGCCACCGTTATTGGCAGCCAAATCACCATCAATTAAATGTTGCATAAACCACTGTTCGCCCAAGCGCCAGTCAATTAACAGGTTTTTGCACAGAAACATTGCGCAAATCATTCTGACTCGATTATGCATCCAGCCCGTTTGCAAAAGTTGTTGCATGCCTGCATCCACAATGGGGATGCCTGTTTTTCCTTGTTGCCATGCTGCTAAACCTGCAGGATCATTTCGCCACGCCACCTGCGCGGTCTGATCTTTAAAAGGGCGGTGCTTTGAAACTTTGGGATAATCAAACAAAATATGTTGATAAAACTCACGCCACAGTAATTCATCTAACCAAGTTTGTTGCCCTGTATTTTCAAGATGAAAATGTCCTTGTGAATGCGCAAAAACCGCAGCCAGACATTGCCGAATGGAGAGAATGCCACAGTTTAAATACGCAGATAATTGGCTGGTACCAGACAACGCTGGAAAATCACGCTGTTGCTGATAATCTTGCATTTGTTCACGCGTAAAATCATCCAACAATTGCTGTGCATGTTGTTCCGTGACTGCCCATAAATTTTGTTGTGCCGTTGGAAGTGGGTCGAAACCTAAGTGTTCTAAACTTGGTACAGTAGAGAGATATTGTTCAGGAAGTTGAATCGACGTTTGAGCTTGTGGCAGAGGAAAGCAACGCGGAATACTGACACTCAACTGTTGATAGGCATATTTTTTAAATGCGCTGAATACCTGATACGGTTTCATGCTCTGATTGCGCACCGTACCCACAGGAAAAAGCGTGCGGTCATGGTACAAAACCAAATCCTGACCGTGTTGGTTCAAGGTTTGTTGAACTTCAAGATCACGTTTTAGCTCATTCACTCCCAATTCAATATTGGCATAAATATTTTGAATCGGATGAGAGTCCTTCAATGTTTGGCATAGTTGGAGCAGTGTTTGTGCAATGTCAGCCCAAGATGGTGTAATTTGAACAATCAGTGGGATATTGAGTTGTGCGAGTTCGTCTTTTAGTGCATTTAATTGACGCAAGTAAAAGTCAATTTTAATGGGCGCATCGTGATGTAAACGATATTGCTGAGGCGAAAGAATCACCACGCCAATACAAGCTCCTGCTTGGCTAGCATGCCAAAGTGCGGTGTGATCTGAAATTCTTAAATCTTGTCGGAACCAAACTAAATTATAGTTTTGCATGGGAAGAATGCTTGATGTGAGCGCTAGAAAGGTGACTTCATTATAAGCATGACTGGGTAAAATTGTCTTAAATGCGAAGGGTTTAATTGTCCAATAAAACGACAATGTGCTGTGTTGATTTTTCCTGTAATGATCTTTCCGCAATAGTCTGCCTGAAAGGATCTTTCAGTCATGTGCTTATCCTGAATTTTAGAATGACAAACAAAAAAGGCAAAGTAAAAATACTTTGCCTTTTGCTTCGGTCAATACTGATCTTAGTGGTGATGACCACCCGCACCGTGTACGTGACCGTGATCTAATTCTTCTTGAGAAGCTTCACGGATTTCAATGATTTCAACTTCAAACGTTAAATCTTGACCAGCAAGTGGGAAGTTTGCATCAACAATTACGTTGTCGCCTTCAACTGCTTTTACAGTTACGATTTGAACGCCATCATCAGTTTGCGCTTGGAATTGCATGCCTGCTTGGATGTTGTCTACACCTTGGAACATTTGTGCAGGAACTTCTTGTACTAAGTCTGGGTTGTATTCGCCATAACCTTCAGCTGCAGGTACGTTTACAGTAAATTTTTCACCTACTGTTTTACCTTCTAACGCTTTTTCTAAACCAGGGATGATATTACCTGCACCATGCAAATAGGCAAGTGGTTCACCTTGAGATTTGTCGAGAGTTTCACCCTCTGCGTTAGTCAATGTGTAGTGGAAAGAAACCACGAGGTCATTTGCAATAGCAGTCATGTTATTGATCCATTCAATTTTTTAAGGGTACATCATAAAGTGAAACGTGGAATTTGTTATAGACATTTCTGCAAATTCTTCACTTTTCCGAGTTTTTTATGACATTTTTTAGTTAATCGGGGCAATTTTTATAATTTCAATGCAAATTTGTGCGTCATACCTATAAATTTGCAGATTTTATTGCAGGCTCATTTTAAGCCCTTTGTATGATGTGTAGATGACAATAAAAAAGATGGGACATTGCCCATCTTGGTGATATTTAATTCTTGAGGATCATCGGCTTCTAACCGAGTGAAGTTTTCTCATCTTCTACAGGTTGATGGCTAAAGAAATTAAACAAACTGCCAAACCACATCATGATTCTTTCAAAAATATTGGCTTCAACAATGTTGACCTGTTCTTCAATTGCAAAGCTGTTAATCAATTGATTATTTTGATAAACGTGTACGGTTGCCAGTTTCATAACCTGTGCCAATGGCGCAGTCAGTAACTTTTCAGACAATTCAATATTGACATGCGTTTGTGTACGCTGTGCAGGTTCAAGTGTTTCTAATTCGCCCTGTGCATTCACAAGTTGTAGACGTTGAGTACTTTGATCAAACTGCGACAAGTTAATTGCATATGGCTGTTCATACAATGATGTCGTCACAAACTTTGGCTGACTGCTTTCAATCTTAAACATGCGTAAGGTCGATTTCACCACAGGCAATTCTGCAATCATTTGTTTGGGTTTAATCGCGACTTCATTACGGGTATAGCTATAAGCTAAATTTAATAATTGATGTGCCACTTCAGCACGTTTTTGCGCACTCTTGGTTCCCATCACCACCACCACTAAACGACGCTCAGGTGCAGCACTATCCAATGTTGGGCGGTTTGCAGTTAAGGCAAGGTTGTAGCCTGCAGCTTTGGTGAAGCCTGTTTTTAACCCATCTACACTTGGGTCTTGTTTTAATAATATATTGGTCGCACGGTGAAAGTGCTGATTGTAGGTAAAACTAGTTTGTTTTGAATAAGCCAAATAATCGGGTGTTTCAGTCACTATCGCTTGTGCTAAACGTGCCATATCTGCCGCAGAAGAATAATGACTAGGCATAGTCACACCAGACGGATTCTGAAAATGTGTGTCTTGCATACCCAAAGCTTGCGCTTCCTGATTCATTCGGGCAATAAACTGCGGCACACCACCTGCAACACGTTCACCTAAAGTGAGTGCAGCATCGTTAGCAGACATAATAATTAAGCCTGCCAATAATTGATCTACCGAAATCTGCTCACCTGCTTTTAGATACATTTGTGATTCATCCCACATCACTTGTTCTACCACAGGTGTTGCGGTCAAAATTTCATGTCGGTCTAATTTACCTGCCTGAATATCTTTCAGCACAATATAGGCCACCATCATTTTAGTGAGTGAAGCAGGTGCACGTTGTACGTGACTATTGTGTTCTGCAATCACTTGCCCAGATTGTGGGTCTAAAATTGCCCATGCTTCGGCTTCGACACTTTCAGCTTGAATATTCAATAATGCGGCATGCGTGATTGCGCTGCAGAGCCAGCAGAGCGCCGCAATCAGATAGATAACACGTTTCAAAGAAGTTCCTTATTTACACCAATCCATTGGTGTCACAATGGTTTTAAGCAGCAAAAACAATAACAATTGACTAGGGAATGCTATGCCTTTTTTGCTCAGATGGCTACCCATAAATGCAGACAAATCTCATCTTGACGCATCAATTGCTAAAAAAATGTTAAGCTTGTGGTCAAGTTCTTATTTATACATTTTGTATTGCCCATTATGTTGCATTATCAAATCGAATTTGACGATTATCGTCAGCATCTTATGCATGTCACAGTGCGTTTTTTGGCTAATCCTACTCAGGTTTTATCGCTACCTACTTGGATTCCAGGCAGCTATTTAATTCGTGAATTCTCCAAACATCTTGAATCGGTACGTGCTTATGATGAAGCAGGGCGTATCCTCAAAATTCAGAAATTTGAAAAGAATAAATGGCGCTTATTTAATACCGATCATGAATTGATTACGGTGGAATATGATGTCTACGCTTATGATTTGTCGGTGCGTGGCGCTTATGTCGATCAGACGCGTTTATATGTCAATCCTGCCTGTGCTTGTTTGGGCTTAGATGGACAAGAAGACAAAGCCATTGAAGTTGAAATATTTTTACCAGATGAGCTGAAGCATTTTCAGCTTGCAACAGGTTTGATTGCAAAAAGTTTGGTAAAAGGGCGTTATACCTTAAAAGCCAAAAACTATGCCGAACTGATTGATGCACCGTTTGAATTGGCAGAACAAACTCGTTTTAGTTTTACCGCAGCAGATATTCCACATGAATTTGTGGTTTCGGGTAAACATGCAATGAATGCTGCACGTATGCAGCAAGATATTGAAAAAATCTGTGCCACGCAAATTGCTATGTTTGGTTCTGCGCCATTTGAAAACTATACCTTTATGACCATGGCAACAGGCAATAGCTATGGCGGTTTAGAGCATCCAAACAGTACCAGTTTAATTACACCTCGTGATGATTTGCCGAAAGCTAACGAACCTGAACAACCTTCTAAAGATTATCAGCGCTTTTTAGGTCTGTGCAGCCATGAGTATTTTCATAGTTGGTTGGTGAAATTCATTCGTCCTGAAAGCTTTGTGAATTATGATCTGAATCAGGAAGGTTATACATCGCTGTTATGGATTTTTGAAGGCTTTACGTCTTATTACGATGATTTGTTATTGCTGCGTAGTGGTGTAATTGATCTGGCGGCTTATTTGGAGTTGCTCAAAGCACAAATTGATCGTTATTTGCAAAATCCGGGTCGTGCGATTCAAACGGTAGCAGAATCTAGTTTTGATGCTTGGGTTAAGTTCTATCGTCAAGATGAAAACTCGAACAATGCAGGAACCAGCTACTATAACAAAGGCTGTTTGGTGGCTTTATGTTTAGATTTGGGCTTGCGTTTACGTGGTTCAAGCTTAGATGCCTTAATGCAGAAATTGTACGCTAATGCGCAACAGGGCATTCAAGTGCATGAGCGCACTATCTTTGAATTATGTAAAGAATTGACAGGAGATGATTGGTCGGAGCAAATCAATCATTTAATTAACACGACTGATGAATTGCCGCTCGATCAGTTATTGCCTGAATTTGGCGTTGATTATCAGCTAAAACAGGATAAGTCTTTGCCGTTTGGTTTAAAATTGGCAGATAAACCTGAAGGGGTGTTGGTACAAGCTGCCCATCGTGAAGGTGCTGCGGCAAAAGCAGGACTTTCTGCGCTTGATGTGATTGTTGCGATTGATGGCTTAAAGGCATCTGTAAAATCACTTGAGCAATATGCCAAACAGGATGCAGCTTATACTGTTCATGCATTCCGCCGTGATGAGTTGATGACTTTTGAACTGAATGCTGCGCAGATTGAATTGCCAGAAGTGGCATTAAGCGTTACAGATCAGGCAAAAGTAGAACAGTGGTTAAAAGGCTGAGTTAAAGTTTAATTTAAAGTTCAGCTATAAAAAAATGGATGCTTCGGCATCCATTTTTGTATCTTGAACAAGTTGAGTTTTGACTCACCAACTCATTAACGTGCCCGACGTCCACGGCTTTTGGTATTAGGGCGTGTAGTACCATTGGTCTTACGACGAGGTTTCTCACTTTCTTCCATTTGCCAAATACGTGGCGTACCTGATTTTTTCTTGGTAGTGCCATCTTTATTTTTCTTTTGATGGATTGGCTTGCCACCCGTACCACCAGGTTTTTTCACATAAGAACGCGAGCGATACGGTTCAGCAGCAGGCACATCTTTAAAATCAGGATACAACAACGGTTCAATTTCTTTGGTTTCACCAGGCTGTAAACCCAATTGCACCAAATCAATTGAACCAATTTTGGTACGAATTAAACGCAAAGTTGGAAAACCAACCGCAGCCGTCATACGACGTACTTGGCGGTTGCGACCTTCACAAATTGAAATTTCAATCCACGAAGTAGGTACAGAAGCACGGAAACGTACAGGAGGATCACGCTCCCACAACCATTCAGGCTCATCGACTTTATACGCTTGCGCAGGTAAAGTTATTCCATCTTTCAGTTCTACGCCTTTACGCAATTGTGCTAAGGCATCTTCAGTGACATCACCATCGACTTGAACCAAATAGGTTTTGTATTTTTTATTGGCTGGATTGGTAATAAACTGATTCAAGCCGCCATGATCAGTCAAAAATACCAAGCCTTCCGAATCCATATCTAAACGCCCAGCTAAACGTAAGTCTGGATCATCTACAAAAGCCGACATGGTGAGATGTTTTTCATCTTCACGGAATTGAGAGAGAACGTCATATGGTTTATTTAAGATGACGATTTTCATAAGAAGTGCTTCTTTAAATTCAACAAATTGGGAAAATTGAGAGTATTTAAAAGGAAAAACGGGCGATTTCCAATTAAATCGCAAATACAGTGTGTTTAAGATGGGTCTATTATGCGATAAGAATAGGGGAAAGTATTGCTTAAAGACAATTATTTTTGTGTGTGTGCATTAAACTACAGAAACAGACTAGGCATCTATAATGCATAAAATTAAGATAAACGTGTATGAATATAAATTAGGATGTTATGCAACAAGGTCATTGGTGCTTTATACTCTTCTTTAGCTTTTCAATGCTGGCTTTGCTTAGTGCATGTCAGCCACCCGTGTCTGGCAAGTCTGCAGGAATTCAAACCCCGTATTTATACTGGAAATTGCAACAAACTGAATTCGCAGTGACTCCACTACAAATTCCAGTGAAAGGTGTAAATTTTGCTCAAATACAAGATACCTGGGGGGCAGCACGCAGTGAAGGGCGAAAGCATCAGGGGACTGATATTTTTGCGGTGCGTGGTACAGCCGTCATTGCGGCGACAGATGGCGTTGTGCATAAAATTGGTTTAGACCGCTTAGGTGGAAAAGTCATTTGGATTACTGGGCCTGCATTAAGCCAACATTATTATGCACACCTTGATGATTATGCCGAACATATTCATGTGGGAGACTGGGTTGAAGCTGGTGAAGTTATTGGTTTTGTTGGCACGTCAGGCAATGCCCAAAACACGCCGCCACATTTGCATTATGGCATTTATCTACGCGGGCATGGGGCTGTGAATCCTTATCCATATTTACTAGCAAGTTCACGCTAACCTCAGCTCTAATATTTTATAAATATGACATATTTTTAGCATTTATGTTTAAAGCCTATTCATATTAGGTAGCCGTCATTATTTTTAGGACAAACCATTTAATCATGAAAATTTACCAAGTTGATGCTTTCAGCCATGAATTGTTTAAAGGCAATCCCGCCGCCGTGCTTGTGAGTAAAACATGGTTAGCTGATGATTTAATGCAAAATATCGCATTGGAAAATAATCTGTCCGAAACCGCTTTTGTCAAAATGATAGATGCAGAAAACTTTGAAATCCGCTGGTTTACCCCCATAACAGAAGTCGATTTTTGCGGACATGCCACACTTGCCAGCAGCTTTGTTTTATTTAAGGATTATACAGAGGCAAATACAATTCAATTTCATGTGAAAAATTTGGGGATTTTTACAGTTCAGCAACAGCAAGATGGCAAAATTTGCATGAATTTCCCGATACGCGCTGCCCAGAAAGTTGAAGATTATCCCGATATTTTACGCCAAGCTTTGACTAAACCATTTAAAAATGTCTATATCAATGCGCAAGCTTATATTGTGGAGTATGAATCGGTACAAGATGTGCTAGATGAACAGCCGAATCTTGAATTATTAAAACAATTGGGACAATTGCGTACAGCTATCACAGCACAGTCGAGTGATGATGTTGCGATTACTGCTTCTAAAAATGCACAGTATGACTGTGTGTCGCGTTATTTCGCACCCGCTATGGGCATTGCAGAAGACCCTGTTACAGGCTCAATTCATACTGCAATTGCACCACTTTGGGCAGAAAAATTGCAGCAAACTGAACTTGTGGCTTATCAGGCTTCAGCCCGAGGTGGCATACTGTATTGCAAGATGTTGCCTAATGGTCGTATCGAAATTTCAGGTTATGCACAGCTATATTTGCAGGGCGAAATCATGATTTAAACTATGTCCTGCATTAGATTTCTTTCATCCTTTAAAAATGATCAAATGCATAGTCAAATTTACGATTGATCATTGCTTTATTTTTGTCATATTAAGTTTTCATCTTTCTTTATTGGAAAAAAGCTGAGATGAGAGTAGTTTGCAAGTTTTGCTTGGTTTAAATCATATATTTTGCAAATTTTTACGGTTGATTTAATCGCAGCTTGGTATGCTGTTAAGCTCAAGTTGAAAATTGCCATTTTCGATGGCAAATCAAAAATAGAATGAAATCAATCGGGAAAAAGAAGTTGCTACGTTTTAAAACCCTCACTTTATCTTTATGTGTACTGGCATTCAATGGCGTGGTTTTCGCCCAGCCAGTTTTAGTAAAATCTCAGCAAGAAATACAAGAATATCAACTTGATAATGGCTTAAAAGTCATTTTGGCACCCAATCAAAAAGAAAATAAAGTCTTTATGAATATGGTGTATTTAACGGGCTCATTGAATGATCCCCAAGGCAAAGGTGGTTTGGCACATTTGTTGGAACATTTGGCATTTAAAGGTACAGAAAATGTACCTGCCGAGGAATTTCAGCGCCGTTTAGATCAATATAGTTTAATGCACAATGCCAGCACCGACTATTATTCGACTAAATACACCAACATCATTCGTCCTGAAACTCGCGCAGTCAATGAGATGATTTATCTTGAAGCGGAACGCATGGATAAGTTGGTCATGCAGGAAAAATATGTGCCTGCCGAAATTGCGATTGTAAAGCGTGAACGTGAAGTGCGGATGGATCAACCGTTTTCAGTCTTGATAGATCAGGTGTGGAAATCGGCCTATGGCAATCAGTATTTCGGACGCTTACCTATTGGCGATTTAAACGAACTGCAATCCATCAAAATGCAGGAATTAAATCAATTTTACCGCACATGGTACGCGCCGAATAATGCCATTTTAGTGATGACAGGCAAGTTTGATCAGGCAGCGGTGTTAAAACAAATTGATCAACATTTTAGTCCAATTGCAGCACGACAAATTCCCAAACAAGTACAAGTGCCTCGATTAGACAGTAACAAAATTCAGCAACGAAATTTTGTGGTACAAAAGGGCAGTCAACTGGCCAAATTTAATCTGTATTTAAATGGCAATGACGAAAAGATCAAAACCGCTTTGGCGCTGTCACCTTATTTACATACGTTGCAACCGAGTGGGCATTTGTATCAAGCACTGGTAGAAACAGGCAAAAGTACCATGGTGCAGTCCAGCACTTGGTTAGATCAAGATTTTAATTTGGTGCTGATGGGGGCTTTGTATGCACCGAATCATGATGCCAAGCAATTACAAGCTGGCTTGAATCAAAGTATCGAGCAGGCAAAAAACTTTGATGATGCCGAGTTACAACGTGTGAAAAACTTGATTCAAAATCAGGCAGACAGTGTAATGAATGATGCGGTGGCTTTGGGTGGTCGCTTGAGTGATTATGCTGTGGCTTATCAGGGTGATTGGACACAATATTGGCGTGATTTAAACAATATTCAACAGTTAAATGCAGATGAACTAAATCAGCGTTTAAAACAGTTCTTCACTGCACAGCATCGGGTCATTGGCGATATTCAGCCCACACCTGAAGATCAAAAACAGGCACTCACAGCAAAAAATAATCTAAATACAGCAAAAACTTTAGATCAGCAAGATACACCTGTTACACCTTTGAAAGATGTGAAAAGTTATCAGCAAGAAGTGACAGACTATGTGCAAAAATCTAAACAAGCTTTGATTCAAAATGAAAAAAAGATTCAGCGTGGCAGCTTAAAAAATGGTGCCAAGTATGCATTATTTCCAACCGCAACTCGTGATGATAAAACCTATGCCACTATTTCGGTAAATTTTGGTACGGCACAATCTTTATTTAAGCAGGGCGAAATTTTAGATTTAACCGCGTATTTGTTGCTGCGTGCATCTCAAGAGCATAGTTTGCAAGACATCGCCGATCAGTCAATTGCTGCAGGTGGTTCGGCTTTTGCACAAGCCGATGCTAATGCGATTCATATTCAAATTGTGGCAAAAAAAGAAAAGTTTAATGCGTTTTTTAATTTTGTTTTAGATGTCATGCAAAACCCAAGTTTTGAGCAAAGTCAGTTTGATTTAATTCGTTCTCAAAGTTTATCCAGTTTAGAACGACCTTATACCGAGCCTGAAACTGTGGCTGCTTTGACTATGGCGCGTTTAATTGAAATTTACCCGCAGGGCGATTTACGCTATCACTTCGAACCTGGATTTGCGAAGCAACAACTGCAAGCTGCAACCCAAGCGCAGGTGCAGCAGTTATATCGTCAATTTTTCGCCATGAATTATGCACAGATTGCCATTACAGGTGAGTTTGATCCGAAACAAATTAAAAAAACTTTAGTTCAGCGTTTGGGGCAATCGCGTAATACGGAAGTGTATCAACGCTTAGATTCAGCCTATACGGCATATCCTGCGAAAAAGTTGCATGTATTGGCAGAACAGCGCGAATTTGGCAGTTATCAAAGTTTATTGACCTTGCCTTTGGGCGTAAATCATCCTGACACACCTGCCATGATGGTGCTGAGTTATATTTTGGGCGAATCGCAATTGTCTTCACGTTTGGCGCAAGAATTACGTGAAAAAAATGCATTGGTTTATGGTTTTAGTAGTGGTTTGAGTTTAAGTGAATTTGAACAATCGGGTGCGCTCAGTATTTCTGCGCAATACAGTGCAGGCAAGTCGGCTCAAGTGTCACAGGCGGTGCATAAAGTGTTGCAGGAATTGCGCCGTGATGGTGTCAGCTTGCAAGAAGTTGAAGCTGCAAAAGCCGATATTTTGAAAAAACGTGTGACTGCCTTGGAAGATGAACGCAGTATCCACCGTATGTTAGTGCCACAATTAGAACAAGGTCGTGATTTACGTTACCGTGAGCGACGTGATCAAGCGTTAGCAAAACTCAGCAAAGCCGATGTAGATGCTGTGATTCAGAAATATTTACGCTTAGAACATTTGCTTGAAGTAGCCGCCGATCAATATGGTCAAGCCAATGTTGAGGTGCTGCCGTTAAAGCCGCAGTCTAAATAAAGATTCAATTTAATTTTGAGCAGATACAAAAAACGCATCCATTTCGATGCGTTTTTTGTCTTCAAGTTTGCTATCTATGCTCAATTGGCTAAAGCTTTATAAACGATAAAACTGTTTGGCATTATGATGAAACACTTGCTGCAAAGCATTTGGATGATAGGCCGCAACAATATCACTAGTCGCATCAATTAAATTGACCAAAGACGTGCTCACTCGATCTATTGGAAAATTGGAAGCAAACATCAACCGATATATTCCAAAGCTTTGTAAGGCATGCTGAATCAGTGGTGCAGTTAAATCTATAATTTCCTGTTTTGAGGCTTCACGTTTTTGCAAGTGAAATTGATGTCCTAAAACAGGCATAAATAACCCTGAAATTTTGCTGTAAACATTTGGGCAGTGTGCCAACTCGGCAATATCTTCTTGCCAACGAAATAGAATATTTTCTCGTGCTGTTTTGGTCACGCCTGTATGTGTGCCAACTTGCCCGAACAGCCCCGCGGGTGTGCCCAAATGCTCAAGCACAATAGAAGTTTCTGGAAATTGTTTGGCCAATGCCAAGACATCACCCAATTGGGTCGAATACGTCCATGCATCAAAACTTAAATTATATTGCGCCAAAGCTTCAAAACCTTTTAGAAACTTTTTGTTCCGATATAAGTGTGGTTCGTCTGCCCAAGCAAAAATCCCGCGATCTTCATGCACGGCTGCCATTTTACGAATTCCGCGAAAATGCGGAGAAGCTTTGTGATGTAATTTGAGAATTTTCTTAAAATTAGAATCGCGCGGGTCTGCAGTGGCGACAATCGCGCCCAAAGCCAAACCATTATTTTTAAAATCCAGACTTTCTATAAATTCGGTTTCACCAACTACGCCTTTGCCTTTATGGTCGTGCCAATTGGCTTCAATATGCACGACTTTTTCAGCCGTATAAAAACCTAAGTCACGGGCATAATGCTCAGGTAAATAGGGCGATGTGACGTGCTCGGTGCGTCCTAAAGTTTCAATGAGTGTTTTTGGTTTTATCAGGCGGATGGTTTTATCTAGCAAATTGGGATGCTTGCCCAAAAGCTTAACAGCAAGTCGTGCGCTGTGCGGCGTGTTGTACGGATCCCACTGATGAATATGTGCATCAATGAGTGCAAATCCTAGGTTCTGCATAATCATCCTGTTTTTATGACGCTAGTATTTCACTATTCAAAGCCATCATGTTGCAAAAGGGAAGGGTTATTTATCGAAAAACTACAAATTTGAAAAATTGCCGCAATAAAAAAAGCCCTGTAGGGCTTTGTTTATACGCAAAATTAATGATCGTGCGAGTGGTCGTGATCATGTTTATGGGTATGGAATTCTTCGTTGTGGCGGAAGCGCAAATAGTTTTCAAACTGTTCGCAATATTCGTCATAGTTATCTTCAAGCATCATTTGAAATTGCTGCAAGATATATGACATAACTTGGTCTTTGGCATCGCGCATTTCATTGCCATCTTTAAAATTATTGGCTGCCACCCAAGTATTAAAACGTGCAGTAGCAAATAACATGGCAGCACTCACCTGACCACGAATTTCGGCAGGTTTTACTGTCGAGCCTTTTTCAAAATGACAGAAGCCATTGGCCTGTTTAATAAATTCATCGGCACGTTCAAAAAAAGCCGCATTTAATGCTTCTTCTTCGGTTACATCGGTTGCTTCAATCTTTTGAACCATGAATTTTTCCTAAGCTAAAAATCTGAATGTTTCATTATAGGCAAAGCCTTGCAGAAACAAAACCTTTGCCTTAAGCTAAAAATAGCCTAAGCAAAATTGGAGTGGTTGATGCAAGATGCGATTGCGGTACAAAGTTTAAAAAGCGACATTGCTTTATTACGTCAAAATATTTGGCCACCCGTGCAACTTGCCCATGTTGAAGGCTTGCCGATTTATTATGGAACACGCGCAGAAGTAGCAGAATACTATAAACAATGGACAGGGTTGATTGAACGTGCACAGGATTTATTTCAGCCTTTTATGCAAGATGCAGTCATTGATGCGGTGCATTTACCCAGTCATTTGAACTTGCCCTTATTTTATTTTCATGTCGATCGGATTCGAGTGAATAAAACCCGCGCCAAAGAATCGAAAACTTTTCGGGGGATTGCCAGCCTGATCGAAAAATGTGGGCAATTTGAACCGCAGGAAATTCAGCTCATGCAGCGTTGGTTAGACAGTGATGACAATGCAGCACTGGTGGCACATCGTGAGTTTATTGATTTGCGTACTTATGTGTTTCAGCATGGGCAAAGTGACTACACGCGCACCCGTTTTTATGTGAATGGTATTGTATTAAGTGTCGAACCATATTTTGAACTGGTCGATGCCCGAGATAAGCCACGTAAGCAGCGTAGTGACAGTTATCAAGACCCTTTGGCAGATAACCAAACATGGAAAGTATTTGGTAAATATCGTTAATCTTTTAGAAAGTTTGGAATTTGCAGATTAAATACTAATCTAAGATATAAAAAATAAGCTCAACATGAAATGAATCCCTGTTGAGCTTAAATGTGATCATTGATTGATGATCAAACTTCAACTACGACCAAAAAGGCTGACTTTCAGCAAACTGCTGTAAATCCTGTTCAATCTGTATGGAAATATGACGTTCTTCCGACGCAATCCAACCCAATACAAACCATGTTTTCGGTTCAGTTTGAGCATGGCTTTCATATAGACCTTGTGCCACCATTAAATCATTAAAATGCCCTAAAGTTTCCTGTAATGGTTTTAGGGTTTTTAAATACGTTTTGACGTCATCTTCTGCAAATAAACTACTCACAAACTCCACGGTATAGCGTAAACGTTTTACACGCTTACGCGTGCGGTGTTTAGATTCCACATCCAAGGTTTGGAAATGACCTGTATCATCACAAATTTGTTGATGCATTTTCTGCAAGCGTTTACGTAATACTTTTTTGAATGGTTTTGATTCTGCATCTGCAATCGCAGCCGAATGTGCAAAACTCATAAGTTGTAACAGTAATAAGGTTGTGGTCGGTGAGCGGAAAATTGCATCAATCGCAATGTTTTCAGATGCTGCAGGTGGTAGTTCGGTAATAGGTGAGCCTGCATTTTCAAGTTGCGGAATCAGACTCTCGCGCAAAGCATCTTGATCGCGGGTCGAACCTAACTGCTGAAAAAGTGTCGCCAATTGACTTTCCCAATTGTTATTTGCCAACGCATCATATTCAGCAAAAATTTTTAAGGCACTGCGTAAACGTCGAATGGCAACACGCGCTTGATGCACATGCCCACTGGCATAATCTTGACTGGCAATCGCAGTTGCATTTGGCAGCAAGTGTGCCAAACAATTCTGGGTAATTTGCGCCAACAACTCATGCATATTTTCGGGGTGTTGCAATTGCAAGGTACTTTGCTGCTGTACAGGAATCATGGTTTCATTGTTATACAGCATATTGCCACGCTGCGATTTACTGCGTGTGTCGAGCCATAAATGATATTTTTTAATCCACGGCTGAATATAGGCAATTAAGTCTGCAATTTCACCTTGTTTCAGTTCAAACTCAACTTCGTAAATTTCAACCGAATTTTTGCCTTGGCGGATTTCACCTAAATCAAAAGCAACTTCAATTTGGCTGTTTTTATAATGTGCCAATTGGCTGTAGCGTAAAACATCGGTTTCAAACTGCAGGGTTAAATCTACCTCTGAACCGTCTAAGGCTTTTTTTAAAATCTTTCGTGCTTGTTTATGATTTTCATAACATGCCAAATCACACAATTCAGGCGCATCATGTCCTAATTCATGTTCAAGCTCAAAGCGTTCATAATGTTGTGGACTAGGCGCTTTTAAAGTTTGTTTCCAAATATCGCCCTCTAAACGCTGACGCAGGGCAATGCGTTGCTTGGCTAAGTGCTGTTCAGGACTATCATAATATTTAGCCCATAAGCGTTGTTGTTGAACCAGTTTGTTCTTTTTAAATGCTTTTTCAAATGCCGCACGATAGTTGTGTGGAATTTGAAATTTTAATTCTATTTCACACATCGGGAATGCCCTCGATGAAACAAGATAAGTTCTCTTTACTATAGTGTAAATCTATAAATGAACAAGGGGAGAACTGTGAACAAAAGCTTGAAAAATAATATAATTTGTATTCAGTTTTTAACACAAAGCAGCCGAATGAATATTCACAAGGCTGCCGTTGTATTGCAGTATTTTTAGCGTGTGCTTTGAGGATGTTAAGGATACTTATTTTAAGAATTTACGGCTCACCATAAATTGTTCTGTCGCTTCCAATAAACGCTGTGCATACACTTCCTGTTTTGCAGTGAGCCAACCTAAAACAAACCAGTCGCTCGCTTCCAATTCAGTTTGTTGAATGTATGCTGCAGAAGATGCCAACACTTGATATTCCTGTGCTGCAAGCTGTGCATCATTCAAAGCTTTACTATATTTCTGCAAATTTTTGACATCATAAATATGCGTCAAAATGGGGAAGCTAAATTTTAGTTCCTGAATACGCAAAGCCAGTTGATCTAAACTTTCAAAATCGTGAATATCACTGTGCTGTAATTGTTCATGCAACTGCTTATATTGCTGTTGCAACGTGTTTTGTGCGGCAGTTTTTAAGTCTAAACCTGAGTGATCGCTCGCGGCTAAACTAAACATCAATAATTCTAAATAGTGATGCACATTTTGCGTTGAACGGACTAAATTGACCAATTTTTCTTGGGCGTACAAGGTATCTTTTTTTAGGTTCTCTGCAGTCGTCGGGTTCTGTAAAAATGCGCCGAGTGTGGCTTGCATGTGTTCCAAATGCTGCAGGTGATCAAAATGTTGTTTAAATGCTGCAATTTGCATTGCCCATTTATCGCCTAAATGCTTCGACCAATCTTTAAATAAGGATAGTGTTAGTTGTAAATGTTGCAAAGCGAACTGCGCCTGATCAATATGACTTTGTTCGGCAACTTGAGCAGAAATTGCGGCAATATTGGGCAATAAATGCTGTAATTGTTGTGCAATTAACAGGCGTAAATTTTGGTCGGCATGGTCTTTTTTACTGAATTGAAATTCTTTGCTCTGAGCCGCAGGGCTGACTTTTTGCTGCACAGAAAGCAAATGTCCAATTTCTGCTTTATTGCGCACATCCAGCCATAAATGAAATTTTTTCACCCATTCAAAACTAAAAGCCAGCAATTGCTGAATTGAACCTTGTTTCAGTTCAAACTCAACTTCATGTACTTCAACTTCAACTTCAGCATCTGCACAACGAATGTGACCAACATCTAAACTGATTTCAATGTCAGTATCTTCAACGGTCATTAGTCGTGAGGTACGTTGAATATCGGTTTCAAATTGTAGTTGCAACTGATCCCAATTTTGTCCCAAAGCTTGATTTAGCAATTGTTGTGCTTCGGGAATACTTTGATAAATTTGCAGATCAAGTTGTGGTGGAGTATCTGGATTTTCAGTTGGCGCAAGTGGATGGTTATGTTCAAAACTATGAAAATGACTTTGACCTGCCGCTTTTAAAGTTTGTACCCATTGCTCACCTTCTAAACGCAGTCTTAACGCCATGCCATGATGCGCCAAGCTGTGCGCAGATGTATCAAAATAGCGTGCTTTTAATGGAATTTGAGTCGATTTTTTCGGGTCTAAAGTTTTGAGTAGTGCAGTACGACGTGCGACTGGAATTTGAAATTTTAATTCAACTTCGACCATGAAAAATATCCTGAACGTAAAGCATGTTGCGCCAAAGCAGCGGCAAACAAATTGGTATTATAAATTTGTGAAAATTGCAGAACTAAGGTTTTGCAAAAGTGCGTTTGATTGTAACCAAAATATGCCAAGAAGTAAGGCTTGACCTTGGCTTTTTTAGGGTCTGTTGGCATTTCCTAAATGGCTTGCGCTGTAGGCTAAAACTGAGCAGATCAGGCATGAAACGCAGGGAATAGTGGGTCTATTGCCAAGTTTCATAACGCAATCTGAGAAAGTTTTAGCCACAGCCTTTCAGGACAAGCATATTTTTTGCTGCTATTGCGTTATGAGTCAGTTATTTAGAACGACTAAATTTCCTGTCTCATGCCTTATATCAGCTGAAAAATATGCGTTGTCGCAAACATAGACGAAGTGTCAACAGACCCTTGAGTTTGGTTTTTTTTTGGCTTAGTTTAAAGTGTCGTTGAGCGTAGCAAAAATAATTCAAACCTATAAACATCAGGATGATGAACATGAACGCAGCATTAAACCCCGAATTTGAGCCGACACCAGATCCCGAGTTTGAATTGCCAATTCAGGATTATTCAACATTTTATCGCTTTTATTTAACTGAACACCGCAACATTATGAGCCGTCGTTTGCACGTTGTTGGCAGTAGTATCGGTTTATATTGTGTGAGTAAAGCCATACGCCATAAAAAAGCCAAATATGTACTCTATGGTTTGCTGGCAGGCTATGCTTGTGCATGGGTCGGGCACTTTGTTTTTGAAAAAAATAAACCTGCCAGTTTTAAACAGCCTGTGTATAGTTTTATTTCAGACTGGCGGATGTTTGCCGATGTTTTGCGTGGTCATTTAAGTTTGCAAGATCGTGCTAAAGATAAAATTCCAAGTTGAATTGAGCGCTTAGTTATACCGTTTAGGCAAAAACTAGACGATATGTGATTATTTTCATAAAAAATGTACAAATAAAATTAATTTTTTGTTGAAATGATAGAGTGAATATTCTAATAATGTGTCATCAAATTTATTGATAAAAGTTTGTGACTTTCCAAGCCTAGAGTGACCTTTCTCTAGGCTTTTTTTATGTGAAAAATTATATTCAGAATGGTGTTAAATCAGAAATCATTCATCTTTAAGCAAGGATATAGAGCAAGCAGGTTACTGATAGAGCGGCATGAAAAAATATAGACACATGATCATTTGTCGCATCCCCACATGCGCTCTGGCACAAATGATCATGTGTCTAAATGGGCGACCTAAATATGTCGTTATTCGCTGTAGTCACCCGTATGGATTTTAAAATCCATATCTTATTGAACTGGTTGCAGTTCTTGTTTTGCGCAGTTCAATTAAAGCTAAATCTATCTTTTAGCGCTATCACTAGAATTTGGTATTTTTAAGTTTTTGACTCAATAAAACCCAAACAAAATAGAAGCTTATAGAGCCTATATAAAAAAACTTGTTGAGCCTGAGGTTCTGACGCATGCCGCCTGAATGTGTAATAATACAGACCTTGTATTATTTGTGGCTGAGATTATGCGCGGTTTATATTTGATTACCAATGATGATCCTATCGAACTGCTTTTGGCAAAATTAGAAGGGGCGATGGCAACTTATGAAGTCGCGGTGTTGCAATATCGCCGTAAAAATGTGCCTCAAGCTCAGCAGGCATACGAAATTGAATATATGAAATCGATGTGTGATCAATACAAAGTGCCATTTGTGATTAATGATGATCTTGAAACTGCAGTGAAATATGGTATTGGCGTACATTTGGGTCAAGAAGATGGCTCTATTGTTGAAGCGGTTGCACGTTTACCACAAGATGTATTGATTGGTCGCAGTTGTAATAACTCGATTGAATTGGCAGAGCAAGCGATTGCCGATGGTGCAAACTACGTGGCTTTTGGTGCAGTCTATGCAACTGAAACTAAACCTGAGGCAAGTACACTTACATTAGACACGCTCACACTGGCGAAGCAACAACTCAATGTGCCAATTTGCGCGATTGGTGGTTTAACTGTTGAAAACAGTCAGCCTGTCATTGAAGCAGGTGCCGATTTATGTGCAGTGATTAGTGATATATTAAGACGTCCGATGCATACTGTTGCACAGCGTGTTTATGATTGGTCTGCACTTTTCAAAGCAGACACTTAAAGCAGACAGCTAATTTTTTATTTTATTTTTTGAGTTGAGTGCCTCCATGAGCTTATCTCCAAAGCAAGAACAATTGTTTAAACAAGCCAATAAGCATATTCCAGGTGGGGTCAATTCACCTGTACGCGCATTTAACGGGGTAGGCGGAACCCCTGTATTTATTGAAAAAGCCAAAGGTGCTTATTTGTACGATGTCGATGGCAAACGCTATGTCGACTATGTAGGTTCTTGGGGACCAATGATTTTAGGTCATGCCCATCCTGCTATTATTCAGGCGGTGCAAGCTGCAGCTGAAGATGGTTTGAGTTTTGGTGCGCCAACGGTGCATGAAACGACTTTGGCCGATATTATTTGCGAAATTATGCCTTCAATTGAGTTGGTTCGCATGACCAACTCAGGTACAGAAGCCACCATGACCGCAATTCGTTTGGCGCGTGGTTATACAGGTCGTGACAAAATCGTCAAATTTGAAGGTTGCTATCATGGACACTCAGATTCGCTGTTGGTCAAAGCAGGCTCTGGACTTTTAACCAGTGGTGAAGGTGAAGCGACTTCTGCGGGTGTTCCTGCCGATTTTGCTAAACATACGCTGACTTTACCGTATAACGATATCGCCACCTTAAAAGAATGTTTTACAAAGTTTGGTGCTGAAATTGCAGGGGTGATTGTTGAGCCAGTTGCGGGCAACATGAACTTGGTTAAACCAATTGATGGTTTCCTGCAAGCAATTCGTGATGTCTGCGATGAACGCGGCTCAGTCTTTATTATTGATGAAGTAATGACAGGTTTCCGTGTTGGCTTAGGCGGTGCTCAGGCGCATTATAATGTTAAACCAGACTTGACCACACTCGGTAAAATTATTGGTGCTGGCTTACCAGTAGGTGCATTTGGTGGTAAACGCGAAATCATGGAATGTATTGCGCCATTAGGTAAGGTGTATCAAGCAGGTACTTTGTCTGGTAACCCGTTGGCGATGCGTGCGGGCATTGAAATGTTTAAACATTTACGTGCCGAAGGTTTTTATGAAAATTTAACTGCGCAACTGGAAAAATTGTTGGCAGGCTTACAAGCTGCGTCAGATGAAGCAGGTATCCCGTTCAAGACGCAACAAGTCGGTGCTATGTTTGGTTTGTATTTTACTGACCAAGATGACATCACCAGTTTTGATTCTATGCTGAATTGCGATGTCGATGCTTTCCGTAAATTCTTCCACGGAATGTTGCAACGTGGTGTGAACTTGGCGCCATCTGCTTTTGAAGCAGGCTTTATTTCATCTGCGCATAGTGATGAAGATATTGCCTACACCATTCAAGCTGCAAAAGAAACATTTGCGGAAATGAAGGCGTAATTTGACCTCTGCTTAACACTGTCCTAAAAGGCATAGATATCTCCAAAATATCTATGCTTTAGGTTAAATTGAAGACATACTCTTCAATTTAATATCAAAGGCTTAGATCAGCGTCTTGTTAAACACTAAAATAGCCTGGTCAAACTAAATATGAATCCTATTACTTCATTTGCTCCCGCCATCAAAGATATAGCTTCAGAACGGCTTTGTTGTGCAACTATCTTGCACTATGATTTCATTGTATTTTTCTATCCAAATTTTAAAAACCTTTAAAACAGTATCTTAAAAAATATTTATGCAACAAAGCCTCCTGCATGCTATAAAACCCACATTTCTAAAAGCAGGCTGATTTAAAATTCAGCAGATTGTCTGATTCAGGAATGTAAATCGGAAAATTCATCGGGAATTGATGTATTTTGCATTGTAATTCTGTGTCAGGCTTTTTATTATTGCCGCCTTGTTTTCACGATCGGCCCGGAATTGAAATTGAGTAATTTTCTAAGCGAACACCTGATTCATCGTGACGATGAGTTTATGGTGATACATAAACCCGCTGGCATACTCACCGTTCCAGGTAAAACAGCAGATTTGCAAGATTGTGTGATGAGTCGTCTAGTTAAAATTGAGCCGCGCACTTTGCTGATTCATCGCTTAGATCGTGATACTTCGGGTATTTTGGTATTTGCACTCACGAAATGGGCGCAAAAACAAATTTCGCGTCAGTTTCAAGAACGCCAAACCGATAAAACCTATCAGGCATTGGTGGCAGGGCAACTGCAAGGTGAAGGCACTGTAGATGTGCCTGTGGTCTATGATCCTGCACATCCTCCATTACACATTGCCGATGCAACCCATAACAAACCTGCGTTAACGCATTGGCGTGCATTGGAGCAATTTGAATTGCAGGGGCAAATTGTGACTCGTGTGCAACTGACGCCGATTACAGGTCGTTCGCATCAACTGCGAGTACACATGCAATATTTAGGTCATCCAATTATTGGTGATACTTTGTATGCCACGCCCGAACAGCAACAACTCATGCCTCGTTTGTGTTTACATGCAGCAGAATTAAGTTTTCTGCATCCACAAACTGAGCAACGTGTACAGTTTACTTGCCCAGTCCCATTTTAAGCGAAAAAGGTTACGCAAAGCCTGTGCTTTAGGCTCTCTTTTTAGTGCGCTTTATGTCAAAATATATTGCTATACGCCCTGAATTTTTGCTCAAATACTCAGCTGGTTTTGCGCAAAAATTTATACGTCCTAACTTCTAAATAAAGGTGGAAAAATTGCAGCAGTTTGCTATTGGTCAACGTTGGTTATCAGACACAGAAACGGAATTAGGACTTGGTGTTCTGATTGATGTAGATGAGCGATCGGTCAGCATTTTATTCCCTAAAAGTGATGAAACCCGTGTCTACGCACGCAATAACGCACCTTTATCGCGTATCATTTTTAATGTAAATGATGAAGTTCAAGACCAAGAAGGCAATGTGTGGACGGTTGAATCGGTCGAAGACCGTCATGGCGTATTGCGTTATAACGTGGTGCGTCGTTTGCAAGATGGCAGTGAAGAAAAAAAATCACTGAATGAAACCCGTATTGGTGCAAGTATCCAACTTTCGAAACCCTTAGACCGCTTGCTTGCCAGCCAAATTGACTATAAAGAATGGTACGACTTGCGTATAGAAGCCTTGTTGATGCAAGCCAATATGCAAAGCAGTCCACTGCGTGGCTTGGTGGGTTCGCGTGTAGGTTTGATTCCACATCAACTTTATATTGCACATGAAGTCGGTAAGCGTTTTGCGCCACGTGTATTGTTGGCAGATGAAGTTGGTTTGGGTAAAACCATCGAAGCAGGTTTAATCATCCATCAGCAACTCAAAACAGGACGTGCGGAACGTATCCTGATTTTGGTGCCTGATTCGCTGCAATATCAGTGGATGATTGAAATGCGTCGCCGTTTCAATCTGCAATTCTCTTTGTTCGATTTAACTCGCACAGCATCTATTAAAGAACACGATCCTGACCTGAATCCATTCTTGACTGAACAATGCATCATTGCTTCAGTCGATTTAATGATTGACCACGATGACTTACGCGAACAAGCCTTAGAAGCAGGTTTTGATTTGCTGGTGGTCGATGAAGCGCATCACTTAATGTGGAGCGAAGAAGAAGGTGGCAATGACCGTTATGATCTGGTCGAAGAATTAGCCGAACAAACTGCAGGGGTGTTATTACTCACAGCAACGCCTGAGCAACTGGGTGTAGAAAGCCATTTTGCACGTTTACGTTTGCTCGATCCGCAGCGTTTTAGTTCGCTAGACCGTTTCTTGGATGAAGAAGCGCAATATCAACATACGGCAAAAATTGCTGAAGTCTTAATGTCAGATGCCGCATTGGAAGAAAGCCATTTGGCTGCGCTAGAAGGCTTATTGGGACATCGCATAGAAGATAACCCTGAACAGCGTTTCCGTGCTATCCACGAATTATTAGACCGTCATGGTACAGGACGTATTTTGTTCCGTAATACCCGTGAAGCAATTCAAGGTTTCCCAGGCCGTGATTGTCAGCCTGCGCCGTTACCTGCACCAGAAAACTGGTCTAAAGATGGTAAGCTGCGTGAACAAATGTGGCCAGAAGAAGCACTGCTCGATGGCAGTTGGATGGAAACTGACCCGCGTGTAATGTGGTTAATGGAGCGTTTGCGTAGCGACTTAAAACATAAAAAAGTGCTTTTAATTGCGCGTAGCGGCCCTGTGGTAGAAGCCCTTGAAAATGCGCTGCGCCTACATGCAGGTATTCGTACTGCAATGTTCCATGAAGGCATGAGCTTGTTAGAACGTGACCAAGCGGCAGCATATTTCGCAGAAGATTCTTATGGTGCACAAATTTTATTGTGTTCCGAAATTGGTTCAGAAGGGCGTAACTTCCAGTTTGCATCAGACCTGATTTTGTTTGACTTACCTGCCAATCCCGACGTGTTAGAACAACGTATCGGTCGTTTAGACCGTATTGGTCAAGAAAACCGTATTCAAATTCATGTGCCGTATTTGGTGGGGACTGCGCAAGAGCGTATGTTCCGTTGGTATAACGAAGCACTCAATATTTTCAGCAATATTTCACCCACTGCACAAACCTTGCAGGAAAACTTTATTGTAGATTTAAAACACTGCTTACTTGCAGATTTAGGACAACAGTTTGAAGATTTACTGGAAGCAGTCAGTGTGCAGCGTGAAGCTTTGGAAGCAGAACTTCAAGCGGGTCGAGATCGTTTGTTGGAATACAACTCTTGCCGTCCTGTGGTGGCGCAGGAAATTGTACAAGCTTTAGAAGATTACGACGACAATACCACGTTGCCTATGTTTATGAAGCGCTTTATGGCATCGACCAATATTGACTTCGATGAACAAAGCAATGGCACGGTGATTATTAAACCAACTGATCAAATGCAAGTGCAAGGTTTGACCTTAGACGAAGAAGGCATGACCGCGACGTTCTATCGGGATCAGGCGCAAATTCGTGAAGATGCACAGTATTTGACCCTAGAGCATCCATTCACAGAAAGCGTGATGGAAATGATCAATACACAAGGTTTTGGTAGCACCAACGTTGCGGTATTAAAATCTGCCGCTTTGCCACAAGGTTCTGTGTTGCTCGAAGTCTGGTTCAAAGTGGATGTCATTGCACCTAAAGCCCTGAATTTGCCATCAAGCTTGCCACAGCAACTCATTCGTGTCTTATTGAGCGAAAAAGGGCAGGATTTATCGCAAAAAATTGCCCCTGAAATTTTAAAACCTTATTTACATCATTTAGATGGCAACAGTTGTCGTCAAGTGGTGAAAGCACGCCGTGACGCGATTGAAGCGCGTTATACACAGGCTTTGGAGTTGGCTAAAGCTGCATTGCCTGAATTTAAGCAACAAGCTAAAGATGTATATAGCAAAAAATGGCAATATGAAATTGACCGTTTAAGCTATTTGAAGCAATTTAACCCAAGTATTCGTGAAGATGAAATTACACGTTTACAGAAATTGCAAAAAGAAGGTGTTGCATTATTAGATGGTTTGTCGGTCACGCCTGAAGCAATTCAGGTGATGGTGGTGGTAAAGCCATAAAGAGTGCATTCAATACAGGTGTCTAGACGGTGTATTTGTATTGAGTCGGTTTTAATCAATCACTTTTTTAAATATTTGGCATCTTCTAAATTGCACGTTTTAAGTTGGGCATTGCGCCTCATTTTTACGGAGCAGTTTAGCGGGTGCTTTTTTAATATCGCAATAAAAATTTTGTGCGAGATTTTTCACATCACAGACTTAAACAAAGTAGCAACCAGTGCTTATGTGTCATTAAAATGACTCATAATTCATCTTTTTCAGCATTCCGGTCATTTGCAAAACCCAGTGGTATGCGTAGTTTAAAGGCTGTTGATCTTTTATCTATGATTGATGTGCCAAGTGTTGAATCTGTAAGCGCGTACGCATAGATCAAGTCACAGACCCGATATTCTTCTTTTAAGCGTATTTTAAATGACTAAAGCTGCAATTCATTTTACCCATGCCAATGGTATTCCTTCTGCCAGTTATCAAAAGTTTTTTCAATGTTTTGAAGCAGATTATCATTTAAAGGCAATTCCACTGATTGGTATGCAAGCAGAATTTCCTGTGACCTATAAGTGGACCTATTTGATTCATCAAGTGATTCAGGACATTGAGCAGCAGTTTCCAAAGCAACAAGTGATTGGTTTAGGGCATTCTTTTGGTTCATTATTAACCCTGATGTGTGCCTATCAGCGTCCAGATTTATTTTCTCAATTGATTATTATGGATCCACCTTTTGTGATTGGATCGAAGTCGGCATTATTTGAAATTTTACAAAAATTTAAACTGAAATATGTAGATCAACTCACACCTGCCGCCGTGACCATGAAGCGTCGAGATCATTGGGCTAGCCATGCAGAAGCCTATCAAGCTTTGCGGCATAACCGTTTATTTAAAAAATTTGATGCACAATGTTTTGAAGATTATTTTGCCAGCGGCATACAAGTCGATGCACAAAGAGGTGGTGTAACTTTAACAATTCCAAAACGGGTAGAAGCTGAAATTTTTAGAACCGTACCTGCATGGTGGTGGCGCACACCACGCAAAGCCCCAGATGTACCTGTGCATTTAATTACAGGAAGGCATAGCCCATTTTATTTGCAAGGTTTACCGCAAGGCATGCAAAAAACTTATGGAATTGAGTTTAGTGTGGTCGAGGGAGGACACATGTTTCCTTTGGAAAATCCTGAAACCACGGCAACACATGTGCAGCAATTAATTCAAAAACAACACGCTTAACAGCGAAGTCTAGCAATTAAATGCTCAAACGGGCGTGACCTGATTCAGGAAAATCGCCCGATTTATCCTGTGTTATGTTAACGAATTTTGGCATCATCCAAATGTCGTGCACCTTCTAAAATCATGCGAATCATGGTCATGGTTTGTTCAGCGGTTTCTTTACGTTCAGTCGCAGGCATATCAATGACTTTAGCGCCCATATTAAACACCAACTGGGTAATGGCTTTTGCGACAATATCGGGATGCGCTAACTTGCTGTTATTTAAACGTTCTAAACGAATTAAATCATCCTGCAATTCTTGCTGGAAATAATTCAATTGGCGCTCAACAGCTAGCTTATAAGAGGTTGAACCCGTATAACCTTCACGTAATAGCAGGCTTAAATTGCCTTCATCGGTATCTAATTGTTCAATAAATACTTCAACCGAGCTGCGAATAATACTGTTTTGTTTAGATGCTTTTAAACGTGCTTCATGCAGAATTTGACGCAACACCACACCTGCACGATCAATCAGTTCAATCGCGAGTTCATCAATATCTTTAAAATGACGATAAAAACTGTTTGGTGCGATGCCTGCTTCACGTGCAACTTCACGTAAACTTAAAGATGCGATACTTTTTTGTGGGCCAATTAAATTTAATGCTGCCTGAAATAATTCTTGTTTGGTAATGGTAGCTTTACGCCCAACCGTACGCACGACAAGAGGCTCATGAACCGTTTCAGATTCTGGAAAAGTCACATCATGGTTTGTTTTCATGGCAGGCTGAGTCATATTTTCAATAATTTATAAGCTTAGAGGCATTATAGCGGTTGCGCCAGTACTTGTGAAATGATTAGAAACAATACAGGTGTATATACAAATATATATACATGTGTATAATAATTAAAATTTCATCGGGTGGTGCTGAATCATGCAGCTAACTGAAAAAAGAAAATCTCCCTTAACCAGTATTGCAACTGCAGTACTAGATCCTTATGCAGCAAATTTCTGGTTGCAAAAAATTAATCCATTATGGTCGGTGAATCAGTCACTCGGCAAAATTGTAAAAAAAGATACCGCTGCACAAGGTGTAGTGAGCTTTACTTTGCAATTCAATAAAAAACTCCAAATTGGCGCAGCAGGGCAGCATCATCCTGTTTATGTGACAATTCAGGGCGTACGCTATGAGCGAACATATAGTTTGACTCAGCTTGATGCACAACACGTTTTGTTGACAGTGAAAAAAGTTGATCAGGGCAAAGTCAGCACATGGCTGGTTGAGCAAGCCAAAGTTGGCGATACTTTAGAGTTTGGTGCGCCTTATGGTGATATGCAATTGCCTGCACAAGCCCAGCCTTTAATTCTATTGGCAGCAGGTAGCGGTATCACACCGATGTATAGTCTGGTACAAGACATGGCGAAATCAGGTCGTCTTGGTAGCACTCCAGTAACTTTAATGTATTGGGTAAAAACCTTTGCAGATGCAGCATTTAAAGCGCAATTTGAAGCTTGGGCACAGCAATATCCAAACTTTAAATTTCAAGTGCTTTATACCCAAGAGCCGAGTTTGGCGCACAGCCGTTTAAATGCAGAACATTTACAAGACTTGGCACAAATCGAGCAAAGTGCAGTGTTTGCATGTGGCCCATCGGGTTTTACTACTCAGGTTGAACAACTGTTTACTCAGGCTGCTGTGGTTAAAACTGAAGCTTTTAGCATGACCCCTGTTTTAGGGGACGATGTGGGCTTGGTACAAGTCACCTTAACTAAATCTAAAAAGATTGTGACCATTCCAAAAGGCAAATCAATTTTAGAAAGCCTAGAGCAGCAAAATATCAAACCGAAATATGGTTGCCGCATGGGTATTTGCCATAAATGCGTATGTAACAAAGCTGAAGGTTCAACTAAAAATTTGGTCGATGGTGTTCAAAACAGCGAACCGAATAACCAATTGAAAATATGCGTCAATTCAGCACAAACCGATTTAATTATTGATTTATAAGCGAGTTCCGATTATGAATATGCCAGTAAAAATAGAATATTTCCGCAATCCTAAAAACCGTGAACTCACTCAATTTGAATTAGATGAGCTTGCACGTGAATTAGACGCCATTAAACAAGAAGTTTTGGATGATATTGGCGAAAAAGATGCTAAATACATCCGCCGTGTTTATTCAACCATTCGTTATAGCTCAATGGCAGGTCGTGCCTTATTGTTCGCAGGATGGTTCCCGCCAGCATGGGTTTTGGGTACAGGCTTGTTAGGCTTTGCCAAAATTATGGAAAACATGGAATTAGGTCATAATGTCATGCATGGTCAGTATGACTGGATGAATGATCCTAAATTCAATGGTGCAAGTTATGAATGGGATACGGTAGGTACTTCAGACAACTGGCGTCAAACCCATAACTTTAAACACCATACTTATACCAATATTAAAGGTATGGATGATGATATTGGCTATGGTTTGGTGCGTTTGTTCCCAGAACAGCGCTGGAGATCAGGCTATTTATTGCAACCTTTATACAGTATTCCTTTCTGCTTACTGTTCCAATGGGGTGTTGCCATTCAGAATTTAGAAATTGGTAAAATTTTGAATGGCCGTAAAAGCAAAGCCCAAGCCAAAAAAGAATGGCAACCTATGCAGAAGAAAATTGGAAAACAATTGTTTAAAGATTATGTGTTCTTTCCATTGATTGCAGGCCCTTCGGCTTTACCAGTGTTTACAGGGAATTTGGTTGCGAATGGTATTCGTAATATTTGGACATTCAGCATTATTTTCTGCGGTCACTTTACGAAGGATGTAGAAGTATTTCCAAAGTCTGTGATGCAAAACGAAAGCCGTGGTCACTGGTATATGCGTCAAATTCGTGGTTCATCGAATCTTACAGGTTCTGAAGCATTCCACATTTTGACAGGACATTTAAGCCATCAAATTGAACACCATTTATATCCAGATATTCCTGCACGTCGCTATCGTAAAATGGCTCCAAAAGTACAAGCTGTGTGTGAAAAGTATGGCTTGAACTACAACAATGCGAGCTTAGTTAAACAGTACGGCAGTGTGCTTAAACGTATTGTGAAATATGCTTTTCCATTTAAGAAATAAGTGACTTACAAATGAGTTGTTTAGTACGAATAGATTAAGTGATTGATCTTGGTTTAAAACTATACTTCTATTTTGAATTAGAGGTGATGCTGTAAAGTGTCACCTTTTTTATTGCTTTAGGTGTTGTAGTCGTTATTTTTATGCAGAATCATCAGCTATTTTATTAAGAGAAAACTCTATTTTTATTTTCTATTCTGGGTATAAAAAAGTAATCACCATAGGCGGCATCCGCTACATGTAACTTAAAAAACCCACAATTCAAATTGTGGTTTTATTATATCATTCATCAAAATCAAGCCAGTTTTTTATAAGTTACAATTTCTGGCAATGAATGATCACTACCCACCATATAAGAATAAGTCGCTAAACTCAGCATGGCATCATCTTCATCACTATTACCATACGCATAAATAGCAGCATAATTTTCTAAATCATATTGTTCTAAAATCCGTATTTTCTTTTGTTCCTGACTGCAATCAGGTGTTGAATATCGCCCTGTAAATTGCTGCTTTTCAATTGCTGTTTCAGTACAAATCAAAGCGACATTTAACTGCTGACAAATATACTGTAAATAAATATCTACACTTGCAGAAACAACCACCACTTCATCTCCATTGAATTGATGCTGCTTTAATTGTTGTAATAGTTGTGGGTTAAGATCATGTATTAAATCTACTGCGTAGCGCTGTGCAAGTGCTAATATTTCAGCTGTATTTGCATCTTTAAACATAGCATTAAACAATTTAGGGCGCATGGCATGTGCAGGATAAACTTTTAAATAGTAAGCCTGAATCCAAGGCAAGATTTTAAGTCCTTGCTTAAAAATATGCCGCTTAGATAAAGCATAGAAAATAAACCCTGTAAAACTGTCTTTGCTGCACAGGGTTCCATCAAAATCAAATAAGGCTAAATTTTTATATTTTTGGCTTTTTGCATGCATGTTTTATAACGTCCATTGACTCGCGTAGCAAACCAATTGGTGTTGTAATCTCGACTCAGTTTAGGCCCTGAAATGACCACTTGCGGCATCATGGCATAAAATGGCTCTTTGCCCGTTTGCGCTTTATAGAGTTTCGTGACCGCTAAATAGGTTGCAGTGTCTTCAAATTTCTTTTCTTTTTCTTTTTTTAAGTCTGCACGAATTTGTCGTGGTGTAACCAAAATATTATGTTTGGCAAAAACAGCAATTAATTCACGTTCAGATTCACTCTTTGCATTACGCACGCCGCCATCTTTAGCGTAAAGAAGTAAATCACCATCTAAATCGAGTTCAGCTTCGGTTAAATCATTCAGCATACTTTGGAATGCTGCATTGCGACTTGAATACATGCCCGAGTTATAGTCAGCAAAGCGGTATAGCGGTTGATCATAGTCGGCAGGGTACATCATTAAACGATGAATCCCATAATATAAGCCACCATACTGGGTATATAGATCGCTGCGTAATTCTGCGATATTACCACTTTTTCGTTTGTGCTCTTTGGCATAGCTAATATGCACTTGCATAGAACCTAAAGTGGTAATTGGATTAAGTTTTTCACCAATATTTTGTCCAAACAGTTTGGCAGCACCTGTTAGTGCGGAAACATGATAATGCTTTGCCATGTAGTCAAAAATTTCACGGTATAGTTCATCTAATTCACGTTCGGTTTTTACCCGACGCATTTGGCTTAAATAGTTATCTTCAGGGCTTGGGTGGTTTTTTAGTACATCCTGAAAATAGCCTGCAACCGTGCCGCCAATTGCTTCGCCCAGTTTGTCTTTAAATTTTTCATCTAAACGATCTTGCACTTCTTTAACAGCTTTTTCACCCAAACCATAAACTTGTGGGTCTGCTACAAAGTTAGATTCCTGATCAACCACAGCAATAATGGTGCACATATTTTCTTTAGTTTGTGGAATACCCAATTGCTCAGAAATATCATAAATATCTTTAGCCCAAGCACTGCGTTCACTGACACGGTTAGGAATCAGTTTGCGAATGTGTTCTGCTTCCAAGGTCGGCTCATTGTCCTTAGACCACCATGCGCTGTCTCCACAGGCTGCTAAGCTTATGGATAAGGCGAGCACGCTGAAGGGTTTCATCAAAGAAGTGAATACAGTGTCTTTCATAGATAGGGAAAACTCGTTCCAAATGGATGAGCCCAAAGGGCAGATGCAGTATACTATGCCAATCGTTAAAGTTAAGAATATATATGTATATTGGTCCCTATCAACTGTCAAATAATTTGATCGTTGCCCCAATGGCAGGCGTTACTGATCGGCCATTTCGCTCATTGTGCAAATACTTTGGTGCTGGGCATGCGGTCAGTGAAATGATGACGTCTGACAAAACTTTGCGCATGAGTAAAAAGAGTTTGTATCGTGCCAATTTTGATGGGGAGCTTGCGCCAATTTCTGCACAAATTGCTGGTTCAGATCCGCATGATTTGGCGGAAGCAGCACGCTATCAGGTGGCCAACGGGGCGCAAATTGTTGATATCAATATGGGCTGTCCTGCCAAAAAAGTCTGTAATAAATTGGCGGGGTCTGCCTTGTTGCAAGATGAAGATTTGGTGGTACGTATTTTAGATACTGTCGTTGCTGCGGTTGATGTACCTGTAACCCTTAAAACCCGTTTGGGTTTTTTAAATGGTCAGGAAAATATCTTACGTGTGGCAAAGCGTGCGGAACAAGCTGGTATTGCCGCTTTGGCTTTGCATGGTCGTACCCGTGAAGATATGTATTTAAATCATGCACGTTACTCACTGATTAAAGACGTGAAAAGTATGTTGCAGATTCCAGTCATTGCCAATGGTGATATAGATAGCCCTGAAAAAGCCAAATATGTACTAGATTACACAGGTGCTGATGCCATTATGATTGGACGTGCAGCACAGGGACGTCCGTGGATTTTTCGGGAAATTGCACATTATTTAGCAACAGGGGAGTTGCTTGCCGCACCGAGTATTGCAGAAGTTCAAAAAGTCTTATTGGGGCATTTAGCCGAGCTTTATGAGTTTTATGGGGAATATTCAGGTTGTCGAATTTCACGTAAACACATTGCTTGGTACACCAAAGGTTTACGTTCAAGTAATGAGTTTCGCCAAAACATGTATAAAGTTGAAAGTACTGCCGAACAATTTAAAGTGGTGGAGGACTACTTCAATCAGTTATTGGCACATGGTGAAATCATGAGTGATGTACAAGTAGAAAGTGTTAATTTACTGGATACTTGATTAGCATTTAAGATTTTGATTTTATAGTTAAAATTTCACTCTTAACCGCTTTGCTTGTTTAAAGCAGAGCGGTTGTATTCTTATTTAATGTGCGTGAATCATCTCTAGCACCAATTGATTGATTAAATCTGCAGCTTCTAATTCACGAATTTGGCTAACATTACTGCCTGCCCAGAATGGCGCATAACCTTGCTCACCATGTTTGACTGCTGCTGCATGTAATTGTTTGGCGAGATCGTAAGTGTATGGATAGCTAGGCACAGCGATACGATTAGGTGTATCAATCTTTGTGTGCCAGTGATTAATCAAACCACGTGCAGGACGTCCAGAAATACTTTCTGTAATTTGGGTGATGTTTTGTTGGAACAAAGCTTGCCGATAAGCCGCATTGGCATTTGAACTTTTACATTGTACAAACGCAGTACCCAGTTGTACGGCAGATGCACCAAGGTTAAGCATGTGTTTGGCCTGCTGACCATTCATAATTCCACCTGCAGCGACCACAGGTGTTGTGCAATGCTGATGAATCAGTTGCACTAAATCACTGGTTTTCACAGCACTATCAAATGCCTGATTAAAAACACCTCTGTGCCCACCAGCTTCAATCCCTTGCGCAATAATAATATCAATTCCTGCTGCTTCGATCGCCTGAGCTTCGGCTAAATTTGTAGCAGAAACCATGGTGATGATTCCTGCATCTTTTAATGCTTGAATTTGATGCTCATGTGGAATTCCAAAATGAAAACTTACTGCTTGTGGTTGGGTTTCCAAAACCAGATTTAAATAATCATCATGGTCTTTAAAGCTTGGATAAATACATTTTAGTTGTGCAGGTGGGGTGACATCATATTGGGCAAAAATTGGCGCAAATTGTGTAATCCATGCCTGTGCAATCTGTTCATTGAGTGGTGTGGATTCATGGCAAAAGAAATTTACTTGAAATGAATTGTCGGTGAGGGCTTGAGTTTGAATGATTTGTTCACGCGCAGCTTCGACTGTATGTGCGCCTAAACCAAGCGAGCCTAATCCACCTTGATTAGAAACTTCTGCAGCAAGTTCAGGGGTTGAAACACCCGCCATTGGAGCAAGAAAAATAGGATGTTTTATATTCAGTTGTTTTAATAAAGCCATATTATTTACTCCAGTTTTTATCTACTTTGCCCAACTCTAGGTAGATTGGCAAATCATATCCGTCATTTCTTTATGAAATATTAAGATGAGCGATATCATTAAATTTGCAGATGCTTTCAGGCATAATAAGCCTGATGTATGAATTGATGAGTAAATTAATGAAGCCTTTCGTTTATGGTGGTTTGCTTGTGGTGTGTGGATTAAGTGCGTGTAGCAATCCACAGCAAACTCAAGTAAAAATTGATCCAAAGCAATATCAGGTTCAGGATGCGACTGCATTACAACAGCGTATAGATGCTTTAAATGTCAAATTGGCGCAAGACTTCAAACAATTTAAACAAGTCGAAAATATCGCATTTGCACATCAATTCCCTTTAGATGTAAATAACTTACAAACTTTGAATCAGCATTTGGTCGCCAGTACTGCTTTAAAGCCGACTAAAATTGCTTATTGCGATATGATGAATGGTTATTTTGCTGAGTTATATCGCTTAGGACATAACAATCTAGATTTTCTTAAAGATGTAAAATTACCGCGTGCAGAGCAGGAAAATTTGGCTGAAAATTTTGCCAATGCAGAATCTTATTATGATTTTATTTTGAATCGTTACACCAGTTACCGCCAAGTACAACAGACCATGGGCTATGGTTGTAATTTAAAAGCGGCGTTATAGTTGCGGCAGGATTTAGGTTTACTAGGGTCTGTTGATATTTCATAAATGGCTTGCGCTGTAGGCTAAAACTGAGCAGATTAGGCATGAAACGCAGGGAATAACGGGTTTATTTTCAAGTTTTATAACGCAATCTGTGAAAGTTTTAGCCACATGAGCAAAAACAAAGCACTGCTTTGTTTGCTGCGCAAGGGTACAAGCATATTTTTTGCTGCTATTACGTTATGTGCCAGTCATTTAGAATGAGTAAATTTCCTGTCCCATGCCTTATATCAGCTAAAAAACCTTGCGAGATATATCTCTCATGTCGCAAACATAGACGAATTGTCAACAGACCCTAATTAAATCGTGCTGAATAAAAAACTCCTGAGAACTTGCTCAGGAGTTTTTGTTTTATACAATCAAATTATTGTTGTGCTTTTTCTTTCACATTTGCAGCACCTTGTTCAACCGCACCTGCAGTCGCAGCAGTTGCATCTTTAGCAGCTTGTACAGTCGCATCAGCTGCGTTTTCTGTTGCTGTTGCAACATTGTGTGCAGCATTTTCAGTTGCTTGCGCTGCGTTATCTACCGCAGTTGCTGTAGCAGTAGCAGCTTCATGTGTTGCATCTTTGGCATCATGTGCAGCTTGAGCCGCAGCGTTTTCTAAGTGTTCACCCGTAGTTGCCCCTGTTTCTGGTGCTTTTTCTTTTGCACAACCAACAAGCGCTACAGTTGCAGCAAGACCTAAAGCAAGAAGTAGTTTATTCATTATCATGTTTCCTTTTTTACATCCACTTAAGATGGGATAATGCGAATATAACCAAAAAACAATCAATTTGAAGCTTAAAATTGTTCAAATAATGTAATGGGTTTAGATATTTTTTTGTTGTGTAGATTAGAACGATAAATTAGAGAAAAATATGCCGATGCGATTCATTTTTTCTGATAAGGTGAAATCTTGAGAATGGTTACAGTTTTTATTGTACAGTAATGCCATTCTGTAAGATTGGGATTGTAAAATGCTTAAAAAAGGGATTTATCAACATTATAAAGGGCAATTGTATCAAGTGCTGCATGTGGCTACACACAGTGAAACCCAAGAGAAATTGGTGGTTTATCAATGCTTATATGGCGATTATTCTATTTGGGCCAGACCGCTTGATATGTTCACGGAGAGTATTACTTTGGATGATGACCGTGAACAGGAACGCTTTAAATTGATTCAAGAAGTGTATTAATATTTGAAGTTATTTACCTATTTAAAACGATCCAATCTATTTTTAGATTGGATCGTTATGTGGATGCTCAAAGTTTAATAAAATCAATTATTGAATGGAAATACGGTTAAAGCTTAAATCGTATGCTAAATATTTACTCACAAAAGCTGCTTTATCACTGCGTCTTAATAAGTTGTCATAAATAAATTGTGGTACAGGATGGAATAAATCCCCAGAGCCATTTTCGTAAAATATTTTTAAATAACGTGAAGATGCACTGTATGTCCAGGATGTCACGGCAAGTGTTTTACCCATAAGCAACTCCTTTATTTTTTATATTATTTTTCACAGAATAAATCTGCTTATTTTGAACATAAGTGAAGTGCTTGCTAAAAAGTATTACAGAATTGTAACTTTTGAATATAAGTTTTTTGCGCAACCTAAACGTGCCAAAAACGACAAAACTATTATGAAGCGAAATAAAACACCACATTTAGGATGTGGTGTTTATGCTTTGCACATGAATAGTCATTCATTTAAATAAAATGATTGAAAGACTAGATTTTATAGATGACGACATTGATCTTCTTTGTCACCAGAAACACGGTTTGTGCCGCCAGTCGGTTTTACGCGGTTATCTTCACATTCTAAATTGCCATTCACGCGGTTATTTTTTACAACGATTGAGCCTGAATTATCTTTAAGTTGAATATTGCCATTTACACGGTTTGACGTGAGTTGGATGTTACGCCCATCTTCGAGTTGGATATTGCCATCAATGCGGTTGGCATGTGCATTAACCTGACTAAAGTTTCCTTTAGATTCTAAATTGCCATCAATCGTACTATTTTTAATTGCCGTATGTGAGTTGGAATGCAACATTAGGTTGCCCTTAATAGTCACATGATCAAGAACACATTGTTTATGCACTTTGACATTATCATCAATAGTTCGATTTTTAATGCTGCCATTACAGTTGAAATCAGCTAAAGCTGGCACTGAAAATGCTATTAATGTTGAAAGTAAAAATAATTTTTTCATAGAACAGCCCTCAAAAATAAATCTCACAACTGTTACCGGTACAGATTCGATTGTAGTGTTGTAATGTTTTTACATTTTCTATTCTAGAGATGAAATATGAATAAATAAGGTAGAAAAGGGTGATGTTCTGATTAAAAAAAACCACGCAAAATATGCGTGGTTTTTTTGAGTGGTTTAATCTAAAACTTAGATTTTACCTACTAGGTCGATAGATGGGGCTAAAGTTGCATCACCTTCTTTCCATTTAGCTGGGCATACTTCACCTGGGTGAGCGTGAACGTATTGAGCTGCTTTAACTTTACGAAGAAGTTCTTGAGCATCACGGCCAATACCGCCAGCATTGATTTCGATGATTTGGATTTTGCCTTCTGGATCGATAACGAAAGTACCACGATCAGCAAGACCATCAGCTTCGATTAATACTTCAAAGTTTTTAGAAAGCGTCCAAGTTGGGTCGCCAACCATTACGTATTGAATTTTTTTGATTTCTTCTGAAGAATCGTGCCAAGCTTTATGCGTGAAGTGAGTGTCAGTAGAAACTGCATAGATTTCAACGCCTAATTTTTGGAATTCTGCGTAGTTGTCTGCAAGGTCACCAAGCTCAGTAGGGCAAACGAATGTAAAGTCAGCTGGATAGAAGAATACAACAGACCATTTGCCTTTAAGATCAGCTTCAGTTACTTCAACGAATTGACCGTTATGGTATGCATTAGCTTTAAATGGTTTAACTTCAGTATTAATTAAGCTCATCATTGTCTCCATGATTAAGGTTTGTATTTCGTTAGCAATAGAGTATCTAATTTTGTTTTATTGCTGAAATGGTATTTTTACATTACTAGCATCGGAAAAACAAATGAGAATGTAAATATCAACAAGTTCATCAATACAGTTTTGAGACTTTATTAGGCCTTAAAATGATGATGATTGAATGACAGCCAATTGTGGGCTATCCAATAAAACCAAATCAGCAATTGAGTTACATTCAACAATATGGGGATGTATTTTAAAAGTTCAAGGTGGCATCAAAAAATATTTAAATGATTGTTCTGTAGCGCTGTTCTTTCGCTTCAGGGCATTAGTGCGTAAAATACGTGTTTGTGTTTTGGTTAGGAAGCGTATTCTGTGCAGAGTCATTTAAATGTAGACCACCTCGTTTTGGCGCGTGATCGTCATCGTTTAAATCGACTACGAAAAGGCAAAGATGCCAATCCAAAGCAATATCAGGAATTATTTGAAAAATCTAATTTAAAAGTGTTGGAGCGTGCACAGCGCATTCCCAACATTAAGTTGAATCAAGATTTACCTGTGACTCAATCTGCCGAACAGTTGATTACTGCAATTCAGCAACATCAGGTCATTATTGTGGCGGGTGAAACAGGTTCAGGGAAAACTACACAGTTACCACAAATTGCAATGTTGGCAGGTCGTGGTTTAACGGGGTTAATTGGTCATACTCAGCCACGACGTCTTGCTGCGCGTAGTGTATCGCAGCGTATTGCCGAAGAAGTTGGCGAAAAGTTAGGTGAGTCCATCAGCTTTAAAGTTCGTTTTAATGAACAGGGTTCGCAAGATTCAATTGTCCGTTTAATGACCGATGGTATTTTGTTAGCAGAGCTTGCCAATGATCGTTATTTAAATAAATACGACACCATTATTATAGATGAAGCGCATGAGCGTTCTTTAAATATTGACTTCATTATGGGCTATTTAAAGCAACTTTTGCCACGTCGCCCTGATTTAAAAGTCATCATCACTTCTGCAACTTTAGATGTGCAGCGTTTTAGTAACTATTTTAACGGCGCACCTATTTTTGAGGTCGAAGGTCGAAGCTATCCTGTCGAAGTACGTTATCGTCCAATTTCTGAATTAAGCATTGGTGGTAGTGATGATGATGAGTTTGATGACTTTGAAGAAAACTTGCCACGCGCAGTGGTGCAAGCGGTAGAAGAATGCTTTGCCGATGCACAGGAAAAAGGTCATCCTGAACATGCCGATATTCTAATTTTTGCCAGTACTGAACAGGAAATTCGGGAGCTGCAAGAAACCTTGCATAAGCATGGACCGCGTCATACTGAAATTTTACCGTTGTATGCGCGTTTGGCTTTGGCGGAACAACAAAAAATTTTTAATCCTTCAGGTGGTGGTCGTCGCATTATTATTGCCACCAACGTCGCTGAAACCGCACTCACTGTACCCAATATCCGCTATGTGATTGATAGCGGTTTTGCACGTATTTCACGTTATAACTATCGCTCACGGGTGCAGCGTTTACCGATTGAAGCAGTATCTCAGGCAGCAGCGAATCAGCGTAAAGGACGTTGTGGTCGTATTGCACCAGGCGTTTGTATTCGCCTGTATTCAGAAGAAGATTTTTTAAGTCGCCCAGAGTTTACTGAACCTGAAATTAAACGCACCAACTTGGCATCGGTCATTTTACAAATGCAAAGTTTGGGCTTGGGTACGCTCGAAGATTTTGATTTTATTGAGCCGCCAGATCATCGTTTAGTCAATGATGGTCGTAAGCTGTTGATTGAACTGGGTGCGATGATTGAGAAGGGTAAAGCCCCTCTTTTAGACGGAATGAGTAGCTCTGCGACGCAAAAGGGAGACAATCATCCGAATAATTCCACTAAATCCACCGCTAATAAAGGCGAGCTTCAAGGCAGCAGCTTAACCAAAATTGGTCAGCAAATGGCAAAAATGCCGATTGATCCAAGACTGGCACGTATGATTTTAGGCGGTGCGCATTTTGGGGTGTTAAATGAAGTCCTGATTATTGTAGCGGCATTGGCGGTACAAGACCCGCGTGAACGTCCTGCAGACAAACAAATGCAAGCCGATCAAAAACATGCTTTGTTCCGTGAAGCAGATTCTGACTTTTTATTCTATTTAAAATTGTGGGAAACTTTACACGAAAACCGTGATGGCATGAGTGAAAACAAACGTCGTACTTTTGCCCGTCAGCATTTTTTAAGTTGGTTGCGTTTACGTGAATGGAAGAAAACTCATGAACAATTGGTGGATTTGGCGCGTGGCTTAAAACTGTCGTTTAATGAGAAAAAAGCCAGTTATGAAAATCTGCATCGGGCGTTATTAACAGGGTTGCTTTCTTTTATTGCCAATAAAACCGATGAGCGCAATGTGTTTATGGCAGTACGCCAACAAAAAGCACGAATTTTCCCTGCATCGACTTTGCATAAAACCAATACACCGTGGGTCATGGCATTTGAGATGGTAGAAACTTCGCAAGTGTATCTACGCACCTTGGCAAAAATTGAACCTGAATGGATTTTATTGGCTGCACGTGATTTGCTGAAGCATCACTATTTTGAACCACATTGGTCTAAAAAAGCAGGCGTGGTGAATGCCTATGATCAAATTTCGCTGTTTGGTCTAATTATCGAGCCGAAACGTCCTGTCAATTACGAAAAGGTCGATCAGGAAGCCGCCCATGAAATATTCTTACGTGATGCTTTAACCACAGGCAACTTGGGCATTACCCCACCATTTTTAAAACACAACCTGCTTAAACTGGAAGAAGTGGAACGGGTTGAAGATAAATTACGTCGTCGTGATTTAGTTGTTGATGAAGAAACTATTTATCAATTTTATGCCGCCAAAGTACCTGCAGAAGTTGCAAGCCGTCGTTCCTTTGAAGATTGGCGTGCCACAGTAGAGCCGCAAAATCCACGTTATTTATTTGTGGAAGATGATGCACTTTGGCTGAATGATCGTCCGACCACGCAGCAATTTCCTGACTATTTGCGTAATGGTGAGCTGCGCTTGGCGGCCAGTTACCGTTTTGACCCCAGCCATGATGAAGATGGCGCAACCGTTAAAATTCCAGTGCAAGCGTTGGCACAGGTCGATGAAAATATCTGGTCGTGGGGTGTTCTGGGTTGGCGTGAAAATTTAATTGAAGCCTTGCTCAAGACTTTGCCTAAAGATAAGCGTCGTCATTTGGTGCCTATTCCAGACACAGCTCGAAAGTTGCTACAACGTGTTGATGCGGTAAATTTACGCGAGCACATTTTTAGCTTTTTGGCATTTCAATTACGTGCTGAACACATCACCGAAAAAGACTTTAGCTTTGAGCGGGTAGATGCGTATTTATTGCCGTTCATTAAAGTGCTAGATGAAAAAGGGCGGGTGATTGAGCAAGGTCGTGATTTATCTGAATTAAAAGCGCGTTGCCATACCGAAACGCATAGTCCTGTAAAGCAGGTGCACGGAGAATTTCAAACTTTTCCTGAACGATTTGTATTTGAAGCTTCGCAAAAAGTTACGGGCGTAGTGGTTAAGCAATATCAGGCGTTGGTACCAAGCAAAACATTTGCAGAGCTTTTACCAAAAGATGAATCGGGTGTGGTGATTCAAACCTTTAATGATCAGAGTGAGGCGATTCGTCAGCACCGTGAAGGCGTGATTCGTTTGCTATATGTGCAATTGGGTGATTTATCACGCCAATTGAAAAAACAAATTGATAAACCCTTGGCTTTGGCGTATTCGCCTTTGGGTGATAAAGCTCAACTTGAGCAAATGTTGATCTATGCAACATTGCAAAGCATTATTGGTGACTTACCAGTCAACTTGGAAGAGTTTCAAAAGTTGCAGCTTGAGGTAAAAAAGACTTTCCTCAGTCATGGTCAAACCACGCTGCGTATCTTTAATGAAATTTATATTGCATGGCAAGACATCCGCCGTCAGCTTCTTATGCTTGATGAAGCAGTTTTTGCTAAAAATATGGATGATATAGAAGATCAGCTGGACTTAATGCATCTGGCAGACTTTGTGTATAGCAAGCCTGTAGAGGTGTGGAGCGAATATCCGCGCTATTTGAAAGCGTTGTTATTACGTTTAGACCGCTTACCCAATAACTTGCAAAGAGACGATGCTGCCATCGCCCAAATTGACCCTTGGATGGACAAATTGTTTAAACACAAACAAGATGCCCGACTCAAGGAATTGTACTTTATGGTGGAAGAATTACGCATATCGCTGTTCTCTCAACCCATGAAAACCAAAATGCCAATTTCTGCAACTCGGCTGCAAAAAGTATGGGAAAAGCTCGGAATCAGTTAAGATATTAGTAATTTCTAGAAGGAGTTTTACATGGGCATTCGCATTATAGGTACTGGTCTTTATCACCCAGAAGATGTTATTACCAATGAAGAGTTGGTCGAAAGTTTAAATGCTTATGTGGAACAGTATAATCAGCTCAATGCTGACAAAATTGCAGCAGGTGAGCTTGAAGAACGTCGTGGCTCAAGTGCTGACTTTATCGAAAAAGCCTCTGGGGTAAAACGCCGTTACGTGTCAGAAAAAACAGGTATTCTGGACATTAACCGTTTACGTCCAAATTTGCGTGAACGCGGGGATGATGAAATTTCGCTACAAGCAGAATGGGGTGTAATTGCTGCAAAACAAGCCATGCAAAATGCAGGCGTGACCGCAGAAGATATTGATGTGGTGATTTTGTCTTGCTCAAACTTGCAGCGTGCTTATCCTGCGGTGGCGATTGAAATTCAAACTGCGCTTGGTATTCAAGGTTATGCCTATGACATGAACGTGGCATGTTCTGCTGCGACTTTCGGCATTAAGCAAGCGCATGATGCGATTAAAGCAGGTGCGCGCCGCGTACTGTTGGTGAATGTCGAAATTACCTCAGGTCATAACGATTTCCGTTCACGTGACTGCCACTTTATTTTTGGTGATGTAGCAACCGCTTCAATTTTGGAAGACACTGAAACCAAAGCAGGTTTCGAAATTTTGGACATGAACCTGTTTACTCAGTTCTCGAATAATATCCGTAATAATTTCGGTTTTTTAAACTTAAGTGAAAATGCAGATATTGACGATAAACGCTTCCATCAAGATGGTCGTAAAGTCTTTAAAGAAGTTTGCCCCTTAGTTGCCAAAATGATTACTGCGCAATTAGAAAAGAATCAGATTGCGCCAACCGAGGTGAAGCGTTTCTGGTTGCACCAAGCCAATGCCAGCATGAACGAACTCATTTTGAAATTGGTGGTTGGTAAAGAAGCAGCACAACCAGGTTTAGTACCTATTATTTTAGATGAGTTTGCCAATACTTCTTCGGCAGGGGTAATTATCGCTTTACACCGTACTGCACACGAAGTCGAAAACGGTGAATATGGTGTCTTGTGTTCATTTGGCGCAGGCTATTCAGTTGGCGCGATTTTGGTACAAAAACGTGATGCTGCATAAGCTTTGCCAAACCGTATAAGATCAGCAAACGCCTAAGTACAGGTATTAAAAAGTTCCTTCTCCTTCGGGAGAAGGCTTGGATCATCCGCGATATTCTCTTCACACAGACACATACATAATAAAAACATCGAAAAACTTTATGAAAAATAATGCTTAGGTTAAGATGGAGCATCTTTTAATAGACCTATTTTGAAAACCTATGCAACCATTTGTTCTATATAACTCAGAGCAACGAAAAAAAGTTGAATTTGTTCCGCGTAAAGAAGGACATATCGACATGTATGTCTGTGGCATGACGGTTTATGATTACTGTCATATCGGGCATGCGCGGGTTATGGTTGCATTTGACTACATCATTCGCTTTTTGCGCAGTCAAGGTTGGAATGTGAAATATGTCCGCAACATTACCGACATTGACGACAAAATTATTAAACGTGCCAATGAAAATGGCGAGAGCATTCAAGCTTTAACAGATCGTTTTATTCAAGCCATGAATGAAGATGCGGCAAACTTAGGCTGTGTTGAACCTGATGCTGCACCACGTGCCACTGAATATATTGATCAAATGCAAAATATGATTGGTAATTTGGTCAATAAAGGCACAGCTTATCCTGCAAGTAATGGCGATGTTTATTTTCAGGTTGAAAAATTTGACAAATATGGCCGTCTTTCAGGTCGCAAGCTAGAAGACATGCAGGCGGGCGCGTCTGAGCGTGTTGATGTTGAAGTCGACAAAAAGCATCCATTTGACTTTGTTTTGTGGAAACATGCCAAAGAAAATGAACCATCTTGGGCTTCGCCGTGGGGCAATGGACGTCCGGGTTGGCACATTGAATGTTCTGCGATGTCGACTTGCTGCTTAGGTAATCATTTTGATATTCATGGTGGTGGTTCAGACTTAATGTTCCCACACCATGAAAATGAAATTGCCCAGTCTGAAGCATCAACAGGTGAGCAGTATGTAAATTACTGGATGCACGTTGGCTTTATTAATGTCGATGGCGAAAAAATGTCGAAGTCATTGGGTAACTTCTTCACCATTCGTGATGTGATGGAAAAATTCCATCCTGAAGTGATCCGCTACTTTATTGTGTCATCGCATTATCGTAGCCCTGTAAACTTCTCCGATGTAGCACTCAAAGAAGCCAAAACCGCATTATCACGTTTCTATCACTCATTTAAAGCTTATCAACAAGCGTACGGTACGCAAACAGTTGAGCAGTTAGATGAGGCTTTGGTGGAACGTTTTAATGCCGCAATGCGAGACGACTTTAATACAGCCGAAGCAATTGCAGTGCTGTTTGAAGTGAATAAAGAGCTGAACCGTGCGGTAAAAGAGCAGCAGGCAGATCAGGCGGCGGTGTACTATTCGACTTTGCGTCATTTGACCAATATTTTAGGTTTGGTGCAGCATGATGTCGATGAATTCCTGAAGTCTGATATTGGTCAGGACGCTTTAGGTTTATCTGAACAAGCCATTGCAGACTTCATTCAGCAACGTCAGGATGCCAAAAAAGCCAAAGATTTCGCCCGTGCTGATGAAATTCGTCAGTCTTTGCTCGATCAAGGTGTGGTCTTGGAAGATACCCGTCAAGGTACAGTATGGCGTCGTGCTGATTAATTGAGCACTTGGGAGCATAGAGAGTTGACAGTTGTATGAAATTCTCTATAATTCACTTCCATATTGCGGGAATAGCTCAGTTGGTAGAGCACAACCTTGCCAAGGTTGGGGTCGCGAGTTCGAGTCTCGTTTCCCGCTCCAAAATTTTAAAAAACGCTTATCGAAAGATAAGCGTTTTTTTATGGCTGTTTGTTACAGCTTGCTTGCAGTCAGCTTTATAGATGGGTTTGATCCATAATTTTTAGAGCATTTTCGTTGAAATATGCTTCTGAGCTAGTTCTATCTTTAGCTTTATCTGCAACTTTGAATCAATAAAATAAATAGCCTAAGCTCAAATATGATTGTTTTTCATTTGAAACTCGAGTCAAAAAGCGAGTTAATTAAAACAGCATACAAAAATGCGTTAAAACAAAAAACACACGCAGAATCAAAGTGTAGAATTGCATAGATATGCTAAAATTGCGAAAATTAAATGTGCTTCAATAAATCACTTTTATTGAGGTGTAGAAAATACTCAATTTAAGTTGAACGTTGAATGCCAAACATGTCAAATACCATTGATTTCCAATCTGTAGCCTTAGACACTTTAAGAATAGAAGAACAAGCATTACAAGTCTTGGCGACGCAAATTGATCAGCGTTTTAGCCGTGCCTGCGAAATCATGTTGCATTGCAAAGGGCGTGTTGTGGTCACAGGTATGGGAAAATCAGGTCATATTGGTCGTAAAATGGCTGCGACGTTTGCCTCTACAGGCACGCCGTCTTTCTTTATGCACCCGGGTGAAGCAGGGCATGGTGATTTGGGAATGTTGGTACGGGGTGATGTTTTAATTGCCATTTCCAACTCCGGCAAAAGTGATGAAATTATGATGTTGATGCCACTCATCAAACATCTGGAAGTTCCTCTAATCACAATTAGCGGTGATGATCGCGGGCCGATGCCACAAAATGCTGATGTCGCTTTAACATTAGGCAATATTCAGGAAGCTTGTCCACTTGGTTTAGCACCAACCTCAAGTACGACTGCAACCTTGGCATTAGGTGATGCATTGGCTGTAGCGTTACTTGATGCACGTGGTTTTACTGCCGATGATTTTGCTCGTTCACATCCTGCAGGCGCTTTGGGTAAGCGCCTGTTATTGCATGTGAAACATTTGATGCATACCGGTACAGAATTACCTAAAGTTGCACCAGATACACCAATGAACAAAGTGTTATACGAAATTTCAAACAAACGTCTAGGTTTAACCACAATTGTCGATGAAAATGACGTCTTGTTAGGCATTTTCACCGATGGTGATTTACGACGTTTAATTGATAAACAACAGGGCTTTGATGTGAATTTACAAGTTGGGCAAGTGATGACTCAACATCCTGCAACGATTTCACAAGAAGCACGTGCAGTTGAAGCTTTAGAACAATTACGTGACCGTAAAATCAATCAGTTTGTGGTGGTGGATGATGCCAATAAAGTCATTGGTGTGATCAGTATGCATGACTTGATTCAAGCAGGGGTAAACTAAACAATGGCATCTTATATTTTATTAGAGCAAGCGCGTCATATTGAAGCTTTGGTTTTAGATGTCGATGGAATTCTAAGTGATGGTTTTGTCACCTTAACCAACAGCGGTGATGAAATTAAATCATTCGATATTCGTGATGGTTTAGGTATGAAACTGGTGCAACAAGCAGGTGTTAAAGTCATTATCATCACGGGTCGTAAAAGTAATATTGTCGAAAAACGCATGTCCGATTTAGGTGTAGATTTGGTCTACCAAGGACGTGAAGATAAAGGCACTGCATTGCAGGAAGCCTGTGCCAAGTTAGGTTTATCACCTGCAGATTGTCTCTATATGGGCGATGACTGGCCTGATCTTTCAGCGTTTTCGATTGCAGGGATGAAAGTCACAGTGCCAAATGGACATATTGAAGTGCGTCGTCGTGCCGATTTAGTCACACAGGCCATGGGTGGGCGCGGTGCGGTACGTGAAATCTGCGATATGATTTTAACCGCCAAAGGTGTGTACCAAAGCTTACTTGAAAAATATCTCAGCATCCCTCATTAATTAAGTCATACATTCAAAGGTTTGAGTTACAGCCCCACTTATGGATACTAAAGTTTTATACGTTACTGCGATTGCAATTGCAGCTGTAAGTGGTGGTTATTACTATTACAGCGGTAAAGGCAAAAAACTGGAAACTGACGCTGCTCGCTCTATGACTTATAGTGCAGAGCAAATTCATCTGACCCAAACAGATGAGCAGGGCAATTTATATGTGCGTGCGCAAATTGACCGTTTAGAGCAAGACATGCAGCAAAAAACCTCTAAGCTGGAAAATTTGAATGCCTCTATGTATAAAGCGGGCGCGGTGGATGCCACTTTTTTTGCTAAACAGGCACAAGGTTTTAATGACAATGAAAAGGTTGTGTTGTCAGATCAAGTGCTAGCAACCAAGTTACTCGCTCAAGGCAAACTGACGCTTGAAACAGTCGAGTTGAATGTGTTTCCTAAAACACGTGAAATCAGTACCGAAAAACAAGTGACTGTACAATCTCCACAGGCTGATTTTATCAGTCAGGGCTTAAAAGCCAATTTAAATGACGGGCAATACGAATTTTTTAATATTCGAGGAAAGTATGAACCATAAATCTAAGCTTACCGCGTCTAAAACGTTGATAAAACAAGCAGTACTTGTAGGCTTGGCGGTGCTTTCATCGGCAGGTAGTTGGGCAATTCCTTCTGACCGTAATCAGCCAATTAGCTTGGTGGCAGACCGTGCAACCTTTAGTGAGCGTTCGGGTGTAACGACTTATACTGGCAATGTGATTATTGAACAGGGCACCATGAAGCTACAGGCTGACTCTATTGTTGCTAATTTGAACAGTAAAAAAGAAATTAGTGTAATTACGGCTACAGGTAGACCTGCACAATTTCAGCAAAAAACCGAACCTGCCAAAGGGCTAGCGAAAGGCCAAGCGCAGAAGATTGTTTACAATGCAGAAACAGGCATTATCACCTTAACGGGTGGCGCACTTTTAGAGCAAGATGGAGCCAGTATTCGTGGTAATACCTTGCGTTATAGTATGAACAAAGGCGATGTTGAAGCGATTGGTACACCGAACAAAACTGGTTCTGAAGCGGGTCGTGTAAAAATTGTGATTCCACCATCAAGTTCAAAATCATTCCCGGGAGCGCGTGATTAATGGATCAAACGAGCGCAGCACAGGACAGCGTCCAGCACGGTCAGCAGACTTTGTGTATTAAGCATTTAGCCAAAAACTATAATAAGCGCTGGGTGGTTAAAGACGTTTCATTTGAAATGAAAAGTGGTGAAATTGTCGGGTTACTTGGGCCGAACGGTGCGGGTAAAACCACCAGTTTCTACATGGTTGTGGGTTTGGTGCGTATGGATAAAGGCGAAATCCATTTAGATCAACTGGATTTATCTGACCTTGCCATGCATGAACGTGCGCGTAAGGGGATTGGTTATTTACCGCAAGAAGCCTCTATTTTCAGAAAGCTGACCATCGCTGAAAATATTATGGCTATTTTAGAAACCCGCAAAGATTTAAATAAACAGCAACGTCAGCAGCGTTTATCAGAATTACTGGCAGATTTTAAAATCACGCATATTAAAGATTCATTAGGGATGAGTGTGTCGGGTGGCGAACGCCGTCGTGCAGAAATTGCCCGTGCTTTGGCAGCAGACCCTAAATTTATGTTGTTAGATGAGCCTTTTGCAGGGGTCGATCCTATTTCTGTCGGTGATATTAAAGATATCATTCGTACCTTAAAAGATCGTGACATTGGCGTATTAATTACCGACCATAACGTCCGTGATACTTTAGCCATTTGTGAACGTGCTTATATTGTTAGCGAAGGTTCAGTCATTGCAGAGGGTACACCGCAAGAAATTCTGGAAAATGAAATTGTGCGTGAAGTTTATTTGGGTGAAGACTTTTTTGTTTAAAGCTTGAATGTTCTAACCGTTATTGGTTTTCGTATGCTTACTGCATAAGTTGTAGAACAGAAAGTCGTGTAAACATTATTTAACCTTCTATACCTTTGAGGATAGAAGGTTTTTTCATGGTGGTTATCAGTCCAAATAAGCTATAACTCTAAATACGTTAGAGCGCTAAACACGTTATAATTATCAAGTTTTTATTTAACTGATTGATTGATCTGGAGTGTTATGCCATTTACCATTGCTGCGCCCATCACTTTTGAAGAAGAAATTAAAAAAAGTCGATTTCAGGCAATTGCTGTGCCTGTAGATAATGAGCAAGCGGTAAAAACTTTTTTGGAACAGCAGCGTGATTCATCTACCACACATCAATGTTGGGCATGGAAAATCGGGCATCAATTACGTTTTAATGATGATGGCGAACCTTCAGGTACGGCAGGACGTCCTATTTTAGCCACGATTGAAGGCAATGAGTTGACTAATGTTTTGGTGTTGGTGAATCGTTGGTACGGCGGCATTAAATTGGGCACAGGCGGCTTGGTACGTGCCTATGGGGGATGTGCAGGGCAATGTTTGGCTCTAGCAGAAAAAATAGAACTGATTGAAAAAAAGACCGTGCAATTTTCCTGTCATTTTAATGAGTGGGCAATTTTACAATACGAGCTAAATAGTCAGCAGATTGAGTACAGCGAAGACTACACCGCCGAAGGCGTGTTGGTAAAGGCATTCATGCAAGTCGATCAAATAGACCCTTTAAAACTAAAATTACAAGATATTAGCCGTGGGCGTGAACAACTCAAAATCCTTGAGGATGATCAAGATGACTGAAGCAAATTCACCTGATCCATTATCGAAGTACCGTGAGCAGCATAAACACCGTTTAAACTACATGCCGTGGTTATATTGGTCATTAAAACCTAAACATCGTGTATGGGCAGAAGCTTGGCAGCAGGAATATCAAGCTTATTTAATGGCAATGGAAACGGTGGAGATTGGCAAAAACTGTTTTATTTCCCCTTTGGCACATATTTTTGCAGAGCCGGGGCGTAAAATCAGTATTGGCGATAATACCTTTATTGCAGCCGATTGTACTTTGCATGGCCCTTTAGAAATTGGCAATGAAGTCGCGATTAATCACCACTGTATTTTAGATGGTGGCAGAGTTGGAATTAAGCTTCATGATCAGGTGCGTATCGCAGCATATTGTCATTTATATGCATTTGATCATGGCATGGCTTTGGATCAGCCCATTTATCAGCAAGCGGTGCGTTCACAGGGCATTGAAGTTGGTAAGGATGTTTGGTTAGGTGCGCATGTTGGTGTTAAAGATGGGGTGAAGATTGCGGCACATGCAGTCGTTGGTATGAATAGCATGGTCACCAAAGATGTTCAGGAGCGGGAAATTGTGGTAGGAAACCCTGCCAAATTGATTCGTTATCGTGAGTAAATACGATGCAGCAAGGCTAAATCTTTAAACTTCATTACATTTTTTCATGTCCCTGCAACACGAGTTGTGTTAAGTTAAAAATAACAACTAAAAAATAGCCTGCAAAAGGCAGTAAGAGAGGCAATAATGAAACGTGTAATTGCTTGTATTGATTCTTCGCCTTGTATTAATGCGCTTGCTGAAGCTGCTGCGTGGATTGCAACACAAACTCAACGTGAATTGGTGTTATTACAAGTTTTGGATTATTACCCCGCCAGTTATCATTTGGGGGAAATTAGTGGCGTGATTGGTTTTGAAAGTAATGCCATGTTACTCAAAGAATTAGCCGAATTAGAACAAAAACAAAGTGAATTAGCACTCGATTATAGCAACAATTTATTGCAGCACATTTCCAGTATGATTCAGGAAAAGTTCGGCATTGTACCTACCCACATTCAAGAAAAAGGCGACTTTTTAGAACAAAGTTTTAGTGTGCTGAACGAAGAAGATATTGTGGTGATTGGACGTGTGGGCGAGAAATCTGCTGAACGCAATAAGGCATTAGGCAGTAATGTCGAAAACTTTATTCGTGGTGCAAATTGTACTGTGATGACTGTCGGAGAGCATTTTAAAGCACCAAACCGTTTTATTTTTGCTTATGAATATTCCCCAACTTGTATCAAAATGATGAAGCGAATTGCACAAAGTGATTTGCTTAAATTATTGCAATGTCATTTGCTCTATGTCGGTGATCACCCAGAAGTTTTAAATGAACCTGCAGATTTTTTAACTTCAGCTGGTTTAGATGTGGTGGTGGAATATCGTTATGGCGATGTGGCTGAAAATATCTTAGATTATCAACGTGAACATGGTATTCAGTTGATTGTACTGGGGGCATTTAGTCACAGTAAAATTCACCAATTTTTCTTGGGAAGCATTACCACCAATATTTTCCGTAACTCAACTGTTCCTTTGTTGGTGGCAAAGTAAAAATCGTAAATGATTCAAAAAAGATCATTTCAAAAGATTGTTTAGTTGAACTGATGTAAATGCTTGCTGACTGTCCATGGTTATCCGCATAATTTGTGGATAACTGTATGGACAGTATATGTAACATTATAATATATAATGTAAAATTGCTTTAGGTTGTTTTTTAACCTTGTGTGGACTTTACTTTACAATCGCTAAAGCAAAGCCATCATGTCCTTTGCTGCCTACAGTTTGTAATGCTGTGCACGATAAAATTCGCGAATGATTTTGCATGGCTTTGAACATGTCACGAATCCCTTCAATGCTTGGTTTGTGATTGTCAGGATTTAAAATTTCCCCTGCACGAATTACATTGTCTAAAAAGATAATTGTACCTGAGCGTGAAAGTTTAAGACTCAGTTCCAAATATTCAGGATAGCTTTGTTTGTCGGCATCAATAAAAATAAAATCAAAAGCTTCAGTATCTTCTGGCAGAGCTTTTAGAATTTCTGCAGCACGACCAACTTTTAATTCAACCTTTTGTTTTAATTGAGCGCGGTCAATATTTTCCTGTCCCAAAGCTGCATGGGTATCACGTCCTTCAATCGTGAGTATATAACCATCTTCAGGCAGCGCACGTGCTAGCCACATTGTGCTATAAGCTGCGAATGTGCCCAATTCCAACACACGTTTGCATTGATTCATTTGAATGAGCATTTGTAGCAACATGCCCTGATTTGCCGCAACTGCAAGGTGATCTGGAAAACCTTTGGCATCGGTATTTTCTAAAGTTTGCGTCAAAATTGGGTCTTCGGGAATTAAATGTGATTCGATATAGTGATCGATATCCGTCCACATTTGTTGCATAGCGTGCTCACCTTTGTTGCGATGTGTGCATTGTAAACTTTTCTGCTCAGAGTGCAATTTATTCGCGGAATGGAGCAGGTGATAATCTATTTCGCAATAAAAAAAGAGGTCAATTTGACCTCTTTAGGATTTAATTCTAAACAACACTGAATTAGAAATTACACATAGATGAATGGCGGCTTAAATCTGGCCCCCAAGTTCGATAACCTTGTGTATCAATATGAATTTGTCCTGAAGCGTATAAGCCTAAGCCCATGTTTAAACTTTGACCATATTGCTGCCAGAACTGACACAGTCTGTATTTGGTACTTTCAATATAGGCATAGTCTTCGGCATTCGGGAATTGTGGCCCAATTCTAAAATCAATGGCTGAGTTAAATAAGTGACGCGATGAGTTCGCACCACCTGCACATTGATTCAGTGGTAAATCTCGATAGACAGAAGTGACTTCAAAATCAGTTAAGACTTTAGAGGCGACCAAATATTTAAATACACGCAAGGTAGGCACCTGATTTTGCCACAATTCACGACTTGGAATCATAAATTGCGAACGTCCACAGCGTTGCCAGTCACGTGCGGTACGCATTAATTCAAAACTTGGAATAATATTGCCAACACCGTTGTGTTCCAAGAAGCGTTCATATTCACGAACTTGGCGTAAATTGTCACTCACTGCCACCCATGCATTATACGAATAAGGCACAATTTTAGGTGCTACCTGACGCTCATAGGTGATTTTTTCTTGAGGAATGAAAATTCGTTTTCCATCGGGCGTGGTGATCGTTGTTGTTCTGTTTGGGGTTGAACTACAGGCAACCAAGATAACGGGAACAATGCTGAACGAAAACAGCGCCTTGAAAAATTTCTTCATTAGGCAAATCAGATATTTATTTAAAGTGGCAGTATTCTAATCGAAAATGCTGGTTAAAATTTGAAAATATTGCAATCAAATGTGTGTTTTAGGTATAAAAAAAGATCAGCACAGGACTGATCTTTTTCACAACAAGACGAACTTACTTTTCTAAGTATTGTAATTTGTCTGGTTTGCCATTCCATTCTTCACGATCAGCAGGTTGATCGCCAATTTGTGTAATGTTTGGCCAAGTCTGTGAAAGTTCAGCATTTAGCTCGATAAACACTTCCTGACCTTCTGGTAATTCATCTTCAGAGAAAATAGCGTTGGCAGGACACTCTGGTTCACATAATGCACAGTCGATACATTCGTCTGGATTAATGACAAGGAAGTTCGGACCCTCGTAGAAGCAGTCTACAGGACAAACTTCAACGCAGTCTTGATATTTACATTTAATACAGTTTTCAGTGACAACAAATGTCATGGCGACAGCTACCTAAAAATATGGTTCTAATTCAGAATAGTCTATTTTAGGCAAAAATCACTACAACTAACAATCGCTTTTACTGATATTTGATATAGACAGTGCTGCTAAATTTGATAAAAGGGGGATAAAACCATCAAAAAAACTTATAAATGACAAAGACTCTCAATTGAGAGTCTTTGTTTAGCTCAAATCTTTTAGAAATAACAGCGGCTAAGCGTTCAATTGTTCCTTTAAAGCATACAATTGTTCCAGCGCTTGTCGTGGCGTTAAATTATCGACATCTATACTGCGTAATAAATCTAAAGCAGGTGATGGTTTTTCTACCTCTATTACACGTTCAATCACTTCTGGTTCAGCTGAGCTTGTTGCTGGTGCAAATAGGTCATCTTGAACGGCTAAATTGACATTTTTGTGCTGCTGTTTTTCTAAAATTCTTAAACGGTTTTGCGCTTCTTTAATCACATTGGCTGGAATGCCTGCCAATTTTGCCACTTGCAAACCGTGACTTTGGCTTGCAGGACCTTGTTGAACTTTGTGCAAGAGAATCAGGTTGCCATTCATTTCTTTGGCGGTTACGTGGTAGTTATCCACCCCAGATTCTTTGCTTAATTCGGTCAATTCAAAATAATGCGTTGCAAATAGGCATAAACATTTGATGCGTTTGCTTAAATCCAACACACATGCCCATGCCAAAGATAAGCCATCGTAGGTACTGGTTCCGCGACCAACTTCATCCATCAGCACCAAAGACTGTGAGGTTGCATGGTGTAAAATTTGTGAAGTCTCAGTCATTTCGACCATAAAGGTCGATTTACCTGTCGATAAATCATCGGCAGAACCAATACGGGTAAACACGCGATCAATAGGACCTAATACGGCTGTTTGGGCAGGCACATAACTACCACAATAGCCAAGTAGGGCAATGAGTGCGGTTTGACGCATATACGTTGATTTACCGCCCATATTCGGGCCAGTAATAATTGCCAAACGATGATTGTAGTCGAGTAAAGTATCATTCGGTGTAAAGGCGGTTTTACTCAAGGCCTCAACAACAGGATGACGTCCTGCAGTAATTTTAATTCCAATTTCAGGGCTATATTCAGGGCGTCCCCAATTGCGTAAACGTGCTTGATGGGCAAAGTTTGCCAATAGATCAATTTGTGCAATCGCGCTGCTCATCATTTGTAATTGAGCAATGTCTTGGCGTAATTCATCCAATAGCATTTCAAATAGCATCTTTTCACGGGCTAAAGCACGGGACTCGCTAGACAGGACTTTATCTTCAAAACTTTTTAGCTCTGGGGTGATGTAGCGTTCTGCATTTTTTAAAGTTTGACGACGGATATAGTGTTCAGGTGCTTGCTCGGCTTGGGCGCGAGTGAGTTCAATGTAGTAACCACTGACACGGTTGTAGCCAATTTTTAACGTTGGGATACCGCTTTCTTGGCGCTCTTTGACTTCTAAATCAATCAGGAATTGCCCCGCATGATCACGGATTTTGCGTAGTTCATCGAGTTCACTGTCAAAACCCTCTGCAATGACATTGCCATCACGCAATAGTACAGGTGGGTTTTCTACAATTGCCTGCATCAGCCGTTGATGCAGTCCATGAAAATCGCCCAGTTCTTCATTCAGGTTTTGAATGAGTGCGGATTGTTGTGCAGAAACAATGGGCTGTAAGGCATGACGCAAATAGGGAATTTGCGCACAGGCCTGACGTAGTTGTACCAAATCACGTGGGCGTGCGCTACCGAGTGCGACACGACTCAGCACACGTTCAATATCACTAATTTCTTTCAGTACCAAACGCACAGGCGACTCATGGTAACCTTGTATTAAGGCTTGAATTGCATCCAGTCTTGCATCTAACAATGCCGTGTCACGCAAAGGTTGCATCAAGGTACGACTCAGTAAACGGCTACCCATGGCAGTTTGGCAATCGTTAATCAGTTGGAATAAAGAAGTGCCGTGTTCAAATAATGGTTCAACCAATTCCAAATTACGTCGGGTCACAGGATCAAGCGCAATAAAATTGCTGCTTTGTTCTAATTGAATACTGCGAATATGTGGTAAAGCCGTTTTTTGGGTTTCTTTGGCGTAGTGTATTAACGCTGCCGCTGCTGCTTTGGCTAAGGGCAAATGATCAATACCAAAACCTGAAAGTGTCGATACAGCAAACTGATCACAAAGCGTTTTTTGCGCATTGTTTAGGTTGAAATCGACATTTGGGCGTTTGGTCACAGGGCAGTCAAGTTGCTTTTTAACCTGTTCAATAATATTCGGATCGACAATATCTTCATCGACCACAATTTCGCTTGGCATTAAACGAGAAAGTTCAATCGCGAGTTGTTCAGGCAAATAATCCATTTGCTGAACTTTAAAAATCCCTGCACTTAAATCCAGCAACGCGATACCAATTTGGTTTTGCTGTAAGCATAAAGAGACCAAGTTGGAAGATTGATGACTGTTGAGCAGGGCATCATCGGTGAGCGTACCAGGGGTGATAATCCGTACCACTCCACGCTCTACAGGACCTTTGCCTGTTACCTCGCCAATTTGCTCACAAATTACCACGGTTTCGCCTTTTTTAACCAAGCGAGCGAGATAACCTTCGGCAGCATGATACGGTACGCCTGCCATTGGGATAGGTTTGCCGCTGGTTTTACCTCGATGGGTGAGGGTAATGCCTAAGAGTTTGGCAGCTTTGTGTGCATCATCAAAAAATAATTCGTAGAAATCGCCCATGCGATAGAACATTAAAGAATGTGGATGTTCCATCTTCACCCGTAAGTATTGCTGCATCATTGGAGTGTGTGAAGATAGATCAGCCATGATTTCTGTCATGTTCATGCAGTTGAAGTCCTTTAATTTGAAGCGTAATTTAAGTGTAAGTATGTGACTAGCTTATTTTACGCCATCTTAGTCAAATTAGTGAACCTGCATGTCATTGTTGCTCGCTCTCTAACGAGTCGAACATCGAGCGGTTTAAGCTTTTAAATGGATAATATTCAATTGATCTGGTGTGTTAGTGAGCACACAGCCATAAAAAATATCGCCCATAAAATCTAAACCGACAGTTTCAAAAATGATATCGCATAGCTCAAAGAGCTTAGCTGTTGAAAATGTATGATTTGCGAAGTTAAAAGTGAAAATTATTGTGTCATTTGGCTGAATTTTACTGAGTTTTTCGTGTAATTCATCGTTATAAAAAGCATCGAAATTTGATTGTTTTCTATGGATTCATTTAGAAAGTAGTGCATGTTGTAACATTATGCTTTGCATGGTCTTATTTCTAGCTAAAGCCGTACTTTGGAAAAACTTCATCACAATCAAAGTAAAAAAAGCCATCATCTTTTCAGATCATGGCAAGCTATTATTCAAACTCAAGCTATGTAGAATTTAAAAATTCAAACTATATGACACGCCCAAAATATTTTGGCTCATGCTTAAATTGGCTTCGCCACCACCAAAATCAGCGGGGATAGAGTTGTTACCTTGCACTGTTTCTTTGAGTGCGTGTGTATAAGCCACACTTACATTTTGTTGATCATCGAGTCGCCAAGTTGCACCAACACTTAAATGCTCTTGTACCACACCTGGTGCCAAAATATTTAGGAAGGTTTGATCATTTTTAACAGGCTGATCGTTATAGCTATAACCCGCACGTAAAGTCAGTTTTTCTGAGGCTTGATAAGTCGCTGAAATTTTATAGACATTGATGTCATCCCATCCAAAACCAGGACCTTGTGTTGTGCCAAATTTATTGTTTGCGAATAATTGATCCAGTTTATTGCCAACAGAATCTACATCTGAATAATTAATGCGTAAGTAATCTGTCGCGACTGATAAAGCAGGGGTAAGTTGATAATTTAAACCTACACCATAGCTTTCAGATACGTCAAAATCACCTTGTTTGGCAAATAAACCTTCATATTTCTTAAAGCGGCTGGCATTAATTTTAGATGAATAGCTTGCACCAAGGGTCAGTTTCTCATTTGGTTTTGCCGACCAGCCAATACGTGCACCTACACCGTATGAATCGTCATTGCCACGGTCGCTAATTGCTGCATCGTTGGACGAAGCACCACCAAATACATCACCAGCAAAACCTTGTGCGCTAAAACGTTGATATAAAATATTTGCAGCCAAAGCTATAGATTGATTTTCTGCATATTTCCAAGATAAAGCAGGTGAAATAAAGGCTTGGGTTAATGAAATACCTGCGCTTCCTGTATTATCATAAACTGCATAAGGATTATTTTTATAATTGGTATTCATGCCACCATTGCCATAAACCGCAATACCCGCAGTGACTTGTTCATTCACTGGGTGAACATAACCTACATCTGGAATTACAAAGTATTTACGGCTATTGCCATCATACTGACCATTTGCTCCATAACCATTTCCTGTAATTTCAGACTCACGATCTGGAGAGAAAATAGTTAAACCTGCATCAACACGCTTATCTAACCAGCTCAAACCCGCTGGGTTGCTTGCAATAGTCAGACTGTCCTGAAAATTGGCAATGGCTGTGCCTGCATTTCCTTGAGATTTCGCACTATATGCATGCATGAAATATCCTGTTGTTGCAAAAGCAGATGTTGAAAACAAAGGTGCGATAACAGCAATTGAGATAAAAGAAGATAGATATTTCATGAGAATATAGATCGAGTAAAAACAATATATGTGGCAGTATATTGAAAAGTTATATTCTTGTATTTGAATATAAATTCATATCTTTATTATATTTTTGAATATAGAGCTATGAAAACAGCAAGGGTATTCATTCTATATGTATATCAAAATGATGCTTCAAATCTTTTGACCAAAGAAGCTCCCTTGGGAGCTTCTTTATTGATTTACATTGCTTTAATTCATAATTATCAAGTGCTTTATGCCAAATTTTCTAACACAAATTGTGGCGATTTAATAAATAATCGAATTAATGCTTGAGCAGAACTCGAGGGTTGACGAACACCACGTTCCCAACTTTCTAAAGTTCGGGCAGAGATACACAATTTTGCCGCAAGTTCAGTTTGTGAAATATTCATTTTTTGCCGAACTTTAATGATCTGTTGTGCTAAATCCAAACAAGCCGTTTGCTCTACAGTATGATTCACATGATTATGACTGTGTTGAAGCAGATGCATAGTTATCTCCTCCTTAGGGTCGAATAAACAAGTCAATGAGTTATTAAAATAAGTATTGTCCTACAGCTGCATAAATTTGATACTGCAAAATTTACACTTTAGAGTGAAGCAAAGATGGCAACACTGTAAGAAATGATAAGAAAATTCAAGAGTCAAAACGAGGCGGAGCACGACCTTGTGGTAGAATAAAAAGCGGCTCAGTTTGAAATAGTGTTGGTGTAAACGATGTTTTAAAAGACAAAATCCGAATTTGCGTTCGGACTAAAATTGGTCTGAGTTTGTTTTCAAATAATGGTAGTGCAAAACTATAAACTAGACAGTATTCACATTCATGATCTGTATGCGCCGCATCTTCAGGTGATGCATGTTCGTGTGAACTTTCAAGTTCCAATGCAACATGAGTCGCAGTTTCATGGTGTGTAGATGAATACGAAGAATGGGGTGCGGTGCGTTCTAAAAATAATGCTTGGGCAATAGTTTCACAGACAGAGGAAAAATGTTGTTTCTCTGGCAATAAAGGCTGTAGGAACACAGCGACTTGTAACAAGATTGCAAATAATCCTAGCAATCTGCCCAACATCATAAACACTGTATCAATCTTTTATTCAATTTATTCATGTAATACTATAACAAAAATGCCAATGATAAATATTGAAGTATTACACGAAGTTTTAATTAATATTTAACCTTAATATTGAGCGTTATTTAAGCATTCAACAGACCCTAGTATCATCTTGTAAAAGAAACTGTCGGAAAACCTGCTTCCAGCCAAGCTTGCATACCACCTTGCATTGAATAGACTTTCTCGAAACCCATTCTTTGTAAGGCTTGAGTGGCAAGTGCAGAACGCGCACCAGTACCACAAAGTAAGTAAATATCTCGTTCAGCCAGATTGGTAAGAGCACGTTCAACATCGCAATAGTGGTTTACTACAGGGTGTTGTGCAATTTTCATTTCTAACATGCCGCGTGGAAAATTCACTGCACGGTCTATTGCACAAGCCTGATGTTCTTCAGGTTCTCGTACATCAATCAAAATAATATCGGGATGTTGCAAATATTTTTCATGCAATTCTTGCACGCTAATTTCTGTAATTTCACTTTTGGCTTCAGTGATTAGTTGATCTGGTGTTTTCATTCATCCACACTCATTTATTTTGAGTTTATATAATATAATATTATATATTTAATAAGATTTTATTATTGTTAGGAAATGTGTCTGATCGAATATCGTTGTGATTTTCTATAAAAACATTTTAAATCAGGTGTTTAAATCCTAATAAAATTTAAGTCATCAATTGATCAAAAAGTCATATCTTATTCAACTATAAGGTATATACTAGATCTAACACTTTTGTTCGATTGTTCAGGGGACGTCAAATGCCTGCAAGATTTTTTGGAATTTTTCTGGGTTTAATTGCAGCGGTATTAATCATTGGTGGATTATTCATCAATATGATCAGTGGTGAAGCTACCGTCGTGGAATACTGGATTTTATTGTTGCTTCCATGTTTTGGTATTCCAATTTTGTCTGCAGTGTGCCTAAAAGAAATAGACTAAGCACAAAAGTATAAGTTTTCTTTACATTAAAATTGATAGATGATTCATCGCATTTAATTTTAATGATCCAAAAGCCCATGCGATCATGGGTTTTTGTGTTTACAGCAAAACAGTTGGTTTTGAGTTTTATTTGAATATTTGCAAAGCAGCGTTGCAGAATTGGGCTGTTCAGTAGCCTAGTCATAGTTATATGCTATTAAAATGTAACGACAATATTTAAGCTCAATAACATGCAAGCATTCCATTATCAGGCATTGCCAATCGATGTTCACTTTGGCGTAGGTCATCTGCAAAAAATCCAAGAGATTTTACGTCCTTATGCCTATCAGCGTATTTTAATTATTACTACTGCAGGGCAACAAGCCGCAGGCGAGCGTTTATTGGCACAAATCCAAGACATGGCTGTAGCGGTCTATCCTCATGCGGTGATGCATGTGCCAAAAGAGGTTGCAGATCAGGCCATTCAAGATGTGCAGCGTTTAGGAGTAGATTGCTGTTTGGCATTAGGCGGTGGCTCTGCGATTGGTTTAGCCAAAGCGATTGCCTTAGAAACTCATTTGCCGATTATTGCAATTCCGACCACTTATGCAGGTAGTGAAATGACAGCGGTGTATGGCATCACCGAAAACCAGCTGAAAACCACAGGCAAAGCAGCTCAAGTTTTGCCTAAAGTTGTGATTTATGATCCTGAATTGACACTCAACTTACCCACTGAAATTTCGGCATGTTCGGGCATGAATGCGATGGCACATGCAGTTGCGGCATTATATGCACAGGATAAAAATCCCATTGTAAGTTTAATGGCGCTAGAGGCGATTACTCAACTGGCACAGGCTTTACCTGAAATTGTGCAAGCGCCTCATAATATGCAGGCACGTGAACACGCTTTATATGGTGCATGGTTGGCTGGTGTGTGTTTGGGTTCGGTGGGGATGGCAATTCATCATAAAATTTGCCATAGCTTAGGTGGACGTTATCAGTTGCCACATGCGCAAACCCACGCCATTGTGTTGGCGTATTCAGTGTATTACAACCGACATGCAGATATTGCTGCAATGAATCAACTGGCAGCGGCTTTAAATGTGTCAGATCGGGAACAGTTGGGCTTGGCGATTTATCAGCTTAACCAAAGATTGAATATTCCAATGGCACTTAAAGATTTAGGATTACCCGAAACAGCACCTGCCCAAGTGGCACGTATTATCTGCGATAGTCCATATTATAATCCACGCGAATATGACTATGCCGAATTAGAGGCCTTATTGACCAAAGCTTATTGGGGACAAGCACCAATCTAATACTGCTGAGAAATAGCATGATAGATAAAAAACCGAAGCCACTTAGACTTCGGTTTTTTATTTGCCGTGACGGATTACGGTTTATACAAGCCTAAATCTTGCAAATGTAATCTAAGAATACGTCGCAGTTCCAATACAGCTTCTGGCGTTTCCTGAATGGAATGTCCGCCTTTAATAATTTTTTCTGAAACAGCACCATCTAAGTGGGCACTGTTGTAATGCACCACATCGTCATTCATTAACAGATGCTCAGTGCTGTCGGTATTATTGCCAATAATACTGTGATATTTAAATCCTTTGACAGGCAAAATATCTTCAGTTAATTCCGTAAATTTGGAATTTTTACTTAAATCACTCGGTCCATTTTGAATGACGCCATGCCCAATTTCTTTGGTTAGATTTTTTAAATCGACTTCATGTTGCTGCAAGGTATCCGCAAACGCGCTTAAAAATGCAGTCGGTAAGCGAATGACTTTACGTGCTGCAAGGGTGAACCAGCGGTCTGCAAACTCTGTACCTTTATGCGGTGCAGCCAAGAATATTGCACGGTTAAAATTGGTGATGGGTTTAAGGCGCAAACGTGCTTGCAACAAAGGATCAGATTTAAAGCGTTCCAGACGTCGGTTTTTAAGCATTTGCATGGCAGGTTGAGTTAAATCAGTATCGCTGACCAACAAACGTGCCAAAATACCACCCATGCTGTGTCCAATTACTACAGCATCTTTTTTGGCTGCAGCAGAAGGACTGACCTGTTTAAAGCCTTGTTGAAGCAAGGCATAAATTTGGAAACGGCTTTCTAAAATTGGCATATTGGTCGAGTAAAACACTTGCCAGACTTGAAAGTTTTCCCGCAATACAGGATCGCCCATAATATCGTTGGTTAAGCGAATCCACGCTTCGGGGCTACTGGCCAAACCATGAATGAGGACAATGACTTTTTTATTCGGATTATACGGCTCAAGTAAGTACAAATGCGGCATACTGAGTCGTTCTTCACGATCAATTAAGGATAAATAAGCCGATTTACCTAAATTATTTTGCGCTAACCACAAGCCATAAGGTGCAGAAAAGTTAGCTGCAAGCGGGTAGTTCTTTTGTGCAATTTGGGCAGATTCATATTTATACGGATCATAAGCCTTGAGCTTAAAATGCGGCCGATTCAAAATATCTTCAATGGAATTGGCGCTATGTGGTTCTGCAGTGATTGTCGCGGCTAAATAGCGAGCTTGGTGAATATTTGGATTTTTTCCTGCAGGATAATCATATTTTAGCGGATCAATAATATATTTGCTTTTGCTCAGATCATCGTTTGGATTTTCAGGCAATACCACCAGAAATTCAGACCCAAAACCATCACGGCGCGTGACCGAGCGCAAACCCGAAAAGTTCAGGTTATAGGTTGACATCAACTGCTGAATTTTTTGTTGTTTCAGCTGCGGGTAGTACTCAAAATCAATGTCATAAATGCTGTTGCCAACACGAATTTGTTGTTGCAATTCATCGTGTTTATAGCGCAGCGCATAGCTGCTGACCAATTTGGCAATCGCCTGATTATAAAAATCCCGAATTTGGACTTGTCTGTTATCAAAAAGACGGTCTTGCGGCGCACGTTTGGTTTTAAACATGTAGGCGTAACTATAACGAATACTTTGATCGAGCATGTGCAATTGCTGATCTAAACATTGTTCATAATTGGCCTGATGAATTTTTTGTTGTTCTTCCGATCTTTTACTGTTCAGAATACTGATTTTACAGGACGATGAATTTTCCAGTTCAATCGCTTTCGCTAAATATAATTCACTGGCGGTTGAGAGCAGTTGTTCATCTTGAATTTGCGGGATTTGTTTGAGTGCACTTACACATTCTTCAGGTTTTTCGGCACAAATATTGGCTTCACGTCCTGTCATCGACAAGACATTTAAACTGGCTTCACTCAGTTTTTTGCGCGATAAAATACTATCACGTTCATTGGCAATACTAACTTTTAACGCCTGATTTTTAACACTGACCACCTGACAACCAGACAGCAGTGTTGTACTGAGCAATGCAGCAATCACAATTTTATTCATGGAAAGTCTGGCTTAATTTTTAAGATTTTTTTCCATCATACGTTTTTTTAAAGCTTTTTCAATTGCGTAGAAAGCAAAATAGACCGTCGAAACGGTCTATTTTTAGGTATTTTTGTATCGATTTTTTATTAAGTGCGTGGTGCGATCACTTGCCACACATTCCAGCGACCTTGCTTTTCAATTTCAGCAATCAAACGGTCAGCCACTTCGGCTTCTTGCGGGTATTTGATTTTATAGTTTTTCAAAGTTTGTACTGCATTTTTCTTTTGTTCCATGGCAATATAATTGTTTGCCGCAGACAAATAAGCTTCCTGCACACCTGCTTTCATGGCTTTGTCTAAATAAGGAATGGCTTCACGATGACCGCCACCTTCAGACAGACCGAAACCAAACCAGAAATTCGCTTCGGCATCTTCCTGATTAATTTTTAAGATACGCTGCGCATAGTTAAGTGAGCGTGTGGTGTAAACAGAGCCTAAGTCTAGGTTACGTGCCATAACACTGGCTTTAAATGCACGCATCAAAATATCAAAAGAGGCATTTTCATTGGCTGCCAAAGTGTCTAATTGTTGAGTCAATTCTTTGAGCTTTGCCTCGAAACCACGACGTTCCTGACGTTCGCTAAAACGTGGTGGATAGTGACGTGCTTTGCCTTCGACCAATTGTAAGAAGTCATCAATTTCGGTGATGTCAATTTCGTTTTCACCTGCCAAAACTGCAAACTTCAAGCTACGGGCATTGTTATTGACCGTAGGTACAATCAATTTGTTTTGATCTAAGGTAATGCTTTTGCTTGGATCATTTGGGTTAGTAACCACCATTTTAGTCACAGGCTGTGCTGCTGCTTTTTGTAGGTTAATTTCAAATGGTGGTGGGGCATCATAATTAAATGGATTTAAGGCATAGAATGGTGCACTTAATTCAGGTTCGGTAAATACGATAGGTGGTTTTACTTCTTGTTTTGGTGGTGCAACACAGGCGCTAACGAGCGTTGCGGCTAGAATACTGAGTGCCAAAGGCTTAAGAGTCATGGTGTTCTTCCGTTCAATTTATTTTAAAAGTGAGAGGTGATTGTGTCGGATTAAAATATTGCATGTCGGTCAGTCTAAGAAATCTGTTCCGAACATGCAATACAATTGAGGGGGCTTAGTTACACAGTGATACGAAGTTTTTTTAAGTATGTAGGATTGATCAAATAAACAGCCCTATTTACTTTGTGCTTCACACTCACGTCTAACATCTTCAATTATTTTTAATTCTTCTGCACTATAAGGTTGTTCATTTTGCTGTGGGTTTTTAAAGCTTGGGTCAAGTAAAGAGAGACGCTGACATAATAAATTCATACGTTTTTCATTTTGTTCCAAGCGATCTAGTAATACTCGCATGCCGTCCAATACTGGGTCAGATTGGTCCTGCGTTGCTGCATAAGGTTGGAAACCAATACTGGCAGCATAATCACGACGACGTGCTTCCTGATCATCGGCAGGTTTATTTTTCATAATAAAGCGCGCAGGGTTACCCACAGCAGTTGCGCCTTCAGGTACTTCTTTGGTCACAACCGCATTAGAGCCAACTTTGGCATTTTTATGTACGGTGAATGGGCCTAGAATTTTCGCGCCTGCACCGACTACTACGCCATCTTCCAAAGTTGGATGACGTTTGCCTTTATTCCACGTTGTGCCGCCTAAAGTCACGCCATGATATAAGGTGACATCATCACCAATTTCAGCAGTTTCACCAATCACCACGCCCATGCCATGGTCAATAAAAAAGCGACGACCAATTTTTGCACCGGGATGAATTTCAATTCCTGTAGCAAAACGGCTAAATGACGAGAGTAGACGTGCCGACCCCTTGCAGTCTTTGTTCCATAATTCATGCGCCACACGATGCATAATTAAAGCGTGAATTCCTGGATAAGTGGTTAAGACTTCAAGTGTATTTCGAGCAGCAGGATCGCGCGCGAAGACAGCTTGAATGTCTTCTTTGAGCTGTTTAAGCATTAGTTTGATCCTCGTCCTGTGTTGATGTAGATTTTTTCCATGAACCGTTATTCATTGCTTGTACGCGGCTAAAAATACCGCGAAGTAAATGGTATTCCATACGATCTAATTGTATACGTCCGAAAAGCCGACGCAAGCGCAAAGGCAATAATCGTGGATTTTTTGGATCCATAAATTCAATTTCTGCCAGCATTTTTTCTAAATGTGGATAGAACTGTTGCATTTGTTCATGGTTGACCAAAGGTTCATCCCATTGCATCGCTTCAGAATCTGTCACTTGCATCGTCGCTGCAGGATCGGCAATTTTTCCGACAATATCGATGGCAGCCATACGCATTTCATAGCAAATCACTTGAATGGCTTGAGCAACATTGAGCACACCATATTCTTCATTGACAGGAATCGTCACGTGATAATTCGCCAAAGCCAGCTCTTCATTGGTTAAACCACGATCTTCACGTCCAAAAATAATGGCAACATTTTGCCCATGCTGTGCCACAGCATTTAACGACTTTTCTGCCGCAGGGCGTGCATCTAAGAGTGGCCAAGGAATAGTACGACTACGTGCACTGGTGCCAAAGACCAAATGGCAGTCGGCAATTGCATCTTCGAGCTGTTCAACCACTTCAATCTGTTCAATTAAATCGGTTGCACCTGCCGCCAAAGCATCAATATCTGGATGCGGATAGGTTTTTGGATCAACCAAAACCAATTTACATAGCCCCATGGTTTTCATGGCGCGTAAGGCACTACCGATGTTGGCAGGCAGGGTGGTATTCACCATGACAATACGCACGTGGGAGAGGTGTGCGGCAACAGCTGCATTGTCGGTTTGACTCATAACAAATCCAGATGGGTTAAATTTTTAATTAAGAATATTGATCAACTTCGGTATGGTATAAATCCATAGCATCATCCATGCTCATATCAGCAGGTGGTGGAGCAATCGATGCAGGTTTCGCCACATCGACAGCTTTCGCGGCTTTGGATTTCACTTGATATTCGATATGCAGGCTTTCTTTACCAAAATAGTCACGCAATTTGACCAAGGCTTCATCTAAGGGTGCGATTTTCCACTGAATGCCCAAATGTAATTCTGCAGTGGCATAAGCATAGTCAAGGTGCAATAACACAGGAATATGTGTGCATAAATCCACATTACAATAAGGCAGCAACATATTTTGTAAGTCTTGACTCAAGGTCTTGCTTAAATGTTCTGCATGCAAGTGAATTTGAATACTATTGGCGCGTTTTTGACGAATTTCATTCAAGCTAAACGCTTTGGTTAAGCGTCCCATTGGGCGGTCAAAACCTTCACGTTCGTAAATTTCGCCTTCAATCACCACCACTTTTTCAGTTTGTACAATATCTTTAAAGCGTTGGAAGCGCTCATGGTTGGCAGATACTTCAATACGTGCAGTACCATCATCTAAAGTGACCACCATCCGATTTGGGAAGTTGGCGACATCCACCACCAAGCCTGCAAAGACGGTGGTCACGCCACGACGGGTTGGCGTCAGTTCATTAATTTTACTTGGAATAAAGGCTTTTAATTCATTGCGATAGACATCAATCGGGTGACCAGTGAGGTAAAGTCCAAGTGTGTCTTTTTCACCTTTAAGTCGGACTTCATCTGACCATGGTTTTACAGGTTTGGCAGGCTTACGTTGTACTTCTTCAACTTCGCCAAACAAATCCATGATGCCTGTTTCACGGTTGGAACGCGCTTGTTCCGCCGCTTGTACCGCTTCTGGTAATTGAGCCATTAAACTAGAGCGTTCGATGCCTAAGCAGTCTAATGCACCCGCACGAATTAAGGCTTCAAGGGTTCGTTTGTTGATTTTTTTCAAATCAATACGATGACAGAAGTCAAATAAATCGCGGTATGGGCCTTCTTTTTGGCGAGAATCAATCACCGATTGCATGGCTTGTTCGCCCACGCCTTTAATTGCGCCAAGTCCGTAGACAATGGTGCGTTCATCGCTGGCGTGGAAATGATACAAAGACATATTTACCGAAGGTGGTAAAACTTCCAGACCATTGTGGCGACAGTCATCAATCAGGAACACCACGTTATCGGTGTTTTGCATTTCCGACGACATGACCGCAGCCAAGAATTCGGCAGGGTAATGTGCTTTCAGCCATGCCGTCTGATAGGCAACGAGGGCATAAGCAGCCGCGTGGGATTTGTTAAAACCGTAGCCTGCGAACTTTTCCATATAGTCGAAAATATGGTTGGCTGTGGCGGCATCAATGTCTTTTTTCGCAGCACCTTCAATAAAGATTTGGCGCTGTTTCACCATTTCTTCAGGTTTTTTCTTACCCATAGCACGACGTAGTAAGTCCGCACCACCGAGGGTATAGCCTGCACAATACTGTGCCGCCTGCATTACCTGTTCCTGATAAACCATAATGCCGTAGGTTGGTTCAAGCACACCTTCTAGCAAAGGATGCAGATATTCAAACTCGCCACCGTGCATACGGTGAATAAAGTCAGGAATCAGATCCATCGGGCCGGGACGATACAAGGACACGAAAGCAATAATTTCTTCAAATTTGCTTGGACGTGCTTCTTTCAGCATCTTTTTCATGCCCACGGATTCAAACTGGAATACCGCTGTGGTGTTGGCATTGGCAAAGACTAAATAGGCATCTTTATCGTCCAGTGGAATATGTGCAATATCTAGCGGTGTATCGGCTTGGATGCGTTTATTGATATTTTGTACAGCATCTTCAATAACTGTCAGGTTACGTAAACCCAAGAAGTCAAATTTGACCAAACCTGCCGATTCAACATCGTCTTTATCGTATTGTGCAACACGGGCGGTTCCATCAGCATCGCACATAACCGCAGAAAAGTCGGTGATTTTGGTGGGTGCAATCACCACACCACCTGCGTGTTTGCCTGTGTTGCGGGTAATGCCTTCAAGTTTTAAAGCCATTTCCCAAATTTCTGAAGCATCGTCATAGTCTGGGTTAGATGGATTGGTCACCACATCTTTCAGCTGTGGTTCGGCTTCAATTGATTCTTCCAAACTAAGCCCTAAAGGTTTAGTTGGAATCAGTTTAGAAATACGGTCTGCCAAACCATAAGACTTGCCCAAAACCCGTGCGACATCTCGAATCGCACCTTTGGCGGCCATAGTACCGAAAGTGGCAATTTGTGATACCGCATCACGTCCATAGGTGCGTGCCACATAATCAATGACTTTATCGCGTCCTGCAATACAGAAATCGACGTCAAAGTCGGGCATGGATACACGTTCTGGGTTTAAGAAACGCTCAAAGAGTAGTTCATAACGCAATGGGTCTAAGTCGGTAATTTTTAAGCTATAGGCGACCAATGAACCCGCGCCCGAACCACGACCCGGCCCAACAGGTACACCATTATTTTTAGACCATTGAATAAAGTCCATGACGATGAGGAAGTAACCCGGGAAGCCCATCGAATTAATAATATTAATTTCGTATTCAATTCGCTCATCATAAGGTTTGCGAATCTCTGCCCAGTCTTCATCGCGCTGCGCGACAGGATAGAGCACATTTAGACGTTCTTCTAAACCTTGTTTGGATAGGTGCGCGAAGTAGGTATCAATGGTGTGTCCGTCTGGAATTGGATAATCTGGAAGGAAATATTTACCCAATTGCAGCGTGACGTTACAGCGTTTGGCAATGTGATAGCTGTTTTCAATAGCACTTGGAATGTCGGAAAATAATTCCGTCATTTCTGCAGTAGTTTTAAAATATTGCTCAGGACTATACGTTTTAGGACGACGGTTATCCCCTAAAACATAACCATCGGCAATACAAACTCGCGCTTCGTGCGCTTCATAATCTTCACGGCGGACAAAGTGCACATCATTATGTGCCACCACGCCAATATTATATTTTTTAGCTAATTTAACCGCTTCGGCAATAAAAGCATCTTCATCGGGACGATCTGTACGGGTCAGTGCCAAATAAACCCGATTACCAAATTTTTCGATCCATTCTTCTAGCAACGGTTCGGCTTTTTGTGGATTGGACGTGATCAGCATTTTGCCGACATCACTTTGAATGCCGAGTAACAGAATTAGGTCATCGGCTTGTTCTAAAATCCATGCTTTATTGACGCAAGGGATATTGAGTTGCTGACCTTCAATATAGCCACGCGACACCAGTTCGGTCAGATTGCGCCAGCCGTGATTGTTCATCGACAATAGCGTCACACGATGATCGGCATCATTTAAACGCAGCACTGAACCTAAAATCGGTTTGATGCCTTGTCCCAAACATTTGCCATAAAACTTTACGGCAGCGTGTAGGTTAGAGAGATCGGTCAATGCCAAAGCAGGCATTTCTTCATTGACTGCAGCTTTAATCAAGTCAGGTATGCGTACAATCGACTCGGTAATCGAAAATTCTGTATGTATACCTAAATGAACAAAGCGCATGAATCAGTCCCTTAAAAAATCACGGGTTATTTTAGCATGCTCTGCTCAAGACAAAACATGCTGCAGAGTTTTTCCTACGGTTTTCGATGACCTAGACCGTATATCAAATTTTCAGTTTTTGGGATGTTGATATGGTGTGAATCAAGCATGCATGGAGAAGGAGTACGGTTTTAACCCCTTACATGCTCTTATGAGTAGCAAGGGGTTAAATGATGAATCTATTTCTGATGTGTAGATGAAAGATTTATCTGAGTTTAGATAACCAGTCACCTAAACTTTGCACCAATTGCACTAAAATTAATAAGACCACCACGGTTAGCATCACGACACTACTATCAAAACGCTGATAACCATAAGAAATAGCAAGGTCACCAATGCCACCAGCACCGACTGCACCTGCCATCGCAGTTGCGCCAATTAAGCTAATGGTGGCTGTAGTTAGGTTCAAAATGAGTGAGCTGCGTGCTTCAGGTAAAATAAATTTGAAGATAATTTGTAATGGTGTAGCACCCATTGCCTGTGCAGATTCGACAATCCCTTCATTGACTTCAAGTAGTGAAGTTTCTACCAAACGACCAATATACGGGCCGACATAAATGGTCAGCGGTACAATGGCTGCCCAAGTTCCGATGGATGTACCCACTAAAAATTTAGTCAGCGGAATCACCGCAATCAATAAAATAATGAAGGGCAGGGAGCGCAGTGCATTTACAATCGGGTTGAGTCCGTGATAAATCACACGGTTTGGTAAAATACCTGTCGGACGAGTCACTACAAGGGTAATGCCCTGAATAAAGCCCCAGATACAACCAAACAACATGGCAAAGAACACCATATGAAAGGTTTCTTGTAAGGCCGTAACAAATTGGTCAATAGATAAAGAGCTTTTCCAGAAAGGTGTGGTTACCGAAGTCAGCCACTGTACAATTAAATCTCTCATGCTTGTATTCCTGACTGTTCAACTTCAACGCCATTGGCTTTCAGAAACTCAAGCGCCTGTTGAATGACGTTTGTATCACCGAGTAATTGAATGAACATTTGCCCAATCACAGCACCATCAATTTCGGTCATATTGGCAAATAAAATATTCAGGCTAATATCAAACTGTTTAATGATAGCTTGAATCACGGTTTCCTGAGCCGATTTACCTAAAAATTTCAGACAATAAATGCTGTGCTGATTTTGATTTTCCAGATTATTCAAAATATTGATAGGCAATTGTTGCTGCAACACAGTTTGAATGAAGCTTTTAGTGGTCGGGTGTTGCGGCTGACTAAAAATTTCCAAGGTTGAACCTGTTTCAATCACTTTGCCTTGTTCCATCACTGCAACATAATCACAAACCGATTCAATCACATCCATTTCATGCGTCACCATTACAATGGTAATGCCTTGTTCACGGTTAATTTTTTTCAGTAATTCCAGTACAGATTTGGTAGTCTGCGGATCAAGTGCCGAAGTCGCTTCATCGCAGAGTAAAATTTTAGGATGATTGGCTAGCGCACGCGCAATACCGACACGTTGCTTTTGTCCGCCTGAAAGTTCATCAGGATAGGCATCTTTTTTATGTTTTAAATCAATAAACTCAAGTAATTCATTTAAACGTTTTTCACGTTTGGCTTTGTTCCAGCCTAACAGTTTCATCGGCATTTCAATATTGGCAGCCACAGTTTTGGTCTGCAATAAATTGAAGTGCTGAAAAATCATTCCAATATGGGCACGTTCTTGACGCAATTCACGGGCATTGAGTGCAGTAAAATCTTTTTGATGAATGATGACTTGCCCAGCATTTGGACGCTCCAACAAATTGATCAAGCGGATTAACGTACTTTTACCTGCACCACTATAGCCAATAATGCCAAAAATACTGCCTGTTGGAATTTGTAGATTAATTTGATCCAACGCACGCAGTGTTTGACCTTTGAGCTGATAGTGCTTTGAAATGTTTTTAAATTCAATCATATCGTCAAGAAATGTCCATAAATGAAAAAACAGGCAAAGTTCGCTTTGCCTGTTTTGTTTAACGCATTATATTACTATTTTGCTGCTTCAGTGAAATAGCTGACAGGTTTATTTACCGCAACTTTTGTTCCGCCAAAGTGCTGATCAATATATTGCTTCACCGCTTCGGTATGATACAACGCACCTACTTTTTGCAAGATTGGGTCATTTTGACGATCTGCAGCAGTCGCGAGAATATTGACATTCATTTTTGTGCTTTGGTCAATTGGTTCGTAATAAATTGAATCTTTCAGTACGTTCAAACCACCTTCCATTGCAAGGGTGTTGCCCAAGACAATTGCATCGACTTCATCTTTTACACGTACAGCCGTTGCCATTTGAATTGGTTTGATTTGAATTTGCTTAGCATTTTCTACGATGTCTGCAGGCGTGCCTTGAACATTGTCAAAACCATCTTTCAGTTTAACCAAACCAGCCGATTGAAGTAATAACAGTGCACGTGATTCATTGGCACCATCATTTGGAATAGCAATGGTTGCACCTGTTTTGAACTCATCCAACTTTTTCACTTTGCTTGAGTAAATACCCATTGGCTCTAAGTAAGTTGTCGCTACTGGTGCAATTTGATCTTTATTGTTGGCATTAAATGCCACCATATAGGCATAAGATTGGAATGCGTTAAGATCAATTTCTTTATTTGCTACCGCCGTGTTCATTGACACGTAATCGGTGAAGTTTTTCACTTCAAGTTGAATACCTGCTGCTTTGGTTTCAGGTAAGTCGGCAATAAAACGCCAAATATCTGCATCTGAACCAGTCGATGCCATAGTGACAGTGTGTAGAGCAGAAGAATCTTTTTGTGCCGCGTCAGTCGCAGGCGCTTCTTGTTTGCCACAGCCAGCCAAGCCAACTGAAAGACCAAGTACAAGACCAAGGAGCTTTTTCATGAATATATCCCGAGCAAGTTTAAGCAGTGCCTAAAGTTGCCAATGATTGAGAAGAATCAAATCAGCACGATGGATGGAATCGCATGATGATGATTTTGTATGTTTCTCAAATATGTTGTAGGTATTGTTTGAGTACTGAAAAAGTCAGCCCACAGCTCAATCAATAATTTTGAGATGGATGGGCAATTCACTTTTTCAAAAGATGCACCATCATAACAATAAAAAATAATTCTATATAGTGCTGTGTATGTTATGCATATCACTGTTTTACAACAGAAAGCGAATAAGTCAAAATAAGTTCTTATAAATAAATATATTCTGTAAAGATTAAGGATTTGAACAAGTGTTTAAATATTTAGGTGCTTTAAAATTTATTCTGCAATCGATAGTAAAAAACGAGATATGAAATTGTCGGTATGAAATCGGCTTAGTTACAAGAATCAGAACATGGCTGTAAATACATAAAAGAAGTTATGAATGATTTTTCCAACGATAATATATCGCCCATATATAAGGCAAACAGAGTAACAATGAACCTATCCCTATAAAAACATAAGCCAAATATATTAATCCTGCAAAAATAAAAAGTATTTGCAATGTAAACTCAACGAATATTGAAATTAAAAATTCTTTGAAGCTTTTTATTTTTTGCATGTTTATTGATCTAAAGTATTTTATAAACGTAGATCATCACAATGTACATGGGTTACAACCTGATAAACAAAAAGCTCGTACAGTGACGAGCTTTTTTATGGACTTAAATTTTTAGGCTAAACTAAAAATTTTAAGCATTTTCACGAGCAATGGCACGATAGCCAATATCTTTACGATATTGCACACCATCAAAGGTAACTTTTTCGCACAGTTCAAGGGCTTTAGCTTGCGCTTCGCCAATGGTATTACCGAGCGCAGTTACACACAGTACACGACCACCATTGGTCACAATCTCACCATCGGCATTGCTTGCTGTACCTGCGTGGAATACTTTCGCATCTGCCATTTGTGTTTCTAAACCAGAAATCACATCACCTTTGCCTGAAGTTTCAGGGTAACCCGCAGTCGCCAATACAATCCCGACAGTTTTGCGTTCATCCCAGTCTGCTTCGGCAGGTAAGTTGCCAGCAATACCTGCTTCAACCAAATCTACCAAAGATGACTTTAAGCGCATCATAATTGGTTGTGTTTCTGGGTCACCAAAACGGCAGTTAAACTCGATCACTTTTGGTTGACCTTTGTCGTCAATCATTAAGCCTGCGTATAAGAAACCTGTATAAACATGACCGTCTTTTTTCATACCTTCAACAGTAGGACGCATCACTTCATTCATGGTTTTTTCAAATACGTCTGCAGTCACGACAGGGGCAGGAGAGTATGCACCCATACCACCAGTATTTGGACCTTGGTCGCCTTCAAAAATACGCTTGTGGTCTTGTGAAGTTGCCATAGGAAGGATGTTGTCGCCATCAATCATACAAATGAAAGAAGCTTCTTCACCTGCAAGGAATTCTTCAATGACTACACGTGAACCTGCATCACCAAATTTGTTGCCTGCTAGCATGTCATCAATTGCATCAAATGCTTCTTGATTGGTCATCGCCACGATCACGCCTTTACCTGCAGCAAGACCGTCCGCCTTGATCACGATTGGAGCACCATTTTTTTCAACAAATGCTTTTGCCGCATCAACTTCGGTGAATACGTCATAGAATGCAGTTGGAATGTTGTGACGTTTTAAAAAGTGCTTGGCAAAGGCTTTAGAACCTTCAAGCTGTGCAGCAAACTGGGTTGGGCCCCAAATTTTTAAACCCGCTTCACGGCAGGCATCTACTACACCATTGACCAGTGGTGCTTCAGGGCCAACAATGATTAAATCAACAGCATTATTTTTGGCAAAGTCGATGATTGCAGGGTTATTTTGAATATCTAACGCTACATTCTCGCATTTGTTTTCTGTTGCCGTACCTGCATTACCCGGTGCAACGAAGACTTTAGCGACTTTGTCATCTTGTGCGATTTTCCATGCCAACGCATGTTCACGACCGCCGCTACCTAAAACTAAAATATTCATCTAAAAATCCCTCAAAGAATAAAATCCCCCTAGCGAAGCTATGCTTTTCACCCTTGAAAAGGAAGGAGATTGTGCATAAAAACACAGTTCCCTTACGTGAAAAGTCCCCCTTTTATAAAAAAGGGGGATTTCGGAGGATTATTAAATACGACTTCTAATTAATGAGTTTAATTAGTGACGGAAATGACGCATGCCAGTGAAGACCATTGCAATACCAGCTTCATCTGCTGCTGCAATCGTTTCTTCATCACGCATAGAACCACCCGGTTGAATAATGCATTTGATACCAGCTTTAGCTGCGTTATCAATACCATCACGGAATGGGAAGAATGCGTCAGATGCCATTACTGCACCTTCAACCACTAAACCTGCATGTTCTGCTTTAATGGCAGCAATACGAGCAGAGTTTACACGGCTCATTTGACCTGCACCAACACCAATGGTCTGACGGTTTTTTGCATAAACAATTGCGTTCGATTTTACGTATTTCGCAACTTTCCAAGCAAAGATCATGTCGTCAATTTCTTGTTCAGTTGGTGCACGTTTGGTCACAACTTTTAAGTCATCTTTAGTGATCATGCCCAAGTCTTGATCTTGAACCAATAAACCGCCGTTGACACGTTTGTAATCCATTTGTGGAGCGCGTGCATCAATCGCAGGAAGTTCGCCACATACCAGTACACGTACGTTTTTCTTCGCGCCAGTCACTTCAAGTACGCCATCTGCAATGCTAGGCGCAATGATTACTTCAACGAATTGACGGTCTACAATCGCTTGTGCAGTGGCAACGTCTAACTCACGGTTAAACGCAATGATGCCACCAAATGCAGATTCAGGGTCAGTTGCATAAGCAAGGTCATAAGCCGCTTGAATACCGTCTAAAGATACAGCAACACCACATGGGTTCGCGTGTTTTACGATCACACAAGCAGGTTTTGCAAATGATTTCACACATTCAAGTGCGGCATCAGTATCTGCAATGTTGTTATAAGATAATTCTTTACCTTGAAGCTGTTTCGCTGTAGAAACAGAAGCTTCAGTTGCAGCAGGGTCTACATAGAACGCTGCAGATTGATGCGGGTTTTCGCCGTAACGTAAATCTTGCGCTTTGTTCAATTGTGTATTGAATGTACGTGCAAATTGGTCAGCAGTACCTTCTTCTTTACCTACACGTGCACCTAAGTAAGAGGCGATCATGCCGTCATATTGTGCAGTGTGTTCAAATGCTTTCACTGCCAAATCAAAACGAGTTTCGTAAGACAATGCACCGTTGCTTTTCATTTCTGCAATAACAGTCGCATAGTCAGAAGCATTTACTACAATACCTACAGAAGCATGGTTTTTCGCTGCAGCGCGAACCATAGTAGGGCCACCAATGTCGATGTTCTCAATCGCATCTGCAAGTGAACAATTTGGTTTTGCAACAGTCGCAGCAAATGGATAAAGGTTAACAACAACCAAGTCGATGGCATCAATATTGTGTTCTGCCATGACTGCTTCGTCTAGACCACGACGAGCCAAGATACCGCCATGAATTTTTGGGTGTAACGTTTTTACACGACCATCCATCATTTCAGGGAAACCAGTATGCTCTGATACTTCTACGACAGCAATATTGTTGTCTTTAAGCAACTTATAAGTACCGCCAGTAGATAAAATTTCTACCCCAAGAGCAGCAAGGTCTTGTGCAAATTCAACAATACCTGTTTTGTCAGAAACAGAGATTAAAGCGCGTTTAATAGTCATGATCTTCGTCACAGTTTTCAATTACAGATTAAAACAAACTAGCAAAATGCAGGTAAAAAAAATGCCTGCGGAGGTCGCAAGCATTTTATCACTTATTCACTCATTAAACCGTGAGCTTTTAACTTTTTACGTAAAGTACCACGGTTTAGTCCAAGAATTTCAGCAGCGCGTGTTTGGTTACCGCGAGTGTATTCAAGAACAACAGATAAAAGAGGTTTCTCCATTTCTGCTAACACCATGTCATACACTTGTGAAGGTTGTTCACCTTGTAGTTGTGCAAAATAATGGCGAACTGCGCGATCTACGTGAATACGTAAAGCAACATCAGATTGTGCAGTAAAAATAGGAGATTTGCTATTCATGCGAATTAATCCGAAAATCAGATATCACTGGGATAAAGTGATATATCAATGTGGTCTATAAATTAAATGAACTCCGTTTTAGATCCTAAAACGGGAAGTTCTAAAACTGGAACATTTAGCTTGCCACAACTCTAGGCATTGGTCGAAATTTAAGCGTAACAATACATTAATAATTGTTACAGACCAAAATCAAAACAAAAAATCTACTCTGTACGCGATATATAAAAATAAAGCGCATTAGACAGATCTATATTTGTTGTGAATCTTGCGAGGAGTTTGCAGCACAAAGCTTTCGTGGCGCGTATGATACCATTGTATGAGAAAAAGTGAGCAAGAAAACTGCAATTTTTTTAATTTTTTTCGCTATTTTTTCACTATTTTTTTGTGAATTAAGGCTTGATAATTTCTAAAGTATAGGCATCGAAGTCGTTTCGTGATATTGGAACTAAAATGTCAAACTTAAATGGACTGTTTTTAGGAATACGTTGAATGCTCGAAAGACTTTCGACCAAATACTCCTGTGGGGAATAGATGTAAGTCGATAATGTTTGTTGTTTTTCTTTTAAAGTGACTTTGATATTAGGCAAAGCCAAGCTTTTATCATAGTAATTGATCAGCTCACCCGTAAATTGTGTATTCATACGATCTACACGTTTAACCTTCACGCGATTTGCTGAAATTAAGCTATAGCGTTCTTCTAAACTGCTACAGTTAAAAAATTGACAGACTTGGGTAAACACAGAATTCAGTGCAGGGCTGCTGTTTAAAAACTTTGGGTTAAACCACAAAATTTGGAAGATCAACAAGCCAATCAATAAAAGATTAATACTTCCCCAAAGTAAGTAGTAACCATTGCCATGCTTTTTTTCACTTTCAAGATCAGGCGCAGACAACTTCATGGCAGGAATGTTGCCAATCGGTTCAGTACTGAAATAATTGAGGTTATTCAGATAGGTTTTCAGATCAATATTGGAATGTTCAACTTTACGCTGAAAAATATCTAAAATATGTTGCGGTTGCGCAAGTTCAGCAGTTGCCTGCATAAAACTGCGGTTTTGAATGTGATGTAATTGTGATGTGACTGAGTTTTTATTTTGAGGAAAGGCAAATACCAAATGCGAAAGAGCATTAAAGGTATTGTCGCATTTAGGACAACAAACCATCCCTTGCGCAACGGTCAGCTGCGCAACGGATACTTTATAAACAGTTTGGCATTCAGGGCACTTGGTTTGCTTGTCACTCATAACTCAAAAATTACAGTTAGTGGGGATGGCGTTTCCCAGAAATTCGACACCAGTTTTCTTCACGTTTTTCGACTTGTACTATATCAAAAAATTCAGAATAAACACTAGAAACTTCAGCAACTTGCTCTTCAATTACACCTGCAAGTGCGAACTCGCCCTCAGATTTAATTAAAGTTGCAAACTCTGGCGCAAGCATCATCAATGGGCCTGCCAAAATATTGGCAACTAAAATGTCTGCTTTTTCATTACCGATGGTTTCATTGAACTCTTCTGGAAGTCCCACATATAAGTTTTTAAGTACACCGTTGAGTTCTGCATTTTGTTTGGTCGCTAAAACTGCTTGCGGGTCAATATCAGTCGCATAGACTTTTTTTGCACCGAGCAACAAAGCCGCTACTCCTAAAATACCTGAACCACAACCGTAGTCGATCACGACTTTATCTTTTACATTGGTTTTACCTAACCATTGCAGGCACAGGAACGTACTGGCATGGTTACCTGTACCAAAAGCCAAACCTGGGTCAAGTTTAATATTGACTGCATCTGCCTCAGGTGGTTCTAACCATTCAGGTACAATCCAGAATTTCTCTGCAATCTGGATTGGCTCGTAGTAATCCATCCATGAGCGTTCCCAAACCTGATCTTCCAAAAATTCACTGCGTAAAGGGGCATCTGGCATTTGCGCACGAATAAAGGTTTCTAAGGCTGCAACATCAATTTCTTCACCTTCGTCTTGTGCATAAATACCTGTCACAATGACTTTGTTCCAAAGTGGTGTTTCACCTGGCAGTGGCTCAAGTAAGTCCTGATTTTCCGCATCATCTAAGGTTACGCTGACTGCACCCAATGAACTGAGCAGGGTTTCAGTAAAATCGACTTGCGCTTGATCAACAGTAATATGTATTTGTAACCACTTCACGGAGATAACCTAAAATTTAATGCGAAAGCGCTATTGTAACTGAACTGGTGCAGACGCTGTTATTTTTTATTCGGATTGCGAAAGGGAAAACTCTATACGATTGGAAGTTTCAAATTCGCTTTATGCTTATAGTCGAATAATGTGACAAAAATATAACTCTAAAAAATATAAGTTAAGAATTTGTTTGAACCATCATCGCTCAATCATCCCCAAAACAGTCAAATTGCTGGATTGGGGATGATTGAGAGACTTGTTTAGGATGCAGATTGCTCCGATGCAGGTGTCGGCACAAATTTATTTAGTAATGTGCCTAAAATTGCGGCAAAAATATACATGAAAATAGAATAAACCGCAGCAGGCATGGCAATGGTTGAGCTTGACATAACGGTTAGGGCGATAGTCATTGCAAGGGTACTGTTGTGAATGCCAATTTCAAAGGCGCAGGCTCGGGCTTGTTGGCTATTTACGCCAAAGAAACGCGGGACAAAATAACCAATCAATAAACTGCAGGCACAGAACAGGGCAGTGGCAAGTCCTACATCTGCCAAATAAAGCATGATGTTGTTTCGCTCTTTGGCAATTGCGCCAATAATAATCACAATTAGAAAAACCACAGCAAAAATACGCACAGGTTTGTTTAAGCGGTCTGCCGTTTGAGGGCTAAAATGGCGTACTAACATCCCTAAAGTGACAGGGATAATAATAATTAAAAACACCTGCAATACTTTGGCAAATTGTAAGCCAACTTGTTGCCCATCCTGCATAAAATGCTGAATGGCAAAGTTGACAATCAGTGGTAAGGTAAATGCTGCAATCACGGAATTGACGGCAGTAAGGGTGATGTTTAGGGCAATATCGCCCTTATATAAGTAGCTAAACAAGTTGGCTGTTGGCCCGCCAGGAGATGCTGCCAGTAGCATGAGTCCGACTGCAAGCAATGGTGGTAAATTCAGCAGTTTACAAATAAAAAATGCAATTGCTGTCAGGACGACCAATTGACAAAATAAAGCAATAAACACTGCTTTGGGGTGTTTGCTCACCCGTTTAAAGTCGTTAGGAGTGAGTTCTAAGCCAAGTCCAGCCATGACCACGGCCAAAGCCAGCGGCAAAAATATTGTGATTAATCCTGAATCCATAAACACTCCTTTGTTTTTACATCTATAATGATCTATTTAATATCTAACTATTTGTTTAATCTGTGGTTAATTGAATATTGCTCACATCTTAAATTGTATTTTTATTGTGGTTTAAACTCTGCTCCTGTTTGTTTTGAAGGGCAAGTTTGGCAGATTGTCTAGCTAACATACTCCCTAAAATAAAGCTGAACATATACATAAAAATGGTGTAAATCGCAGAAGGAATGGCAATTTCAGTGCTTTGCAAAACTGATAGTGCAATGGTTAAAGCAACGGCAGTGTTATGAATGCCAATTTCAAAACAACAGGAGCGTGCTTGTTGATCAGGCACACCCGCCAAATACGGCACCAGATAACCAATAAGTAAACTTAAAAAGCAAAATAGTGCAGTTGCGATGCCAATTGCACTGAAATAGTCAAAGACATTGGCGCGTTCGCGGAAAAGCGCATAAAAGAATAAAGCGAAAATGAAATAAATGGACATCAAACGCATAGGTTTGCCCAACTGTAATGCAATTTGTGGCATCGCATTACGCACCGCCATTCCTACACATACAGGCACAATAATCAGTAAAAAAACCTGTGCCATTTTTTCAATAGGCATGCCAATTTGTTGTTGATCGGTCATAAAATATAGAAAAGACAAATTAACAATAAAAGGCAGGGTAAAGGTTGCCATCACAGAGTTCATTGCGGTTAGGGTAATATTTAGGGCAACGTCACCTTTATAGACATAGCTAAATAAGTTCGCAGTAGGCCCCCCTGGTGAGGCAGCAAGCAGCATTAAGCCAATTGCCAATAGCGGTGGCAATTCTAAAAATAAACAAATTGAAAATGCTAAAACAGGCAAAATGACCAATTGTGAAAAAAGCGTTAAAAAAATGACTTTAGGAAATTGATTGACCCGAATAAAGTCTTTAGGCGTGAGTTGTAAGCCTAAGCCCATCATCATCACAGCCAAGGTCAGTGGTAGAAAAAAGGTAAAAAAGCCTGAATCCATAGCACATCCTTTATTTTTTTCTTATGGGTATAATTTTCCCTCTCTTTGCAGTGTAATTGTTTTTTGAGCTTGTGCAATAAACAAAGCAGTCACTTCTTATAAATGACTGCTTTGGTGTTATTTTCATGCTTTCAGTTTGAATGAATACAAGCCGATCTGTTCATGAAAATATAGATTAAGTGATTGATCACATGGCAGCAGGGCGTGGTGGCGTAAAGCCTAAGGCACATTTGCCTTTTAACTCAGTACCATTGACTGTAATGACGGTACTTTGCGCATCTGCCATACAAGAACGGTATAATTCAGGCTCATTGCCTTGTAATTGCACTGCTTTAGATGAACTAAAGAATTGTGGTTCGCAGGTACCATTCCAGATAATCCCACGATAAGCAAAGCTTACTGGTGCGCCCTGAGTTTTACCTTTACAGACTTGCTGGAATTTTTGCGCGTTATAGACGGTTTCTACTTTATCATTTGCCTGCACTGCAAATGGACTGAAAAATAAGCCACAAAGCATAGAGGACAGCAAAATTTTCTTATTCATGATGTTTCCCTTTGTTTCTCATATCTGTGCTATTAGGATAAAAAATAGACAAATTAAAACAACGGTGATCTGGTTAATTTTTAGGTCTAAATGTTTTTATGTACAGTAAAAATGCAAATTTGGATTACAAAATATTAATTTTGTAGCGCGGTTAAGCCAATAAAATCGACTGAATCTGTCAACTTATGCCACAAGTTTTGCTATAATATTCCGTCTTTATTTTTTATCTCTCATTGACCATTATGCACTATCCTAAAGTTTACGATGTCATTGTTATTGGTGGCGGTCACGCAGGCACCGAAGCGGCGCTTGCAGCAGCACGTATGGGTCGTCAAACCTTACTCTTAACTCATAACATTGAGACTTTAGGGCAGATGAGCTGTAACCCTGCAATTGGCGGGATTGGTAAGTCACATTTGGTACGTGAGATTGATGCCTTAGGCGGCGCAATGGCATTGGCTGCCGATAAAAGCGGGATTCAATTCCGTATTTTAAACTCGCGTAAAGGTGCTGCTGTTCGTGCAACACGTGCGCAGGCAGACCGAGTTCGCTTTAAAGCTGCGATTCGCGCCACTTTAGAAAACCAAGCCAATTTAGATATTTTCCAACAAGCAGCCGATGACCTGATTGTAGAAGGCGATACTGTAAAAGGTGTAGTCACTCAAATGGGGATTCGTTTTGATGCGAAAACCGTGGTATTGACCACAGGTACATTCTTGGGTGGTGTGATTCACATCGGTTTAGAAAAATCGAGCGGTGGTCGTGCAGGCGATCCTCCATCAATTGCTTTGGCGGCACGTTTACGTGAATTAAATTTGCCTGTTGGGCGTTTAAAAACAGGTACGCCACCACGTATTGATGCACGCTCAGTCGATTTTTCGGTCATGATTCCGCAGCCAGGTGATTTCCCATCACCAACCATGTCATTCATGGGTGATGTGTCGATGCACCCTGAACAAGTGAACTGCTATATCACCCATACCAATGAACGTACTCACGAAATTATTCGTGGTGGTTTAGATCGTTCACCGATGTATACAGGTGTGATTGAAGGTGTTGGCCCACGTTACTGCCCATCGATTGAAGATAAAATTCACCGTTTTTCTGATAAAGACTCGCATCAGGTATTTTTGGAGCCTGAAGGTTTAGATACACATGAATTGTATCCAAACGGGATTTCAACCTCTTTACCGTTTGATGTGCAGTTCGAGTTAGTTCGTTCAATTCGTGGTATGGAAAATGCGCATATTTTGCGTCCAGGTTATGCGATTGAATATGATTACTTCAATCCACAAGCCTTGAAATTCACTTTGGAAACCAAAGCCATTAATAACTTGTATTTTGCAGGTCAAATTAATGGTACGACTGGCTATGAAGAAGCGGGTGCGCAAGGTGTGTTAGCTGGTTTGAATGCGGCACGTCGCGCTTGGGATCAGGAACAATGGACACCAAAACGTGACGAAGCTTATATTGGTGTATTGGTTGATGATTTGATCACGCTAGGTACCAAAGAACCGTACCGCATGTTTACCTCACGTGCGGAATACCGTTTGATGTTGCGTGAAGATAATGCCGATCAGCGTTTGACGCCAATTGGTCGTGAGCTTGGTTTGGTGGATGACACTCGTTGGGCAGCTTACTGTGAAAAAATGGAAGCAGTAGAACGTGAAACAGGGCGTTTACAACATTTGTGGGCTGCACCAAACAACCCAATGGGTAAAAAATTTGTTGAAATGACAGGTGCAGATTTATCCAAAGAATGTTCTGCGATTGATCTGTTAAAACGTCCAAATATCAGTTTTGCGCAAATCGCAGAATTAACGGGTTCAGACGTTTCTGCACAAGTGGGCGATCAAATTGAAATTGCAGTGAAATATGCAGGTTATATCAACCGTCAGCATGAAGATGTCGCACAATTAAAACGCTTGGAAGAAACCAAAATCCCTGCCGATTTTGATTATGATGCAGTGTCAGGTTTATCGCGTGAAATCACGCTAAAATTGAAGCATGTTTTGCCTGAAACTTTGGCACAAGCCAGTCGTATTCCAGGTGTGACACCTGCCGCAGTTCAATTGGTGATGATCACCATTCGTAAAAATGCACAGTCACGTAAATCTGCTTAAGGTTTGATGGATTGATGAAGAAGCCCACAATTTAAATTGCGGGCTTTTTTATGCGCCAAAGTAAATCAGATGCTAAGCAAAGAAGAAGTTGCGTATAAGAATAAATCTGATTTCGACTGCATATCTTATGATTTCACAGCTAGATCAGGAGCATTTAAAGTGACACTTATCAACATAGATAGGAGCAAAATATGACTTTAAAAAGCATTCGTTATAGTACAGCTGAACTGGCATGCCCACGCTGAACGATGCCGAGTCAATTTTAATTTTAACTTCAATCAGCAATCACAATAATTTGATTTAAAAGAGAACGATAATGCTATCGCCCCAATATATTTGGGGCTTTTTTATTCCTGAGTTTGATGCACCGCATTGGCAACTTCTACAGGTTCAATCTGAATTAGCTTTTTACCAAAACTACGCAACCACCAAACCAATTGTGAGGTAAACGGCACAGTGGCAGTCACCAACACATTACCATTTTCCAGTGTTTCCATAGTTTGATCTTTGCTTAATTGGCTTTCATCGAAGTATATGGCATCAGCTTTTTGCATGGTAAGTTTGAGCTGAATATTTTCAGTAGCTTTACTGAAATCGACTCTAAAACCTAATTCGCCAGATTCAATATAGGCATCAATATCAAAATTAACAGGATGCAAGGCGCGTGAATCTAAAACTTTGGCTGCTTTAAAACGATGCAGGGCAAAGGTTTGAATGTCGGTTTTGTCAAATCGAGTACAGATTAAATAAATCACCGCACCTTTTTGCACCAAAGCCAAAGGATTCAGCACATAAGTTTTTTCTTCGCCTGAATTGCTGCGTGATTGATAAATACATTCTAGTTGTTTGTCTTGGAGCAAGCCTTCATATATCGCCTGTTGTGCATTGCGGTCTACGACTGGTGGAATTAAAGGTTGTGTTGCAGGCACAATTCGCACACGATTAATCCATTGGCGGACATTGTTTTGGGTCGATAGACTGCGTCGTGCCAAATCAAACCATGGGTTCATTTCTTCAATCAAACTTGGCGGCAGCAGATGTTTTAAATGTTCCTCGACCATCATAAACGTTACCGCTTGAGAGCTGGTCATGTGCGGTAAACTTTGAATCGGTGCATCTGAACGCCAGCGCCAACCTTGTGGTACGGTACCATTACTTTCAATTGGAAAGCGCTGAGAAATTTGATTTAAGTCACGTTGAATCGTACGCAAACTAATGTCGATACCTTCACGTTGCAGGACATCGTGTAATTCACGTGTGCCCATCCATTTACCTGTAGAAAGGCGCGATAAAATTTGCCATTGGCGATATAAACTATTCGATGTTTCTTTTTCTTGTATAGACATATTCAATATTTACTAGGTCAATTCATACGGATGAAAACTTGTTCTTCCACACAATAAGAAAACTCGGAATGATTAGCAAGTTTTTTACTGAAAAAGGGCAAAATATAACCGCAGATTTTGCAGTAAATATCACAAAATTTGGACGGGCAAAGTTAATCAAATAATAGAAGTGAATCAGAAACTATGACCTCAAGCCATACTTGGATCAATTAGAAAAGCAAGATTGAATAGTTGTGTTTAAGTGAAAACCTGTCATTGTTTTGTATGGTAGATACAGGTTTATGTAAATAAAAGCGGTCTGAGTGGATGAGTGCTGTAGGTTAATTGGGCAAGGCGATTGAGGTGCTTTATCGCGATGAATTATCAACAGACCTTAGAGTTAGGAGGATGAAACAACCGTGAATTTATCTAGCAGCGATGCGCGAGAAATTTTTTGGTTAGCCCGATATTTAACCCGTATTCAATATGTATGTCAGCAATTTCCATTTAAACAAAATGATGCTGCTTTGACTTATGCACATGCCTTTTGTTTGCCTGCATTTGATGCAGCTTCTTTAAATGAATTGATTTTAAACGAAGAACAGCCTGCTTCATTTGCGATGCAGTTTGAGCAAACACGGACAAAAATTCAAAACTTGGCACAGGTGTTTTCTAAAGCTACTTATGTTGAATTACAGCAATGTATTCAAAATGCGTGCGATAACGCGAGTTATATTTGTGATGTGGTACAAGACTGCGAAGCACTATTAGATGCAGAACCACAGCAGATATATTTATTTTTCCAATTGGGGCAAAAAATTGAACAATTAGACCGACAAATTCGGTTAAAACAATCGACTGAAAAGACTTTGTCGCAATTGGAAATGATTGTGCAATGCCTAAAAGATTTAGGTTGGACGTCGTTTGTAGACGCATGGCAACAGCTGAAACAGCAACCCGATACCATGCATTTTTATCACTTTAGTGATCATATTCAGCACTTACTTTCGGTGGATTAAGCAGAACTTGTCATGTCAAATTAATCGACAACAATATTATTTTAAGCTCTGTGTAGTTAAAAAAATAGTGGAAGCCGAAGCTCCCATTATGTCTTAACTTATTACTGGCTTTGAACAGCTATCAAATTCAATAGCTTTGACTCGTGCAGTACTTTCGGCTCGGTTACTTAGTCGCGTTCAACCGCAAGTGCAACACCCATACCACCGCCTACGCAAAGCGTTGCGATGCCTTTTTTCGCATCACGGCGTTGCATTTCGTGTAGTAACGTCACGAGGATACGGCAACCTGAAGCACCAATCGGGTGACCGAGGGCAATTGCGCCACCATTCACGTTTACTTTATCTAGGTCTAAGCCTAATTCTTTGGCAACACCTAGTGCTTGTGCGGCAAAGGCTTCGTTGGCTTCAATTAAATCGACCTGATCTAAGCTCCAGCCTGCTTTATTCAGGGTTTTCTTTACCGCTTCAACAGGGCCAAGACCCATAATTTCAGGCTCAATACCCGACATTGCATAGGCTTTAATACGTGCTAAAGGTTGTAGACCTAAGGCTGCAGCTTTGTCTGCACTCATCATCAACACTGCTGCTGCACCATCGTTGATACCAGAAGCATTACCTGCGGTTACGCTGCCATCTTTTTTGAACGCAGGGCGCAATTTATTCAAGCTTTCAAGGGTGGTATTGGCTTTGATGTATTCATCTTCAGCAAATACAATTGGGTCGCCTTTACGCTGTGGAATGCTTACAGCTGCAATTTCATCTTTAAATTTACCAGCCGCTTGTGCTGCAGCCGCGCGTTGTTGTGAAGTCAGTGCCAATTGGTCTTGTTCTTCACGGTTTAAACCAAGCTTTTCTACAATATTTTCTGCAGTAATACCCATGTGATATTGGTTATAGGCATCGGTTAAACCATCCGCCACCATACTGTCGATCAACTGGGCATTCCCCATTTTTTGACCGTTACGCAACTGCATATAGTGTGCGCTTTGTGACATTGATTCTTGACCACCAGCAACTACAATTTCTGCTTCATCACACTGAATCGCTTGTGCAGCCAAATGTACGGCACGTAAACCTGAACCACACACCACGTTAAGCGTTGATGCAGGTACTTGTACAGGAATACCTGCAGCAATTGCGGCTTGACGTGCAGGGTTTTGTCCTACACCTGTAGTGAGTACGTTACCCATAATCACCTGATCGACTTGTTCAGGCTGTACTTTAGCACTGTCTAAGACTGCACGAATTGCTGTTTGCCCCAATTGTGGTGCAGATAAAGAAGCGAGACTACCTAAAAAGCTACCAATTGCAGTACGTTTTGCAGCAACAATGACAACATCTTTCATTTTATATCCTTAAATTTTATGTTTACGTTTCTGTGGATGCACATGATATATAGCATGTGCATTGCTGATGTTATATGACTGATTAAAATAAATTTACCAAAACATAGCGACCTGGTGCTGCTTCTATCATTGGATATTGCGCATTACCTAAGGCGCGGGCAGGGACTTGTTCGCCTGCATACGGTGTGACCCAAGCCTGCCAGCGTAGCCACCAAGACTCAGGATGATACTCTGCACCATCTAGCCATTGCTTGGTATTTTCAAACTTGGCAGAGTTGGTATAGCAGCCGTATTTATTACGACTTGGCGGATTCACAATGCCTGCCACGTGTCCAGATTCACCAAGTACCAGTGTAGATTCACCGCCTAAGTAATCTGCACCACGGAAGCTTGTATCCCAAAGTGCGATATGATCTTCCTGCGTTGCAATAAAGAAGCTTGGTGTTTTGACACGAGAAAGGTTGAGTCCAACACCGTTTACTTTCACTGCGTTTGGTGAAATCAATTCATTATTCAAATACAAATTACGCAATAAGAAATTATGAATTTTGGCAGGAATATTGGTGCCGTCGCTGTTCCAATACAAAATATCGAAATCTGAAGGCTCTTTGCCTTTTAAATAGTTCTCGATGTAGTAGTTCCAGTACAGGGTATTTTCACGTAACAAACTGAACGTAACTGCCAATTGGCGACCATCAAAATAACCGAATTGATTATTTAAGGTTTCTAAACCATTAATCACAGGTTCATTAATAAATACGCCTAAGCTGCCTGGGTTTTCAAAGTCGATAATGGTTGCCATATACGTGGCAGATTTCACATGACTTTTCAGGCGTTTTGCCACGTAATAAGCCTGCGTTGCAGCAAGTAAAGTACCACCAATACAATAGCCGATACAGTTGGCTTCTTTTTCTCCTGTAATTTCTTCAATAACACGCAAAGCTTCAACCGCACCTGCGGTGATCAGATCAGCGAAAGTGAGTTCTTTTTGTTCAGCATTTGGGTTACGCCAAGACATTAAAAAGACCGTATGACCTTGCTGACGTAACCAGTTCACCAATGAGTTTTGTTCGCGTAAATCCAGCACATAATATTTATTAATAAATGGCGGCACGATTAGAATCGGGGTTTGATATACATTTTCTGTCGTTGCTTCATATTGCAACAACTGGAAAATTTCATTTTCAAAGACCACTGCGCCTGGTGTATAGGCTAAATCTTTACCCAAGCTAAAAGAGTCACTATTGACTATGCGAATAGATAAATATTTTCCGCTATTGACCACATCATCATGGAAAATTTGCATACCACGGACAAGGTTTTCGCCTTGTTCGGTAATGGTTTGCTGAATCACTTCAGGGTTAGTCCAAAGAAAATTGCTTGGTGATAAAGCATTAATCATTTGACGGGTAAAAAAGTGAATGCGGTAACGCACTTTGTCTGGAATGCCTTCTACGACATCCACCATATTTTGTACCAGTTGGCTAAACAGCAAATAAGACTGCGATAACAGGTCAAAATTGGGTTGTTCTTGCCATAATGGGCTGTTAAAACGACGATCACCACTTTCAGGTTGAATGAATGGTTCGATGTCTTTTGCCACACTGCGCATCATCACATTTTGGTAGATTTGCATTTGACCTTGCCACCAGCTCCATTGCATTTCCATCAAGCGTGCTGGATTTTTAGACAAAGCTTCAAAGAACATAGACATATCTTCTTTGTTGAGCTGTGTTAAGGCGTCATTAATAGGGCTTTGCCCATAATAAAATTCTTGTAGTTTTTTCCAGATATCATCGTGGCTAGAGAAAAATTGTAATATATTTTCTTTGAATTGAAATGAGTTCTGTTTCATTTCATCGCTCCATAGCACATGGCTTTTAGCAATCAAATTGAGTGCAAGGCTGAAACTAAAACGGGGAAATTTTCACACTTCCCCGTAACATTCGTCCTGATAACGCATGGTTTTCAGAGCAGTGTTTATTTATTATTTGGCATTGAATCGCTGACTAACTTTTCAAATTCTGCTTTGACTTCTGAAGTCAGTGTTGCTAATTTTTTGCCATCTTCAATCATTTGCTGACTGAGTTTGTTCATAGTTTCTAATTGCTTGGTGGTGCAGTTCACCATGCTTTGCATGTCTTTCACTTCGCTATTGGCAAACATTTGTGCTAAACCAATGTTGGCATAGTTGCGTGCTGCTTCTAATTGTAGGTTGGTTAAGTTAGCAAAATTTTTTGCAACTATACTGTTGAATTTGGTGTACGGTTCAAACACGTTTTTGTATTGAGCATTCATGTTTGAAAATAAGTCGCCGTATAGCATGGGTGTCACTCCAGTAAATAAACTTGTAGATTAAAATGAGGTGTTACACGCTTAGTGCATGTATAAGCCGCCGTTGATTGATAAGGTTTCGCCTGTTACGTATGCAGCATGATCACTCACTAAATACATAACTGCTGCCGCAATTTCGGTAGGGGCGGCAAGACGTTGCAGAGGAATTTGTGCTTCAATGCTTTTAATTACTTCTTCGCGCATGGCTGTGACCATCGGGGTTGCGGTATAACCTGGTGCAACGACGTTCACGCAGATATTTGAACGTGCGCCTTCTTGCGCCAAAGCTTTGCTAAAGCCGATGATGCCTGCCTTAGTTGCAGAGTAGTTGGCTTGACCAAATTGACCTTTTAAACCGTTCACCGAACTAATGTTCACAATGCGACCAGACTTTTGTTCTAACATTTTGTTAAATACAGGCTGAGTCACGGTAAAAAGTGTTTTTAAGTTGGTTTCAATCACTTCAGCCCACTGCGTATAGCTCATTTTTTTGAAAGTTGCATCGCGGGTAATACCAGCATTGTTGACCAACACATCTACACGACCTTCAGCATCAATTGCTTCTTGAATGACTGCTGTAGCCGCTTCATGCTCATTTAAGTTGGTTAAAACAAAGCGCACATCACTTTCTGTAAAGCCTTCGTCTTTAAGCCATTGCTTTTCGCGATCTTCTTCTCTTGGTACAACCGTTGCAATAATTTTATAGCCTGCTGTAACCAGTTGACGGCAAATCTCACTGCCAATACCACCTAATGCACCCGTCACTAAAGCTACTTTTTGTTCAGACATATTCTTTTCCTAAGCAGAATAAGGTTATAAAAATTAAGGAGTTTTTCCTCTTTATTCTTGTTTAGAAATTAAGCGTTTTATATTTCAAAGAGGCTGCAGTTTGATGATGCTTTGAAGTCAAAAGTAAACAAATATTGGTAATAGATTATTTTCTTATCATGTGGATGCTTTTATAAATGGCTTAAATAGTCGTGAAGTCATTGATTCATCGTAGCGCGCAGCACAAACTTCTGAGAACTGGTGAAATGTGATTAATCCATGAATTTGAAGCGATGTGGCAGTTTAAAGACAGTGCGCGAGCATATTGTTTTTTCTTGAGATTTTGAGTGTGATTTTCAGCTAAATATTTGGATGACTGTAAAGCGCTAAATGCAAATGTGGGTGACCACAAATTTTTATCAATATGAATGGAAATACAGTGAATTTAAGAAAATAAAAAGCGAAAAGAAAAATATAAGAAAGAAAAAGAGAATGGCTTAGACGATTGCATGCAGCAAAACTGCTACATGCAACAGATCGAAAAAAGAAAGTTAAATGCTGGTTGCCTTGCGCTGTGGGCGAGGGCTTAAACGACACAACAACTCATAGCCAATCGTACCATTGGCTGTGGCAACATCATCCACCAAACGGTGTTTGCCCCATAGTTCAACTTGTGTGCCTAATTCAACGTCTAAACCTGTGACATCAATGGCAATCATATCCATAGACACACGACCAAGTACAGGCGTTAATTTTGTACCAATCGCAACAAAATTTGGCTGCACAAATGTACGTGGATAACCATCGCCATAGCCAATTGAAACAATCGCAATTTGCATGGCTTGTTCTGCAGTAAAGGTTGAACCGTAGCCGACGTGTTCGCCTGCATCAATTTCATTTAGTGCGATCACTTCTGCGCTTAAAGTCATCACAGGCTTTAAGTCGAGTGTATGCACATTATGTGCGGCAAAAGGCGTTGCACCGTAAAGCATAATGCCTGGGCGTACATAATCAAAATGCAATTCGGGATAACGATAGATTGCAGCAGAGTTACAGCAAGAAGCAAGAATAGGGCTGCAATTGTCTTTGACATGCAAAAATTGCGCGACTTGTTGATCATTTAAAGCATGATCACCATCGGCATTGGCAAAATGCATGGTCAACACACAGGTAAAACCTTCGGCTTTGAGCATGTGAATCACATCAATAATTTCAGGAATTTTAAAACCTAAACGATTCATGCCGCTGTTGAGTTTGACCCAGACTTTTAAGCCTTGTGCGATATAATCAGCTTTATGTTGTAGTAGCCAATCGAGCTGTGCTTGATGATGCACTACACATTCCAATTTGTGTGCCAACACACTTTGCATTTCATCGGCAGAAAAAACACCTTCAATCAGGGTGATGGGCTGCGTATATCCCAATTCACGAATTTCTAAGGCTTCTTCAACGCAAGCGACACCAAAGGCATCGCTGTCTTTTAAAGCTGCTAAGCAGTCTTTTACACCATGTCCGTAAGCATTGGCCTTGACCATGCTAACAATTTTTGCTGTTGGGGCAAGTTGTTTGACACGGTTTAAATTATATTGCAGTGCCTGACTGTCAATATAAACTGTTGCTTGGCGCACCCTAAATACTCCTTGGGAATGACAATTGGTAATTTGTGTTAGATACACTGTGGAGTGATAAATAAATACTAAAAATAGTTCTATTTAAAAATATTCACTATTGTAGACCTATCAACCTCAAATAGACATGAACATTTAAGTTTTTGATCATAAATTAATTTAAGATCGAAAAATCTATTAGGTTATTGATTGCAAATAATTTGTAAAAGTTTCAGACTTTATTTTTCATATAAAACTATACGTTCTAAAAGCTATTATGGTGTTAGATGCTCTCACTCAGGAAATTCTAAACTGTACGAGTTATGGCAAGATTCAGATGATTGTGGAGAGTGGGTTCGTAATTTAAATGAACTCAAAGAGAGATTAAACAATGCATTTTAAACTTGGATATGTTGAATAAATAATGAAAATATTTTGTTATCTGGGATGGAGTACTTTATTTTTTTGTCAGTCAGTTATGGCTTGTATGCCACATTCACCCAATGACGTATTTATTGCCCGTTACCAAGGTTCACTGGCAGTACAGGGGAGTTCAGACTTCATCTTTCAACTTAGTTCAGGTCAATTTATTTTTCGCTCAATACTAGATGAAGTTAAATATAAAAAGCCCACCCAATGGTACAGTGGATTTTCAGGTAAAAGTACAGCTAAAAACCAATTAATTATTGGTTTAGCTTATGCACCAGATGGTGCTAAACCCCAGCAATATCGAGTAATTTCATTTGCAGCATTAAACTGTAAGAATGACCAGTTTGTTTTATCTAAACCGATTGCCCCATTTTTAGCTTGGAATAAGCAGACATCAAATTGTTCTACAGGCGATAGAGCAGAGGTTGGGATTTTAGATGGTTTTATAGACTATGATCAGACACATTATTTGGCGCAACTGCAACAAAAGTATCCGACATGCGAGCAACTAAATAAAGCATTTCCATCATTTGAAATGGAAGAAAATAGCCAAGATTGGAATTTACTCTCAAGCTGGAAACTATGGTGGGCAAAGTTAATAAGTCAGATTAAATCATGGTTTTAATAAAAAGAGCAATGCAAGCATTACTCTTCATCATCATACTGAGCATAATACTCAGGAGATAAATTACTAAAACGGGTATATTGTCCTTCAAAAGCAAGACGTACCGTACCAATAGGGCCGTTACGCTGTTTACCAATAATAATTTCGGCAGTGCCTGCTTCTTTAGATTCTTTATTGTAAACTTCGTCGCGGTAAATAAACATGATTAAGTCCGCATCTTGCTCAATTGCCCCCGATTCACGCAAGTCAGACATCACAGGACGTTTGTTGGGGCGGTTCTCTAATGAGCGGTTGAGCTGTGACAAAGCAATCACAGGGCAGTTCATCTCTTTGGCCAAGGCTTTTAAGCTACGTGAAATTTCTGAGATTTCGCCGACACGGTTATCGCCCATGCCTGGGACTTTCATTAACTGCAAATAATCGACCATGATACAGCCAATTTTACCGCCATGTTGTTTGGCAATGCGTCGCGCACGTGCACGTACTTCCGTAGGCGGCAGGGCAGATGAGTCATCAATATACAAATGCTTTTCTTGCAGTTGTAAAATCGTGCCTGTGACTTTTGACCATTCATCGCCACTGAGTTTACCTGAACGTAAATTCCCTTGATGCACTTTGCCGTATGCAGAAATTAAACGCATTGCGATTGAGTCTGCAGGCATTTCCATAGAGTAGACAAGGGCAGGCAAATCATTGTTAAACAAAACACTTTCGACCAAGTTCATGGCAAAGGTGGTTTTACCCATAGATGGACGCGCAGCGACAATAATCAAGTCACCCGCTTGCATGCCCGAAGTTTTATTATCTAACTCCACAAAGCCTGTGGTTAAGCCTGTGATGTTACCTTCCATTTTAGAAAGTTCATCAAGTTTGTCGAATACATCGGCAACCACGCTCGAAATGGCTTTTGGGCCTTGTGCTTTGGCATTGTTATTATGTTGTTCGGCAATTTGGAAAATATTGGTTTCGGCCAAGTCTAAAATTTCACTTACGCTACGACCTTTGGTGTCATAGGCATTTTGTAAAATTTCAGAACTGACTTTAATCATGTTTCTGAGGGTCGAGAATTCTTTAATTTTCGTGGCATAGGTTTCTAGGTTATAAAAACTAGAAGGCGAGTCTGCCATGAGCTGCATTAAGTATTCTTCCCCGCCTGCAGCTTCAAGTAAATTTTGTTTAATCAGCCAGTCATTCACCAATACGGCATCATAAGGTGAGTTTTCTTTAGACAAAGAATCAATGGCGCGGAAAATATATTTGTGGCGTGTCGCGTAAAAATCAGATTCTTGTAGCACATCACCCACTTGTTCAAAAGATTCGGCCACAGTCATTAACGCAGCCAAAACAGCTTGTTCGATGGCTAAGTTATGCGGTGGGGTACGAAACTCTTTAAGCGGGCTGTTCTCATTTGGTTTTAGATCAGACTTTGCAGTATGTTGCTTTGCGCTAGCAGTCGCCTGTGACATATAAATCCCTGATTTTTAAAACAGTAAATGCTGAATAATGCACGGGGGATAGAACTTGAAACTCATATTCTTTCCACTTCCCGATGATACGCCCTCTAGAAAAAAAAGCGAGTAGATTTTGGTGAAGGATAAGTCAAAGCGTATAGATCGATTTAGGAAAATTGTACTAACTGTATATTCTAAAGACAAAAAAAGAGCATGCGATTAGGCATGCTCTTTTCTTTTGCAGAAAATTACTCAGATACGATAGTAACGAGAACTTCAGCAACAACATCATGGTGCAATTGGATTGCGATGTTGAATTCACCAGTGTGACGAAGCGCACCGTTTGGTAAACGAACTTCTGCACGGTCAACTTCAAGACCAGCATTCGTTAACGCGTCAGCGATGTCACGAGTACCGATAGAACCGAAAAGTTTACCTTCATCACCAGCTTTAGCAGTGATTACGATGTTAACTTCGTTCAATTGGTCAGCACGTGCTTGAGCAGCAGCTAAAATTTCAGCTTCTTGCTTCTCAAGTTCAGCACGACGAGCTTCAAATGCTGCAGTGTTTGCTTCAGTTGCAGCAACTGCTTTACCTTGAGGGATCAAGTAGTTACGGCCGTAACCAGCTTTAACTGAAACTTTATCGCCTAATTTACCAAGGTTCTTAATGCGTTGTAATAAGATAATATCCACAGCTCAACCTCACTTATGATTGTCAGTGTAAGGGATCAACGCTAAGTAGCGAGCTTGTTTAATAGCAAGCGCTAATTGACGTTGGTAACGAGCTTTAGTACCTGTAATACGGCTAGGAACAATCTTGCCATTTTCAGTGATGTACTGTTTTAGTGTATCGATATCTTTGTAGTCGATGTACGTAACGTTCTCAGCTGTAAAGCGGCAGAACTTGCGACGACGGTAAAAACGTGCCATTGATGTTCTCCTTAAGCTTCAGCAGAGTCTTGGTTAGCGTGTTGTGCTTCTTCACGTTGAGCTTTACGCGCACGTTTTTCTTCAGCACTCTTAGCCAATAATGACTCTTCAGTGATAGCGTTTTCACGACGGATGATCAAGCTACGAAGGATCGCATCGTTATAACGGAACAATTCTTCTAACTCGTCAAGCGTAGTTTGACCACATTCAACGTTCATAAGAATGTAGTGCGCTTTGTGAATTTTGTTAATTGGGTAAGCCAATTGACGACGGCCCCAATCTTCTAAACGGTGAATTTGACCTTCAGCTTCTTTGATGTGAGTTAGGTAACGTTCTACCATACCCACAACTTGATCGCTTTGGTCTGGGTGTACCAAAAGTACGATTTCGTAGTGACGCATTGTCAGCTCCTTACGGTTTATGCAGCCCCTGACTAAATTGAGCCAGAAGCAAGGAGTCACAACCGAAGTTGTGTCGCAAAATTGCGAAGCGTGAATTTTAGAGCTTTTACCAAGTAAATACAAGGCTTGGTCTAAGAAAAGATCGGCTTGGGTAAAAAGGGAATGTAATATTTTGCATCTATGATTGGAATTTAAATTTTATACTTTGTATTTGTATGTCACTAACTTTTAGAGTGTTTAATTCGAAAATTATTAAGGACGAATAAATCAAAGACAGATAAATTGTTATTATTTAAATATTGAAGTGTGGAGAGGGTAGGCACTCCATTAAAAGATAGAGCTAAACTCTATCTTTTAAAAAAGTATGATTTGCGTGCTTGGTGCGGTTGCTGTAAAGCTAAAACATAAACTCACAACAGTAATTAAAATAACCGAAAATAGGAAAAAGCGTTTTGCCCATAATTGATCATTTTCTGCTTTGAAGCCAATGACGCCAATATAGAACCAATAAATACAAAGTGCATTCAAAATAACCAGATATAGCCAGTTTGCATAACCAAATACAAACAGTCCATTCATGGCAACGGTAAATAACACCACATAAATTAGTGATTCAATTTTCGTTCGTAAAATTGAACGAGCAACTGGCAAAATTGGAATCCCCGCATTTTTGTAATCATCAAAACGGTAAATTGCAATCGCCCAAGAGTGGGGCATTTGCCAAAGTGCATAACCTAAAAAGATAAGTAGTGCAGCTAAGTCAAATTGATTTGCAACAGCGGTATAACCAATGACAGGTGGGCTTGCGCCTGAAATACTGCCAATAATGGTTTGATGAATTGTTGTGCGTTTGGTCCATAGACTGTAAAAGCCGACATAAACCACGAAACCAATCAGTGCAAAAAGAAAAGCGTATGCGTTAACTCCAAACCATAAAATGCTAAAACCAATTATGCCCAATACCACTGAATAAATCAGCGCAATAGGAACAGAAACAGTTTTTTTCACTAAAGCACGGTTTTGTGTGCGTTGCATTTTTTGGTCGATGTCTTGGTCAATAATATTGTTGACCACACATCCTGAGGCGACAACAAGCGTTGTACCAAGCAGAGTAAGCAGTAGGAGAAGGAAATCTACAGAACCTTGGGCAGCTACAAAGTAGCCACCCAAAGTGGTAATAAAATTACCAAAGAGAATTCCTGGCTTTGTCAGGAATAAATACTTTTTCAGCATGACAACCAGTTTAGATCATCATGTTGTAGTGTAGGTAGTTCATGATCCATACAGAACCAACCAAAAGGATGGCAATGGTCAGAATGGTATACACGAATGCAATCACGTTCCAACGTTGCTCTGAAGAAGAATTCATATGCAAGAAATAAATTAATTGAATAAGAATCTGAGCAACTGCTGTAATCGAAATAACAGTAATCAAAATACCACGGCCAAAACCACCTGCCATAACCATACCAAAAGGAATAATGGTAAGGATAACAGAAAGGATAAAGCCAATCGTATATTGCTTAGTGTTACCGTGTGATGCACCAGCAGAGTTGTGATCGTGACTCATTAGAGAACTCCCATCAAGTAAACTACGCTGAATACACAGATCCAAACGATGTCAAGGAAGTGCCAGAACAAGCTTAGGCAAGCTAAACGACGCATGTTCGGAATAGTCAAACCATATTTCTTGATTTGAACCATTAACACGATCATCCAAACTAAACCTGAAGTTACGTGAATACCGTGCGTACCAACCAAAGTAAAGAACGCAGATAAGAACGCACTCGTACTTGGACCATGTCCAGCGTGAACTAAATGGTTGAACTCATAAAGTTCCATACCAATAAAGATCGCACCGAAAACCCAAGTCACGCCTAACCAAGTTAGAACTTTAGCAACATCTTTCTTGTAAGCAGCTAAAACGGCAAAACCGAAAGTTACAGAAGAAATCAACAGGGCAAAAGTTTCTGTTAAAACGAAGCCTAATGACTCGCCAAACAAATCTTTAGCTGTTGGAGTGCCTACTGGAACGTGGCTACTTAATACAGCGAACGCGATGAAGAGTGTACCGAAAATTACAAGGTCACTCATCAAGTAGGTCCAGAAACCAAAGACGGTGATGTCTGTATCATCGTGGTGATGATCATCATGTCCGTGGTTGTCGTGATGAAGTACTTCAGCCATGTCTTAGTCCTTCTTCAAGTGTTTTTCAAGGATCGCATAGCGTTCGTTTTCAATACGCTCAACTTCAGCAGCAGGAACATAGTAGTCCACTTTCTTCGTGAAAGAACTCACGATGAAGCTGATGATTGCCGCAATGAACGTAACGATTGCTAGCCACCAAATATGCCAGATTAATGCGAAGCCCATAGTTGTAATAAACATTGCAATTATGAAGCCAGCTGCACGGTTAGTTGGCATATGGACATCTTCATACTTAGTTGGACGAGCGTATGCAACACCATTTTCTTTGTCAGTCCAGAAAGTATCAATACCATTGATCTTTGGAAGGTGAGCAAAGTTATAGAACGGTGCTGGAGAAGAAGTAGCCCACTCAAGCGTACGGCCATCCCATGGATCTCCAGTAAGGTCTAAGCGTTGGTTGCGTTGTAGGAAGCCAACCACAATCTGCATAACGAAGCAGAATAGACCAATAGCAATTAACACAGAACCGAAGAACGCAATTGCCAAGTATGGATCCCATTCTGGGTTGTCATATGTATTCAAACGACGAGTCATACCCATGAAACCAAGGATATAAAGTGGCATGAATGCAAAGTAGAAACCGAAGAACCAGAACCAGAATGCTGCTTTACCCCAAGTTTCATTGAGTCTCCAACCAAACATTTTTGGCCAGTAGTAAATGATACCTGCGAACATCGCGAATACTACACCACCAATAATTACGTTATGGAAGTGAGCAATTAGGAATAAAGAGTTGTGTACAAGGAAGTCCGCTGGTGGAACTGCCATTAATACACCTGTTAAACCACCGATACCAAAAGTCACAAGGAAGCCAAGTGTCCAAAGCATTGGGGTAGTGTAGGTAATACGACCCTTGTACATGGTGAATAACCAAGAGAAGATTTTCACACCAGTAGGAATCGCAATAATCATGGTCATGATACCGAAGAACGCGTTAACGTTGGCACCTGCACCCATGGTAAAGAAGTGGTGAACCCATACAACAAGTGATAACACACCAATTGCAACAGTTGCGTACACCATTGATTTGTAACCGAACAATGTTTTGCGAGCAAAAGTCGCAGTTACTTCTGAGTAAATACCAAATGCTGGTAATACTAAGATATAAACTTCTGGGTGACCCCATGTCCAAATCAAGTTTACATACAACATTGGGCTACCACCCATGTCGTTCGTAAAGAAGTGGAAACCGAAGTAACGGTCAAGCGTTAACATTGCAATTGTCGCAGTTAAAACTGGGAATGTTGCAATGATAAGTACCGCAGTAACTAATGTTGTCCAAGTGAAAACAGGCATGTCCATAAGTTTCATGCCAGGCGCACGCATTTTGATGATGGTAACGAAGAAGTTAACACCAGTAAGAAGCGTACCTAGACCAGAAACCTGAAGTGCCCAAATATAGTAGTCAACACCAACACCTGGAGAGTATTCGATACCAGATAGAGGAGGATAAGCCATCCAACCTGTAGCAGCGAATTCACCTAATGCAAGTGAAACCATCATTAAACCTGCAGCACCAGCGAATAACCAGAAGCTTAAAGAGTTTAATAACGGGAAGGCTACGTCACGAGCACCAATCTGTAATGGTACAGAGATGTTCATTAAGCCAACAACAAGACCCATTGCCACGAAGAAGATCATGATCACACCGTGTGCGGTGAAAATCTGGTCATAGTGTTCTGGGTGTAAATAGCCTTCACCACCACCTTTCGCAAGGAACTGTTGAAGACGCATCATGATCGCATCTGCGAAGCCACGAAGTAACATGACTACAGATACAAAGATATACATGATACCAATTTTTTTATGGTCTACAGATGTGAACCATTCGTTCCACAAGTAGCCCCATTTTTTGAAGTAGGTAATACCAGCAATCGCTGCAAGACCACCTAAGATCATCGCTGCAACAGTTACCAATACGATTGGATCGTAAGGAATTGCATCTGGACCTAACTTACCTAATAAGCTCATGTCTTATTCCCCTTGAGAAGCAGTCGCATGTTCAACTGCTACATGAGTTTCAGAAGCAGGCGCTTCACCAGCCACTACAGGAGCTGAATGGTCAGCACCATGGTAGTTACTCATATAGTTATTGATCACTGATTCAAACAAGCCTTGCTCAACAGAAGAGTAATAAGTCACAGGATGTGGCTGAGTCTTATATGGACCTTCTTTTAAAGCCGTTGCAGCAAGTTTTTTCTCTAATTCAGTTTTGGCGTTACGAACCATTGCATCAATTTGTTTCTGTGAACGGTTACCGTCACGTAAAGAAGCAAATTCAGCTTGATCTAAAACTGTTTTTTGAACAGCTTGAGGATTGATAGTCGTACCTTGACCTGCTTTAACAGCTGTTACCCATTGCTCAAAATCAGCTTGAGTTACAGAGTGAGCTTTAAAGCGCATTTGCGAGAAACCATAACCTGAGTAGTTAGATGAGAAACCACGGAATTCGCCCGTGTTGTCTGCTAAAACGTTCAAGTGAGTTTGCATACCCGCCATTGCATAAATCTGACCAGATAATGCAGGGATAAAGAACGAGTTCATTGTGAAGTTAGAGGTTAAACGTAAGCTTACAGGCGTTTGCTCTGGGAAGCGTAATTCGTTAACAGTAGCAATGTTCTGTTCTGGGTAGATGAAGATCCATTTAAATTGTTCAGCAATAACTTGAACAGTTAAAGGAGCTTTTTCGGATTCTAGCGGACGGTAAGGGTCGTACTTGTGGGAACCCCACCAAGTTAACCAAGCTAAAATACAAATAATAATAACAGGTATACCCCATACTACAATTTCAATTGCAGTAGAGTGTGACCATGTTGGTTGATAGTCTGCGTCTTTATTCGATGCGCGATATTTCCAACCGAACCACAATGCCATAATTGCAGATGGAATAACCACCAATAGCATTAGGTAAATCGCAGTCATCATCAGGTTACTTTGACCTGCTGCAACTGGACCTTTTGAGTTCAGAAGTACTAAATCACCGCCACACCCAGTTAAGAGTGCAGCCATCGTAGATAAAGACAATACAGCTAAAATCGTTTGTCTCATTTTACAACCTCGGTGAAGAGTCCCATTCCCTAATTTAATATGGGATAGCGATTAAAGTGTCGCATGATTAAAAAGACATCAAAAAAGATGAAAAAGTCTTCTTAATCATCGGACACCGCTACGTTGTAGGGCATTATGCCTGATATCGACAAACTAAGCTACACATAAAGCGGCTTTAAGTGGAGGGAATGAAAACCAATTTTTATACTCGGAATTATTTGTGTTAATTTTAATTTATTTATATTTATCAATATTATAAGAGAAAAGGGATGATCAATCATCCCTGAATAAATAAAATCAAATTATTGCTTTACGACTTTGGTTTTGGCGAGTTTATCGTGCAAAGCCTGTCGTTTTGCACCAAATGCAAAGCCATAATCTAAAATTGTGATGAAGGGCATAAACATCATATTCAAAATAATGAAAATGATAGAGCGAATAGTAAACACACGCATTAGGCTGACTTTTTCATCGGTTTCAGCATCGACAATCTTAATTTTAGTCAGACGTTTGCCAATACTTTGTCCAGTTTTAGCCAGCAGGAAGGCTTGTATGCCCAGCATAATCAATAAATAAATTGCCACCGCTTGCCAAGCTTGCATTGGAATGAGCTGAAAGAGTTCAGTTTGCAATTGCATGGCTTGATCAGACGTTGTCGCTACCTGCATTTTTTGTTGTAAACCAGACAATTGTTCAAACTGGTCCGCATTTAAGAAAAAAGAGGGAAGTGCTGCTGCAGGCAACCATAACAACATGTCTATAATTTTGGCTAAAGCACGTTGGTTAATGCTCGCCAATTCATTTTTTGTTGCCTGTGTTCTTGAATTTGATGATGCTGAGCTTGGTCGTGATGTGTTTGTAGCCGTGTAATCTGTATTTTGAAAAGGTGAATGTTCAGGGGCAGGTGGTGTGCTGACGTAGCCTTGTGGTTCATATACAAGTTTACCTTGGGTGAGTTCACCTAAAGCTTTCCATTCGCTCATGCCTTGGTGCCAAGCCAAATCTGTCAGCAACACTTGTTGGCTGGCGAGCATTTGGTTGAGCTGCTCTAAGGTGTATGGCCCAGCTTGTTGATTATTTCGTGCCAAGTAAATTTGCATAAATATAAAATCTCAAAAAATGAATTTGAAAAAAAACCCACGCAGGTGCATGGGTTTTCTTTTAACACGTTTTACTACGCTTGTTGAGCTTTTTCTTCAGAAAGGAAGAACCAAGTGTCTAAAACTGAGTCTGGGTTTAAAGATACAGATTCAATACCTTGTTCCATTAACCAACGTGCAAGGTCAGGGTGATCTGAAGGGCCTTGACCACAGATACCGACATATTTACCTGCTTTACGGCATGCGTGAATTGCCATAGAAAGTAATGCTTTCACTGCAGGGTCACGTTCATCGAACAGGTGAGAAACAATGCCTGAGTCACGGTCTAAACCAAGTGTTAACTGAGTTAAGTCATTTGAGCCGATAGAGAAACCATCGAAGTGCTCAAGGAATTGTTCAGCCAACAATGCGTTGGTTGGTAATTCACACATCATGATCACTTTCAGACCATTTTCACCACGTTTTAAACCATTCAGCGCAAGCAATTCGATCACACGTTTTGCTTCAGCAACGGTACGTACAAATGGAATCATAATTTGTACGTTGGTTAAGCCCATTTCGTCACGTACTTTTTTCAAGGCACGACATTCAAGCTCGAAGCAGTCACGGAAATTGTCAGACACATAACGACTTGCACCACGGAAGCCCAACATTGGGTTTTCTTCTTCTGGCTCATATAACTTACCACCAATTAAGTTTGCGTATTCGTTTGATTTGAAGTCAGACATACGCACAATCACTGGTTTGTCAGCGAATGCAGCAGCAAGGGTAGAAATACCTTCAACCAATTTTTCTACATAGAATTCGATTGGCGATGAATAGCCCGCAGTACGCGCCATAACTGCTGCACGTGTTTCACGTGGTAAGCTGTCAATATTAAGCAATGCTTTAGGATGCACACCAATCATACGGTTGATGATGAATTCTAAACGTGCAAGACCAATCCCTTCGTTTGGAATTTGAGCAAAGTCAAATGCGCGGTCTGGGTTACCAACGTTCATCATGATTTTGAACGGAAGTTTAGGCATAGATTCGATTGAGTTCTTTTGAACTTCAAAATCTAAAGCACCTTCATAAATGAAACCTGTGTCGCCTTCGGCGCAAGAAACTGTAACTTCCTGACCATCAGTCAAAACTTCAGTTGCATTACCACAACCTACAATTGCAGGTACGCCTAATTCACGGGCAATAATTGCAGCGTGACAAGTACGACCACCGCGGTTAGTGACAATTGCAGCAGCACGTTTCATCACTGGTTCCCAGTCTGGATCAGTCATGTCTGAAACAAGAACGTCACCTTCCTGAACTTTGTCCATTTCTTTAATAGACGTTACAACGCGGACTCTACCAGAACCGATACGCTGACCAATTGAACGACCTTCACAAATGACCGTACCTTTTTGTTTCAATAGGTAGCGTTCCATAGTACCGACGTTTTCACGGCTTTTTACAGTTTCAGGACGTGCTTGAACGATGTAGATTTGACCGTCATCACCATCTTTTGCCCATTCAATATCCATAGGCGCTTGATAATGTTCTTCAATAATTAACGCTTGTTTCGCTAATTCTTGCAGTTCGTGATCATTTAAAGAGAACTGTTGGCGATCTTGTTTTTCAACATCGACCACAACTACAGATTTACCAGCCGCGCCTTCTTCACCATAAATCATTTTTTGGTGTTTAGAGCCAAGGTTACGACGTAAAACTGAGTGTTTGCCTGCTTTTAATAAAGGCTTAGAAATATAGAATTCATCTGGGTTAACTGCACCCTGAACCACCATTTCACCCAAACCATAAGAAGCAGTAATGAATACAGCATCACGGAAACCAGATTCTGTATCTAGGGTAAACATTACACCAGCAGCGCCAGTTTCTGAACGTACCATACGTTGTACGCCTGCAGACAAAGCAACGACATCGTGGTCAAAGTTTTGGTGTACACGGTAAGAAATCGCGCGGTCGTTGTACAAAGATGCAAAAACTTCTTTAATGGCAATTAATACGTTGTCAATGCCACGGATGTTTAGGAATGTTTCTTGCTGACCTGCGAAAGATGCGTCTGGTAGATCTTCTGCAGTTGCAGATGAACGAACGGCAACCGCGATGTTTGGGTTGCCGTTAGAGAGTGCTTCAAAAGCAACTCGGATTTCTTGTTCTAGTGATGCAGTAAGCGGAGTGTCGACAATCCATTGACGAATTTTTGCACCAGTTTCAGCAAGCGCATTCACGTCATCTACATTGAGTGTTTTTAGCTCTGCTTGAATTTTAGCGTTTAGGCCACTTTGCTCGAGAAATTCACGATAAGCAGCAGCTGTTGTTGCAAAGCCACCTGGTACCGATACACCAGCATTAGATAAGTGGCTGATCATTTCGCCCAAAGATGAGTTTTTCCCACCCACGAGCTCAACATCGTGTTTCCCTAATTTTTCCAGACCAATTACGCGCGCTTCCAAAGTTGTTACTCCACTTTTGCAGTATTAATCACTATCTTGTCATGAAATTATAATAAATCTACTTAGCAATTTGGTTTTACTAAGCGACAGTCATGTAAGATCGGTTTACTATAAAGATTATATAGCACTAAGACAAATGTTTAAGGAGAATTTTAATGTCAGATGGTAAACAAATTAAGCGGAGTGTTTTTTTTATTTCCGATGGAACTGCAATTACGGCTGAAACCCTTGGACATTCACTCTTAGCGCAATTTCCAAATGTGGACTTTGATATTCATATTCATCCTTATATTACGTCTGAAGAAGCGGCTATGAATGTGGTGGCAGAGATTAATGCCCGAGCACAAACTGATGGTCAATTACCTTTGGTGTTTGATACCTTGGTTGACCAATATGTGCGTGACATTATCAACACTGCCAAAGCAATTAATTTAGATGTATTTGAAGGCTTAATTAGTAAGCTTTCTGAAGAGTTAGGAACACCACCAACCACTTTGGTCGGGCAGACGCATGCCGTAACAGATTCTGAATCTTACAAGGCACGTATTGATGCGGTGCATTTTGCCTTAGATAACGATGATGGCGCACGTACACGCCATTACGACAAGGCCGATCTGATTCTGATTGGGGTGTCGCGTTCGGGTAAAACGCCAACTTCCATCTACCTTTCTTTACAGTTCGGGATTCGTGTGGCGAACTATCCATTGACTGAAGAAGACCTCGATGACAACCGTTTGCCAGCCGTATTAAAGCCGCATAAACATAAGTTATTTGGCTTGATGATTGATGCTGAACGCCTTGTGGCAATTCGTACTGAACGTAAAGCCAATAGCCGTTATGCAAGTTTTAATCAATGCCAAATGGAATTGCGTGCGATTGAAGGTATTTATATTTCAGAAGGGATTAAATATTTAAATGTTTCAGAAATGTCGATTGAAGAAATTTCAACACGTGTTTTACAAATGACAGGTTTAAAACGTCGTATTGGTTAATGAAACTATATGTATTAAAAGAGCCAAAATTTTATTTTGGCTCTTTTTTATTGGATTTAAATAGAATAAAAATCAAGCTACTATTTATTTAAATGATAATGCTTTTAGTGTGACTTAAAATGTAGTGATAATGGTATCAATTGGATGTTCTTGTCCATCAATACTATGCACGCTATGTGCACAGACTTTGACAATTGGCCAAGTAATCAAATGGCAATTTTCGCGTTGTAAAGCTGAATAATAATGATCAGATTTAAAATAGCGTTGATGTGTATCTGCAATGTTTGGTGTGAGTTGACGTTTAAGCCACGTGTCTTTGACTTGAGCATCTAAAAAGCGTAAAGCCAAAATATTTTTGACGCGGTTATTAAACAAACGTCGATTTTTAAACACCAAAGGATGGCTAATTAGGCGATGGATGCCACGTTCTGTACTTGGCAGGACAAAATGCGGTGCAATTTGAAAGACTTGAACAGATGTTGCTTGCTGACAAATTCTATCGAGTTGTGCCACGCTGTCCTGATTTGCACCAATAACTGCAACGCGTAAACCTGTGAAGTCATGCTGTTTGATTTCAGTTGCAGGAATGCATTCGCCTTGGAATTCTTGAAAATCTGCCAAGCAGTTTTGAAAAGCGTGTCTATGTACGTCGTGTTTAGGACTGACCATGCTGAATCTCTTGATATATTCATTTTATAAATTAGAACATTTACTCTATTTTGTTGGGGCAGTACTGTTTGGTAAAGTCTTTTGTGCAGGCGAGCCAGTCATTCCTAAAGATTGAAAATTAATTCAACTGAGATTACTGAGATTTAAGCGAAAGAGAACAAGAAAACGGATTTAAGTTATTTATTTTAAATGTTTTTAATTGATGAAACCTTGTAGCTCAATAGAACTACAAGGTCGGAGCTAATTAAGTATCTAACTTCATTTGCATGAGCAAATCAAAGTTATGTAAGCGTTTTTCTGTGTCATAGATGTCACAGGTAAAAATAAACTCATCGACATCATACTTCGCCAATAAGTTTTCCAATCCTGCTTTGACAGTCGCCTTTGAGCCAATTTGCGCCATGGCATAAAAACTATCAACTGACATTTTTTCTGCAGGTGACCATAAGCCATCCATACTTTCGACTGGAGCTTTGAGTTTTAGGCTTTGTCCACGCATTAAACCTAAAACACGCTGATAGGCACTAGTCGCCAAAAATTCTGCTTCTTGGTCGGTATCTGCAACCACTGTTGGCACACCCATAGACACATAAGGCCGCTCTAAATATTCTGAAGGCTCAAAATTGTCACGATATAACTGAATGGCTTGAGCAAGCATACGCGGGGCGAAGTGTGAGGCAAATGAGTAGGGTAGTCCTAATTTTGCAGCAAGTTGTGCGCTAAATAAACTTGAACCAAGCAACCATACAGGAACGTGTGTTCCTTGTCCTGGCGTAGCAACAATACGTTGTTGTGGTTCAGCATCTTTAAAGTAATGCAAAATTTCTAAAACATCTTGCGGAAATTGATCTTCAGTTTCCTGACGCCCACGACGCAGTGCGCGCATGGTCACTTGATCTGTACCTGGTGCGCGACCTAAACCGAGTTCAATACGGTTAGGATATAAAGTCGCTAAAGTTCCAAACTGTTCAGCGACCACTAACGGTGCGTGGTTGGGGAGCATAATACCGCCAGAACCGAGTTTAATTTTTTGCGTATTTGCTAATAAATAACCCAAAAGAACTGCGGTTGCTGAGCTGGCAATGCCATCCATATTATGATGTTCCGCCAACCACAAACGGTCATAGCCGAGTTGTTCTGCATGTTGTGCTAATTCAAGTGCATGATGCAGCGAAAACTGTACTGATTGATCATCACGTACAGGTGCGAGTTCAAGAATGGCAAATTTTGTGTCTTGCAGGGAACGCATCATTTATTCCAGCTTGATAAAGAGAGTTTTATCATACGATGCTGCACTGGTTTTGTATATCGAAAAATTTCGATATATGGGTGGGGTATGGGATATTGCCACTTAATAACGCATGACATTCATCAAAAAAGCATGCTTCATAAAAATATTTATCCAAAAAAGTTACCAGTAAATAAAAAGCACCCGAAGGTGCTGAAGATGTTAGAAGTATCGTGAGAAATTAACGACGTTTACCATTTTTATAGTGACCTAAATGTAAGCCATTGTCTTTGCGGTAACGGTCATTATAACGGTAGTCATTGTAGCGATAGCCACGGCTATCATAGCGGCGGTCATAACGATCATCACGACGGTCTTTACTAACTTTTTGACCTAATACTGCACCACCTGCAGAACCGAGTCCTGCACCGACATAGCCACCATTGTTGCCTGCCATATTGCGACCAACGCTATATCCACCTGCACCGCCCAAGGCAGCACCAATCATGGCACCGTTACGGTCACGTTTATTGGCAGAAGCTGCAGCACCGCCCGCACCACCAATGGCTGAACCAATCATCGCGCCTGTTTGTCCACCCATTTGTTGACCAATTGCTGCTCCGACAGCACCACCCAAGGCAGAACTTACGGCAACACGTGTATCGTTTGCATGCGCAGTACTCATAAGCAAGGCAGAACTTGCGATAACGCTACCCAATAAAATACGATTAAGTTTCATGCGGATGCTCCAAATATTGATTAATATGTTTTGTAATGAAGATATAGAAACAGATGGCAAAGATCGTGAAGGGCAATGAGGTAAATCTGCAAAGTTTGGTAAAGACTTTGTAATTGCACTGCTAAATTTTTTCATATTGATTATGGTCGTTTTTTTGAACTGATATATGAAGAAAAATTAATCCTATAAAAAAGCATCAAACCTGTGTTGATGCTTTTTTGCTGCTCTATGCCTATCGTTCAAGATTAACGACGGTTGCGTTTTTTCTTCCATTTACGTTCTTGATAGCGGTCATATTCTTTATCTTTCGAGATTTTATTGCCGAGTGCTGCACCACCTGCTGCACCTAAAGCTGAACCAATATAACCACCATTGGTACCGCCCATATTTTTACCTACGGTATAACCCGCACCACCACCCAAAGCACCACCAATTGCAGATTCAGTACGATGACGCTTATCACTCGCCACGGCTGCACCACCAGCACCGCCTAAGGCAGCGCCTAGTGTTGCACCCGTAGTACCACCCATATTTTTACCAATAGCTGTACCTGCAACACTGCCTAAAGCACTGGCTGCGGCAACGCGCGTAGTATTGTCTGCATAAACGTTGGCACTGAGCATTGAAGCTGTGGCTAAAGCTGCTGTCATTAACATTGCATTAAGTTTCATGTTGAACTCCATGTCCATTTACAGGACTTATTTATGATCAATTTTGATGGGCTCAATTTAACAAAGCGCCGCTTTTAAAATGTGGAGAGTGCAGACGAGATTGGTGTTCTTTGGTGTGGGCTTTGTATGAGTTTGATTAAAATTGCTAAAAAAATGTCCAAATGCGGATGCTAATTGCGGTACTTGGTGAGTTGTACATTCACCGCAATGCACAGCATCATCAAGCAGAAATACTGCTAGAACATCTGCAGATAGGCATTTCAAACATCGTACAGACTTAATAATGATGTTATTTGGGTGGTAGAATCGGTAAACTATGCGCAATTTTTTATTTCGCTGTGCTGCGTGTTGCATGTAACAGCCTTTGCATTGAGATTTTTTAAACAATGAAAGAATCGTTACGTTTACGATTAGATCAGCTTTCTGACCGCCATGAAGAATTGACTGCTTTGTTGGCAGATGTTGAAGTGATTTCAGATAACAAGCGTTTTCGTCAATTATCACGCGAACACAGTGATTTAGACGAAATTACGGCAGTGTGGTCACAATACACACAAGCCGAAGCCGATATTGAAACAGCCGAAGCAATGTTGTCTGATCCTGACTTTAAGGAAATGGCGCAAGAAGAAATTAAAGACAATAAAGCGCTGATTCAGCAACTTGAAGCTGACTTAAATATTTTAATGATTCCAAAAGACCCGAATGATGCCAACTCGGCTTATTTGGAGATTCGCGCAGGGACAGGTGGCGATGAAGCCGCGATTTTCTCGGGTGACTTATTCCGCATGTATAGCAAATATGCCGAAAGTCAGGGCTGGAGAATCGAAATTTTATCTGAAAATGAAGGTGAACACGGCGGATATAAAGAAGTCATTTGCTTGGTGAATGGCGAAGGCGTGTATGGCCGTTTGAAGTTTGAAAGTGGTGCGCATCGTGTGCAACGTGTTCCTGCGACTGAATCGCAAGGTCGTGTGCATACATCAGCGTGTACTGTGGCAATTTTACCTGAAGTAGATGTAGACACCACGGTAGATATTAACCCTGCCGATTTGCGTATCGACACCTATCGTGCTTCGGGTGCGGGTGGTCAGCACGTCAACAAAACCGACTCTGCTGTGCGTATTACCCACATTCCGACGGGTACTGTGGTGGAATGTCAGGAAGAGCGTTCACAGCATAAAAACAAAGCGAAAGCGATGGCGTTGTTGGCATCACGTTTGGAAAATGCCAAACGTGCTGCAGCAGATGCAGCAACTTCAGAAATGCGTCGTGATTTGGTGGGTTCGGGTGACCGTTCTGAGCGTATTCGTACCTATAACTATCCGCAAGGACGTATGACAGATCATCGTATTAACCTGACTTTATATAAGTTGGATGCGGTGATGGAAGGTGATTTAACTGAACTACTAGATAGTCTGCATCGTGAATATCAGGCAGATCAGTTGGCGATGCTTGCTCAGCAAAACGGTGGTTAATGAATATTGCACAAGCCTTGGCGCTACGTGGTGAAGTCGATAGCTATGAGCGTCAAGAAAATATTTGGTTGTTAGAGCATTTTTTAGGACTCAGTGCGCTTGAATTAAAATATCGTGCAGATCAGGAATTGAGTGCCGCGCAAGAGCAGATGTATGTGCAGGCTTTGGCACGTATAGCAGCAGGCGAGCCTTTGGCGTATATCACAGGTTCACAGCCATTTTGGACACTGGATTTAAAAGTCACGCACGATACTTTGGTGCCACGTCCTGATACCGAGGTTTTGGTCGAAACTGTGTTGGCTTTGTCATTACAACGTGATGCTGTAATTGTCGATTTAGGCACAGGTACAGGGGCGATTGCTTTGGCTTTAGCATCTGAACGTCCAGATTGGCAGGTAACCGCAACCGATATTTACCTGCCAACGCTTGCAGTTGCTCAAGAAAATGCAAGCAAGCATGCTTTAAATCAGGTGCAATTTGCCTGTGGTGCATGGTTTGAGGCATTGGGTTCAGCAGCCGAGCCACGTTTTGATTTAATTGTATCTAATCCGCCGTATATAGATGCTAATGATGCACACATGTCTGCTTTGGCAGCAGAGCCTGAACGTGCATTGGTGGCAGCAGATCAGGGTTTGGCAGATATTCTGCAGATTATTTCGCAGGGTAAGCACTGGCTGAAAGCAAATGGATGGATTGCACTAGAGCATGGCTATGACCAAGCTTTAGCAGTGCAAGCGATTTTTGCAGAACACGGTTTTTCTGACATTCGTACAGTCAAAGATTATGCAGGCAATGATCGGGTGACTTTAGCACAATGGCTTGCTGGCTGATGTGTTATATCAGTTAAAAATCTTGTGAGATCTATTTATCAGCTTGCAAACATAGACGAATGATTAGCAAAGTTTAAGTGCAAGACCAATTTATGAGCCTCAACTCAACTGATGTCAGCTTAGGTTGCCTTTCACTGCCAAAATTGCAGGTGGCAGTTCTTCGCCAAGTGAACTCAGCATTTCCCGTTCAATTAATCGCACCATGGAGTTGAGCGGTAAATCATTGTCTTGCAGGCCAAAAGGTTCTTCAAGTTGTTCGCTGAGAGCATCTAAACCTAAGAATAAATAGGCAATTAAACCCACCAAAATTGGTGTCCAGATTCCTAAACTTGCTTCTAAACTAAAAGGCAGAATAAAGCAGAAGCAATACACAGTGCGGTGCAACAAGACTGAATAAGAAAAAGGCAAGGGTGTGCTGAGAATTCGATCGCAACCTGCTTGCACATTACCCAATTCAACAATATGTTGATTCAAGCCTTGATAAATAATATCGGAAATTTCACCTGTTTTCAGTGCGCTGACTAACTCTTTTTGAATGCTTTCTAAAATAAACAGTGCGGCATTAATATGCGGAAATAATGCTTCATAATCTGCAGATGTGAGGTTGACTTTGTTTTGATAAAAATCGATAGGTTGGTTTTGATTGCGTAAACGGTTACGCAATAAATTACTAAACAACATGACCCGATACATCAAGACCCGACGCTGTTGATCTGGCAGTACGTATGAGTCACGTGAAATATGCCGTGATGTTGCAATTAACGTCCCCCACAATTTTCGACCTTCCCACCAACGTTCATAACTGGCGTTATTTCTAAAACTGAGGAAAATAGACAAAATAATACCGAAAATGGTAAAGCCAATGGCTGGTACGCTCGGCACTTGAAAAAAGTGGTGAGAAGATAAGTACACCAAAACCGTAGAAAGGAAGACCACAATTGCAAGCGCAGGTAAGACCGTAGGTAAAATTGTCCCATACCATGCAAACAGTAGGGTAAAACTGTTGTTTTTATTGCGAATAATCATCTTGATGCATCCTTGAAGCTGTCCTTAGTGTTTCATAGACAAACAACGCTTGGCAAGATGATAGCTAGCTTTTGATTCAAAAAGCAGCAAGCGGCTTAAAGTCAATTTTTCTTATTTATTATTGCAACAGCCAATAAAAAAGTGATGCCATGAAGACATCACTTTTTAAATACTTTCAGCAAATGAATACCCGAAGTTTTAGTTTACATCGGGTAATCTTGCAAACAGTCAGGAATTTCAACTTGTGCCAAACTGTCTGTTTCTAAAGCCAAACATAGCGCAACAATTTTAGCGGTATCGCACAGGTGTTCATCTTTGAGAGCCAAACCCGCTTGCAAAGATTGTAAATCTTCTTGGCAAATATCTAGGGCTTGCGCTGCTTCAAGTGCATCTTCACGTTTGAAAAACGCAGACATGACATTACGTAACTGCTCTTCTGAGGTATTTAGAATACTTTGATTGAGTAATTCATCTAATTGTTCAGAAGCTTGGTTGAGGGAGTGAGAGAAATTTTGAACTAGATTGTGTTCAAGTACATCCATCATCTTAAGCATGGGGAAACCTCCAAAGATGCTCGTACATTTAATATTACAGGGGGAGTATGACAGCCGAATTGCATAAAATTTATGCTTTAAATTGATTGAAAAGTAAACTAAATTTAATACTTTGACAATGCAGTGCCGATGAACGTCCAGTTCACTGCTCAACCTTGAAATCACAGCGATGAGTTTTCTTTTATAATTAAGTTGTTTGTAAAATACACAAAATAGTGGCTGAGTAGTAGGTGATAAGTCACGCAATTATGAGCTTTCAATTATGAGCTTTCGGTATATTGTCGATATGCCCCAGGATTGACCCCAGTCCATTTTTTAAAGGCACGATGAAAAGCGCTAGGATCATGGAAATTTAATTGATCGCTAATTTCCTGAAGTGATTGTTGGGTTTTGCTCAACAATTCAATTGCCGTATCTCGACGGATTTCATTTTTTAATTGCTGATAGCTGGTGCCTTCCTGCTTTAAACGCCGTTGGAACGTCGCTTCAGACATATTGAAATGTTGGGTTAATTCGTTCAGTTCTAACCACTCACTCGGCGGCAATCGCATTAATTGTTTACGGATTTTATGACTCAGCGCATGTGGGTTTTTATAACGCACCAAAAGGTTAAAAGGTGTTTGTTTTAAAAAGCGTTTCCAACTTTTTTTATCCTGCTTGATTTTTAAATCAAGATGTTTTGCCTCAAAATAAATCTTATGCGCTGTACACGCATATTCAATTTCATCACAGAAACGGACACGATAATCAGCATCATCCTGCGGGGCAGCACATTTGAGTTGCATGTTTAAAATAGCGATACGTTGTCCTGTCAGCCAGCACATCAAGCCATGAATCAGCATTAAATAAGTGGCATAACTAAACATCGGTTTCACTTGATCTTTATCGTGAATGGTTAAGATTGCATATTCACCATCTACGTTTAATTCACCTGAAAAATCATCCAGTATTAAATTAAAGAAATTTAAAATGTCCTGTAATGCGGCCTTTAAATGCTCTGCTTGGTACACCCATTTAGACAAGAGTTGATAACTGCCACGACGCATAGCATGGCTGTCCATGCCAAAAAATTCATCGTTCATGGCATCTGCCAGTGCAATCCACAATTGACCATATTGCAGAATTGACACCCTCGCTTTGTTGGAATGTAACAGCTCTGCAGGAATACCCGCCGTCTGCAAAATCGCATGCGTATCCATACCGCGTTGCTGTGCAGTATGCAAAGCTTCATGGACTAAAGCAATTGAAATTGTACCTTTGCTGTAAGTGAGCTGAGTTGCATTCATGGGATGGCGTGGTATTCCATTTACAAGTTGAGTGTTCAAATACATCATAGTCGATGCAGGGTTTGGAAATTGTACTCTAGCTTGAGTGTGATTAATCTGTTTCTTAAGTTGTATCAACCTGAAAATTTATAAGGAAAATAAAATGAAAATTCAAGGAAAAGTCTGTGTGGTCACGGGTGGTGCATCGGGTTTAGGCGCTGCGACTGCACAACATTTAGTTGCGCAAGGTGCAAAAGTTATTTTGGTTGATATGAATCAAGAACTTGGGCAGCAGCTTCAACAGCAATTGGGCGAAAATGCAGACTTCGTAGCTGTAGACGTGACCGATGAAAACCAAGTACAGCAGCTTTTTAACCATATTGAGCAAAAATACGGACAGTTAAATGGCTTGGTGAATTGTGCAGGCATTGCACCGTCTGCCAAAGTCTTGGGACGTGATGGTTTGCATGATTTGGCAATGTTCCAAAAAGTGCTGAATATTAATGTCACGGGCAGTTTTAATATGATCCGTTTTGCGGCACAACTGATGGCGAAATATGACTTAGCCGCCGATGAAGAAGAGCGTGGTGTGATTGTGAATACTGCTTCGGTTGCAGCATTTGATGGGCAGATTGGACAAAGTGCGTATTCTGCATCGAAAGGTGCAATTGTGGGGATGACGCTGCCTTTGGCACGTGAATTGGCACGTGAAGCCATTCGGGTGATGACGATTGCCCCCGGTATTATGGAAACCCCGATGCTGAAAGCATTTCCACAGCATGTGCAAGATGCTTTAGGGCAAATGGTGCCATTTCCACCACGTTTGGCAAAGCCTGAAGAATTTGCGCAATTGGTGGGTCATATTTTTGAAAATGGTTATTTAAACGGTGAAGTGATTCGTTTGGATGGCGCAATTCGTATGCAACCGAAATAAGTTATGACGATGCTATCTCCATAAAATAGCCTAAGCAAAAATTCAAGTATTGAAAAACTGGATACTAAAAAACCGTTGCAATACAGAACAAGGATGTTGCGCGCATTCCTGACAAAAACAACATCTACCATATACACAGAGGGTCACCATGATTTTAAGCCATGAACAAAAAATGATTCAGGATATGCTGCGCAGTTATGCACAGGAAAAGCTTAAACCAACTGCAGCAGCACGTGATAAAACTGCTGAATTCCCTGCAAAGGAGTTAAAGGAACTAGGTGAGCTAGGTGCTTTGGGCATGACCGTTGCAGAAGAATGGGGCGGTGCAGGTTTAGATTATGTATCTCTCGTTTTAGCCTTAGAAGAAATTGCTGCGGGTGATGGTGCAATTTCAACGATTGTGAGTGTGCAAAACTCATTGCCATGCGGAATTACACAACGCTACGGCACAGAGGCGCAAAAACAAAAATATTTAACTAAACTGGCAACAGGCGAATGGTTAGGCTGCTTTTGTTTAACTGAACCACAAGTCGGCTCTGATGCCAGCGCGATTGAATGTAAAGCTGAAAAAGATGGCGAGGATTGGGTTTTAAATGGCACCAAGCAGTTTATCACCACAGGCAAATATGCAGATGTTGCTTTAGTTTTTGCTGTAACGGACAAAACTGCGGGTAAAAAAGGCATTTCCTGCTTTTTAGTCCCGACGAACACACCAGGTTATATCGTGGCACGTTTAGAAGACAAAATGGGACAGCACTGTTCCGATACCGCCACCATCGTGTTGGAAAACTGCCGTATTCCTGCAGAAAACCTATTGGGGCAAGAAGGTGAAGGCTACAAAATTGCACTCTCTAATTTAGAGTCGGGGCGTATTGGTATTGCCGCGCAATCGGTGGGTATGGCGCGAGCAGCTTTAGATGCAGCCGTGGACTATGCCAATGAGCGTAAAGCTTTTGGAGTTGAAATTGTGCAACATCAGGCAGTCGCGTTTCGCTTGGCAGATATGGCAACACAGATTGAAGCTGCACGACAGCTTATTCTACATGCCGCAAGCCTCAAAGATGCAGGCTTACCGTGTTTAAAAGAAGCATCTATGGCCAAGCTTTTTGCTTCAACCATGGCAGAGCGTGTGTGTTCAGATGCGATTCAAATACATGGGGGCTATGGCTATGTATCTGATTTCCCAGTTGAACGTATTTACCGCGATGTGCGCGTTAGCCAAATTTATGAAGGTGCATCCGATATTCAGCGTTTGGTGATTGCACGTGAAGTGACTAAGCGTTAAAGCTGAGTATCTAAAACTTTAGTCGGTGTCCAAAGCTTGCAAGATTATTGCAGGATGTGGAAATTGAGAAAATGTTCAAATCATGTTTAGCTAACTTGATTGAAAAATACGCGAAGATCATGTCGTGATTGCGTTGCATGATCGACTTCAACACAGCAAACCTAATTTAAATTTTAAAGAGCGATTCAATCCTAACTTGTAAAAACGGTTAAAACAATAACGCATATTGCTGCAAATGAATTGCAGTGTCATCAGTTTAAGACGGAGCTTAAAAGAATGAAAACTTTGCAAGAGGCATATCAACAGTTTGATATTGAGCAACTGATTCAAACCCAATTGGCAGGAACGCCAACGGCACTTAATGCCTATGAAGAATGTTGCGGACGCTATACGGGTACTCAACAAACTGCCTTAATTTGGGAAGGCAAACACGGTCAAACTGCATCGTGGACATTTGATCAACTGGCAGAAGCATCTGGAAAATTGGCAAATTATTTTACTCAACTGGGCTTAAAAGCAGGTGATTGTATTGCAGGATTATTGCCGCGTACGCCTGAATTGTTAATTACGGTTTTTGCCACATGGCGCATTGGGGCAGTGTATCAGCCTTTATTTACAGCCTTTGAATCTAAAGCGATTGAGCACCGTATTCAAACTGCAAAGACGCAGCTCATTGTGACCAATACTGAGCAGCGTCCAAAACTAAATGCCTTGTCTAATGTGAAAATTTTAACTGTGGACGCAGCAAATCAAGCTCAAAACCATGATACAGATTTTTGGCAAGTTCTAAGCACTCAAGACACTTACTTTGAAACCGTGTATCGCAGTTTTGAAGATGATTTTCTGATGATGTTTACATCAGGCACTACGGGTTTAGCTAAATCTGTACCTGTGCCTTTAAAAGCCATTGTGGCATTTAAAGGTTATATGCAGCATGCAGTCGATTTAAGAGCAGAAGATTCATTTTGGAATTTAGCCGACCCTGGTTGGGCTTATGGCTTGTATTACGGTATTACAGGGCCACTGAGTTTGGGGCATAGCATTATTATGGATGAACGTCCATTTAGTGTTGATCATGCACTGGAAATTATCCGTAAATATCAGGTGAGTAATTTAACAGGTTCACCAACCGCATTTAGAATGTTCTTTGGTTTTAAAGAAAAGTTTGATGGTGATATTCAACGACATCTGCGTGTGGTTAGCAGTGCAGGCGAGCCGCTCACACCAGAAGTGATTCATTGGTTTAAGCATGATTTACAAGTCAATATTTATGATCAATATGGACAAACCGAATTGGGGATGGTGATTGCCAATCATCATGCACTGGAACATCAGAAAAAAGTAGGTTCTGCGGGTTATGCTATTCCCGGACATCGTTTCGCGGTTTTAAATGCACAGCATCAGGAAGTCGCTCACGGCGAAATTGGCACACTTGCACTGGATGAATCACAATCGCCTTTAATGTGGTTCAAAGGTTACGATGGGGATGACCGTAAATCATTTGTGGGACAGTATTATTTAACGGGTGATACGGTACGTTTAAATGAATTTGGTGGGATTGATTTTATTGGTCGTGCAGACGATGTCATTACAACTTCGGGTTATCGTGTCGGGCCTTTTGATGTAGAAAGTACTTTGCTTGAATGTGAGGAAGTGCTTGAATCCGCAGTAATTGGTAAGCCAGACCCAGAGCGTACAGAAGTGGTAAAAGCCTTTGTGGTGTTAAAAAATCAATATCAACCAAGCACTGCATTGCAGGAAAAGCTGCAACAGTATGTGCGTTCACGCTTATCGAAACATGCCTATCCTAAAGAAATTGAATTTGTCAGCAGTTTGCCTAAAACATCCAGTGGAAAAATTCAGCGTAATTTATTGAAGCAACAAGAAATTGCAAAACAAAATGCTTTTAAAAAAGTGAGCTAAATTCAGCCAATAGGCCCTGTTAATTATTGCGCCATAAGAAAAACGCCATTCATACAGATTGGCGTTTTTTTAAATCTGTATTCTTTATTTAAACCACCCGATTATGCAAGCACGAACTCAATCGATAGAAAATGTGTGCATCATATTGGTGATGTGATATTTTCAACTTTATGCTGACACAATGAACAAGGCTGCATGTACTTCGATTACGATAAAAGCATGTAGGCAGCGCAATACATATTGGGGGAGAACATCATGGTAACAGCTCATTTAAATTTCACGCAGCCGTCAAAGCGGATATTTACGAAGTCGATATGGATGGGCGCAGCTTTACTGTTGTGTGCCTCTGGCAGTTATGCACAAAACTGGAACCCAGCGCCAACTGCTGAAAGTACAGCCTATTCCAGCTATCCAGCAGCAAAAACGCCACAAAAAAATTATGCAGTCTTTGCCGAATACGCCAATTTTGAAGCAGATTTTGACAGTGGCGATACAGTAGAACTAGATGGTTTTGCTTTGGGTGTTTCCACCACGCCACATCGCTCAGGTTTTTATGGCAGATTGGAATTCTTAAAAAACAATGAATACGATTTGGATTATTATGAATTCAATATGGGTGGTAATTTAAACCTGATCAGCTATCATGGTTTTTATTTCAATACATACGCAGGTCTAGGTTATAGCGGCGCAAGTTCAAAGCTGCTTGCCAATGATGTCAATTTTGTCACTTTACCTGTGGGCGTAGAAGTCGGTTTGAACTTTGTTCCTGATTTCTCGATTTACGCCACTGCCGGTTATAAATGGTTATATGACAGCACCTCGAATACCACCTGTAAAGATGGGACAACCTCAGACAAAGTCGGGAATACGGCATGTTACTGGAATGGTGGAATTGCCTATTATAATGAATATATAGGCGATGCCGATGGCGTTACTTATAACGTAGGCATGCGGATGCACTTTTAAGCAAGTCGTTGCACATCTCCATCTGTTCAAATACGCAACAATTCAACCGCCGTCATGGCGGTTTGCTTTGAATACCCGTTATACTTGGCGTTTTGGTTTTGCAGAATAGGGCATTTTCTTGGAAAGCATATTCGATACTCAGTTGAAATTGAGCGATGCAGAAATGCATCTATATAGCCGACAAATTTTATTGGATGGCTGGGATATTGAAGCCCAAGAAAAATTAAAACTGGCCAACGTACTTGTTGTGGGGTGTGGCGGGATTGGCTGTTTAAGCGCAGAATTACTTGCACGTGCAGGCGTGGGAAAAATCACTCTGATTGATGCTGATGTGATTGAAACCAGTAATTTGCAACGACAAATCGCCTATACCCCCGCAGATTTAGGCTTTTATAAGGCCGAAATTCTCGCAAAAAGATTAATGCAAATTAATCCTTATATCGAGATTGTTTGTTTAACCACGCTGTTAGATGCGCAAAATGCAGGCACTTTAGTTGCCCAACAAGACCTAGTTTTAGATGGTTGTGATAATTTCAGTACCCGATATTTGGTCAATCAATATTGCCGACAATTGAATGTACCTTTACTCAGTGCCTCTGCCATTGGTTTTCAAGGGCAAATGTTCATGGTCGAAGGTGATTCTGCTTGCTATGAATGTCTGTTCCCGAAAGAACAGCATGCCAATGAAAGTTTACGCTGTGCCGACAGTGGCGTATTGGCAACTACACCGAACGTCATGGCCAGTTTGCAAGCGCATCATGCCTTATTGTACTTGGGTTTAGGCAACACCGCGCTGAAACAAAAGCTATTACTTTGGGATGGTTTAAGCATGAAACAACGCTTATTGTCGTTTGATCAAGACCACAACTGTCTAGTTTGTCAGGCAAGATAGCCTTTTTACTTGGCAATTTTTTGATAAACTCACACTACTTTAATATGACTCAGACATGATGAAAAATAATATCTGGTTAGATGGTTTACGTTCAGTTGCTCGCATGGGTGAAACTGCCGTAGTGGCAGCCAAAGCAGGCATTAAATATGCCACTGAAAAGCCAAGTAATGCCAAACTCATGCGCGAAACATTTGAATCTTTAGGTTCAACCTACATTAAACTTGGGCAGTTTATTGCCAGTACGCCGTCATTGTTCCCACGTGAATATGTAGAAGAATTTCAAGGTTGTTTAGACCAAACCCCAACTTTACCGTTTAGCTATGTGCAGCAAGTATTGGCATCTGAATTTGCAGGGCGCAATTTAGATGAAATATTTGCCTCAATAGATGAAAAGCCTCTAGCTTCAGCATCTATTGCACAAGTACACGCTGCAAAATTGGTGAGTGGCGAAGATGTGGTGATTAAAGTGCAAAAACCGGGGGTAGAAACTATTCTCTATACCGATTTAAACGTCTTGCACTGGGCGACTAAACTGCTCGAAAAAGCAGTACCTAAAGTCAAATTTGCGTCATTGGCCGATATTGTCGAAGAAATCAAAACTCGTATGGTGCGTGAAGTCGACTTTATTGAAGAAGCGCGTAACCTAGATGATTTTATTAATTATCTGAATTTGACCCAAAACAAAAAAGCCACTGCACCTAAGGTCTATCATCAATATTCCACCCGTCGCGTATTGACCATGCAGCGTTTGTATGGCGTACCTTTGACCGATTTTGACGTGGTGAAACAAGTATCTAACGACCCATCGCAAGTATTGATTACTGCCATGAATACATGGTTCGGTAGTTTGATGATGTGTAACAGTTTCCATGCCGATTTACACGCAGGCAACCTGATGTTGCTTGAAGATGGGCGTGTCGGCTTTATTGATTTTGGTATTGTCGGACAGCTAAATCCTGAAGTGTGGACTGCTTGTATGGCCTTTATGGATGCCTTGCAAAATACCAACTACACGCTTATGGCTGAAAATATGCTCAAAATGGGCATGACCGACAAGCAAATTGATACTCAGGTTTTGGCAGCAGATTTAGAGCGTTTATTTAGTGGCGTATTGCTGGCCGATCCTCAAGAGTTGCTGACTTCTAACCCTGCCGATTTAAATGACATTATGCTCGATATGGTTGCTGTGGGTGAGCGTCATGGGATTCGTTTCCCACGTGACTTTGCTTTACTGTTCAAGCAAATGCTGTACTTTGACCGTTTCATGCGCGTTTTAGCACCTTATACCGATATTTATGCCGATCAACGATTGCAGATGGTACAAAGCATTGATCCGAATTTGTTGTTAAAGCATTAATTATCCATATTGGGCGAATCAAGCCTTCTGGTTGCATATTTTAAAGCCACCGATCTTTTGTTTTATGAGTTCAGTGTGGCTTTAAAATACGGCAAATATCCCTTTCAATAGACAGAGATAGAAGGATTTAAAATGAAATATAGAGTGTGGTCATGGATGCAATTATCATTGAAGGCTTAAAGGTGGAAACAGTCGTCGGCTGTTTTGCATGGGAGCGTCAAATTCAACAACCACTCATGTTGGATTTGATCATTGCCACCAATTTAAGCCAAGCTGCAGCTTCAGATGAGTTGCAAGACACGCTCAATTATGCAGAAATTTGCAGCATTTCAGCGCAAGTGATTCAGCAGGCTGCACCCAAATTGATTGAGCATGCAGCACAATTGGTATTGGATGCACTTTTTACGACTTTTGCCGCAGTTGAATCCATTACCATCACCATTCGCAAACCTGCCATTATTCCAGAAGCCAATTCTGTAGGAATTCGTCTTGAACGCCACCGAAACGATTTTTGCTCTCGCTTTGGCGAGTAACTGCGAAGCACCACGTCAGTTTAAAAGTGCCTATCAGCAAATTGCTGCATTGGGTGAAGTGCAATTTTCGCATATTTATCTGATTCCATGCCGTGATGGGATTGGTGCAGACTATTGGAATTCTGCTTGTTTGCTAAAAAGCCGTTTAAGCTTTGAGCATCTAAACGTCATCCTTAAGGAATTGGAAGTTGCAGCAGGGCGTCTGCGCCCATCGCATGACATTCCGCTGGATATTGATATTATTGCGTGGGGTGAAAATTTAGCTCAAATGCAATTCAATCCGAAAAAAATGCCACTTGCTTTAGATGTTAAAATTCCAATGTGGGATATTTGGCAAGATGAGGCTTTTGTGCATTCTGCGCATGACTATCCCATTGTGAGTTGTGAAGAGTAAATCAGCCAGTAAAATTGGCAGATCAGTGATGCATTTTTAAATTTTGGCTGTGAAACGTGATCTGATTTCGGCTTACATCATTGTGTCATATCTTGCTGATATGTTTGTATGAAAAACCATCAAAAATAATATTTTTCTGTATTTATACGGCTTTGCACTTAAAAACTATCCACAAAATCTGCGGATAAATCTTGGGATAACTCAAAATCGGCTCTTTCTCTGTTATTTTTTGATCGTTTTAATCGAGATGTTTTCTATTCCAATGACATAAAAAAACGCCCACAATTGTGAGCGTTTAAGTGTTATCAATTCATTAAATATAATAACTGGTATTGGTCATGAGCTTGGAAATCGCAGTCATGGTCAAACGTACAGGTACAGGCAAATCTACACCACCTGCTTTGAGCGCCGTATCGCGATGATGCAATTCATCTTCATTCATTTGGACTAGAATTTTACGTGAACGATCATCTTGTTCAGGCAATTGGCTAATATGATGTTCTAAATGCAAGCTGACTTGACGTTCAGTTTCTGCCACAAAACCCAAACTGTATTTATCGCCCGCAATACCTGCAATTGCACCCATCCCAAAAGACAAGCCATACCATACAGGATTAAGCAAACTGGTGTGACTGTCTAACTCTTTTAAGCGGTCTTCGCACCACGCCAAATGGTCTTGTTCTTCAATTGCAGCCTGTTCCATTTCACGACGTACATTGGGCAATTTCGCAGTTAAAGCCTGACCGTGATATAAGGCTTGTGCACAGACTTCACCACTATGGTTTACTCGCATTAAGCCTGCAACATGACGTGCTTCACTCACAGCCAATTTGGTTTCAACCGTATTGCCCGGGTTTTCACGTTGAGCCGAAGTTGTGCCAGGTACTAAACTACGTAAGGCTTGGTCAAATGAATGAATAAACTTGTCGATGCCTGTGTAATGACGCATGAAATTAATCCTCCAAAGAGTCCTGTGCAGTATCTAACATTGGCTTGAGCTTTAACAAGAGCCAAAAGGTGAAAACAGCACTTAAAACAGCCGTAATACTAAATAAAATTTTTAAATCAATTTTTAAAATGCTTAAAATTAAAATCGAAAAAATGGCAGATGACACCATAAATACCGCATTTAAAATATTGTTGGCTGCGACCACACGTGCGCGGTGCGAGCGAGGGGAATAGGCTTGCATCATGGCATACAAGGGCACAATGTAAAAACCGCCACTAATGCCCAGTAAAGTGACTGCACACATGACATGATAATAACTCCAGCCTTGCTGAAAGACTTCGGCTAAGCCCAGTAGTGCGCCTGTTTTTTCTGGTACAAAAGCCAATGTGCCTGCCAAATAAAAAGCAAAGACGGTTAAACCGACTGCGCCAATAGGCACCATTTTAATATTGACCTCGGTACCGCCTATTTTACGGCAGAGCAAAGAACCTACGCCAATACCGACAGAAAAGAGTGTCAGTAATAAACTCACCACATTTTCAGAAGCATGCAAGTTTTGTTGAGTGAGCTGTGGAATTTGGGTTAAATACGTTGCCCCATAAAACCAATACCAAGAATTGCCCAATAATATTAGAAAAATCATCGGCAGGCTTTTGGCATATTTTAAAGTCTGGAAACTGGTACGGAAAAAATTCCAGTCAATTTGAATGTCGGGTGCCGTGACGCGCTGCGTCAGCACAAAACGACTTGAAGCATAACCAATTAGTGCAATAATCACCACAGTTAAGCTAATCCAGACTAAATTGCCTGCAGATACCGAAATCACTGCACCGCCTAAAATCATCCCCAATAAAATTGCAATGGATGTACCTGACTGGAAAATTGCATTGCCCGACATCAGTTCATGCGGTTTGAGTACTTCAGGCAAAATGGCATATTTGATTGGGCCAAAAAAGGTCGATTGTGCGCCCATTAAAAATAAGGCAATCAGCAATAGCCACAAATTTCCTAAAATAAAACCAACGGTACCAATCAGCATGATGACAATTTCAAGCAGTTTGATGGCACGCACCAATTGGGCACGTTCATACTTGTCTGCTAATTGCCCTGCGGTGGCAGAAAAAATAAAATACGGCAAAATAAACAACAAGGCTGCTAAATTGTTCAAGGTGCTGACATTTGCAGATTGCTGGCTAATCAGACCATAGGTAAAGACTAAAAGCAGCGCTTGTTTATACACGTTATCATTGAGTGCGCCAAAAAATTGAGTGAGAAACGTCGGCAAAAAGCGACGACTCCTCAACAAATGTTCATTTTTTTCCATGCGTGATTAACTTCGTTTAGTTTTATTAAGAAATGTGACCGCTTGATATAATAGTACAGAAAATCATGTATGATGTTTCAAGTCTTTTCACTGATGAAAAAATCAAATAAATTGGTGTTTGTACGCGGGTTCATTGGGGTTTTTCCATAAAAATTAAATCAGTTTAGAGTTTTTTATGCTTGTAAATACAAACTTTAAAAAATCAGTACTGTGTTCCAGTATGCATGCAATTTTATGCTGGAATATGCCGAAAAAGCTCGGACTAAGTCTGTTTTTAGGTTTAGTTGCATCTTCAAGTTTTGCAGAAAGTCTTACTGTACCCAATTCAAACGCTCAGCTTGCTGAAAATCCTGTACCGCTACAGACTCCAACTGCAGAAGAAGCACAAAATTTAGCTGCAGAAATTAAACAACTGGCAGCAGCACAAGGTAAAGACAGTGCCCAAGATCTACAAAAAATAGAAGAAGCTTTAGAGCAAGCGCAAACACCTGAATTTAATAGTCTAGAAATGCTGCAACAGCAACAACAGGCAGGGGCATCTTTTGCTGAATTTCAGCCTATCGAATTTGAAGACTTAGAAGATTTACCCATTGCACCTGTAGATCAGGGGCTTGCCAATGAAATTTTTCAGGTGGCAGAACAAGCCAAACAAGAAGCGATGCTAGACCGCAATGGTCAAGTGCCAGAAACGTTGGTTAAAGACGCAACACAGCAGGAGCTACTGCAAATTGATCAAGCGCCTGTAAATGTCGATCGGCTCATAACCAATATTCAGGCAGACAGTAATTTTGTAGTGGAAGCCAATCCTAACGATACCTTAATGACTGAATTGGGCTGGATGACGCAGGTCGAAAATGCCGATAAACTCGGTTTTTTCAGACGTTTACTGTATAAAGTCCGTCCACCGCGTGAGCTAAATACAGCCAAAGTGCCGCGTATTAGTGCAGATGTAGTCATTACCGCAAAAGGCGCCAATGGTACACAAAACTCAATTGGAGAGGTATCGCCCGATGCTTATCGTACAGCGGTAGATCAGTTAAGTGCCAATATTAAGGCCAAACTGTCCAGTTTTACCCAGGAGTCTTTTGCAGATTTTCCATCGGCATTGCCGCAACTGCGTACGTTGTCAAATCAGGCTGCGCAGGCGGTGGGTTTTTATAATGCCGAGTTTAAGTTTGAAAAACTCAGTGATAGCCGCGTGCGTGTGCAGGTTGTGCCAAATCCACCTGTGGCGATTAAACAGCAAAATATTGAATTTACAGGTGAAGGACAATACGAGGCACAATTTCAGGTTATTGGTGTCTTGCCTGATCAAGAAGTAGATGATGTGTTTAATCATGGTTTGTATGAGCAAACCAAAAAACGAATTACCGATGCCGCTTCAGATAACGGTTATTTTGACAGTTACTGGCGTTTGCATGACGTTAAAGTCGCTCAACCTCAAAATACAGCCGATATCAATTTACGTTATGAAACAGGCGAGCGTTATAAACTCGGAAATGTTGAATTTCGTATGAGCGATCCAAATCAAGAATTCCCTTTGGATATGGATATTCTGCAAAGTATGGTCACTTGGCAGGACAATGCTGACTATACTTTTTGGCGTGTAAATGGTTTGGCCAATAACCTCACCAACTCGCGTTATTTCAACTACACCTTAGTTGATACGATCCGTCCTGATCCTGTCGAGTATCCTTTGGAATTACCGCCTGATATTCAGGCTTTGGTCGATCAACAAAAACTCTCTGTTTACGATGCCACAGTCGTCGATCAAAAACGGGTGGTGTCATCTCAGGAAGTGACGCAATCTGTGGTGAATGAAGCTGAGTTTGCAGGCACAGAAGAAGGTGCGAGCAACGATAAGCTGCGCATGCTACAAGCACAGCAAGAAGACAAACAATCAGAAGAAGAACGCTTAAAACAGCAAGCACGCATAGACAAAAAAATTCCTGTGATTGTGACTTTAAATGCAGACCGCTTAAATAGTGCCGAAGTCGGTGCAGGTTACGGAACTGACACAGGTGTGCGTTTGCGTGGGCAATATCGCCGTGCCATTGTCAATAAACGTGGTCACTCTTTCGATGCCAACTTAGAGCTTTCGCAAATTCGTCAAGCCATTGATGGACGTTATAATATTCCTTATAACCATCCCTTGAATGATTATGTCGCGTTGGTTGGCGGTTATGAGCGTGAAGAACGTGACGATGTTGCACAAGGTGGCGGCTTGATGATTGAATCTGCGGTTGCAGGTGTAGACCGTGTGATTAAAAACCCAATGGGCAGTTGGCAACATACTTTTGGCTTGCGTTATCGACTGGATCGCTTAACTGAAGATGGCACTGTATTTTTGGAAAAAGTGCCTGATGCGTTTATTGCCAATGGTGATGTCGAGCAACAATCGTTATTGCTTGGCTATGAAGTTTCACGTACCGACAGTAACCGTCGTGTTAACCCAAGCAAAGGTTTCCGCCAAATTTATAAAATAGAACTGGGGAGTGAATCACTGCTCAGCGATGCAGATTTAGCCATTCTAAATGCAGGTTGGCGTTTTATTTATTCATTGGGTGAAAATGACGATCATCAGTTTGTCGGACGCAGTGACTTAGGTTATATCTACACCGAAGATTTTAATAAAGTGCCTTATAATTTGCGTTATTTTACTGGTGGTGACCAGTCTTTACGTGGCTTTGACTACAAGTCTTTAACACCACAAATTGAAGGCTTTAAAATTGGAGGTCAGGCTTTGGCGGTTGGTTCATTAGAATATAACTATCAATTTAAAGAGGGGTGGCGCGCAGCAGTATTTAGTGATTTTGGTAATGCTTACGATAAAGACTTTAGCAACGACACCGAATATAGCGTAGGTTTGGGGGTACGTTGGGCATCACCAATTGGCCCAATTCGGATTGATGTGGCTTCTGGTATTTCAGATGATAACCATCCAATCCGTTTACATTTCTTTATTGGCTCTCAACTATAAATTTAAGACTTAGAGAACATTATGGCTGAAGTTGAACAGCAACCAGAAACTCCAGTAACGCCACCTAAAAAGCGTCGAATACTCAGGAGTGTTTTACTGTCACTGCTGTTGATGCTGGTGTTATTGGTGTCCGCTTTGGTGGTGATGTTCTCAACAGACCGTGGCTCAAAGTTCTTATTAGACAGCGTATTGCAGCGCCAAGAAATTATTCATTATGAATATGAAGGCGGTAATTTATGGCGCGGGATTATTCTGCGCAATATCATCGTCAGTTTAAAACCTGTTGATGTCAAAATTGACCGTGCCGATGTCATTCTTGGTTGGCGTGCCATTTTAGATAAAGAAATCCATCTCAATCGTGCCGATGTGCGTAATCTGCGGATTTATCCGAAAGGCCCACCAAGTGATGATCCATTCAAATTCAATGAAATTCGCTTACCTTTTGTTTTGCGTTTAGATACTGCCGATGTCGATCATTTATTGATTCAAACCGCCTCTGGTACGCAGGTCGATTTTTACGATATTCATTTAAATAATGCCTTGTGGTCGGGTACAGAACTGAAATTTGAAGATTCCAATATGGATATGGGATATTTGAATGTACGCAATGCCACAGGCGATATGAAATTTGAAGGTAAATATCCGCTTAATGTGGTGGGTGATTTAAATATTCCCTCTTTACATGACAGCTTAAATATTCACGATATTAAAGTAGTAGGCAAAGGCACACTCGACACGATTCAGGCGGGTGTTGCAACAAATACGCCTGATTTGCTCACGGGATGGGTAGTGTTGCATCCAATGCGTAAGCAAGTGCCAATGTTTGGTGAGTTACAATTTAAAAACTACCGTTGGCCTATTTTGACCGAGCAGGAACTTTTTACCCAAGCAGGTGCAGCTAAATTTAAAGGCGATATCAAGCGTTTAGATATTGATGTCAATACGGATTTGAGCGGTAAACACATCCCTAAAGGTCAATATACAGGTCTGATGTATACCGATTTAGTTCATCAACTGAATATCAGTAATTTAAATGCACAACTTATGCAAGGTGCTGCCAATGTAGTGGGCATTGTCAGTTGGGATAAAAAAGTCAATTGGGATTTAACAGGACGTCTGGATAAAATTAATCCTAAAGATCCACTAATTCCTCAAGTGGTCAAAGACTTTTTACCGCCAAGTTTAGATGCCAATTTAGCATCTAAAGGTCATTTGGAAAAAGGCACACACTTAACTGCACAAGTCGATTTTGACCAATATGAAACTTGGAATTTAAAACTCGATCAAAAACCTGCGCAGGGCAAAGCGGCAAATCCGATGTTGCTTGATGTGCGCTGGAACAACATAGACCGTGCTGTGCCGTATGTGGGTTGGTTGAAAAGTGAATCGGGTGATGTGCAATTGGCCTTGGTAGAAGGTCAGCAAGATATTTTTGTGGCGAGTAAAGTCAGCACACATGAAAAAACCATGTTACCTGCGGGCATGTACCAAGCCAAATTGAATTTAAAGAATAATCGTTTAAATATTCCTAATTTTAAATTTGATACTGCAGATAGTCATTTGGCAGGCAGCGCCGTCATTGATTTACCAACTGATAAACGTCAGTTGAAATGGAATGCGGTATTGGCTGCGAAAAACTTTAATCCGCAAAGTATCAGCACCGCAGCACCTGTTAATGTGTTAAATGGGCAGTTTAAAGCCAATGGTTTTGCATTGCCGAATCAGCAAATTATTCATTTGAAAGATATTAATTTGACAGGGCGTTTGGTCAATCAAAATGAAAACGTACATTTAACTGGGCAAAGCACCATCGCTTTATTGTTCCATGATGTGAAAGCTGGTGGTGGCTTTAAAAGTTTTGCCGTGAATTATGATGGTGGGTTAAATGCCAGTGCCATTCAAGGCAGTGAAGGACATTTAAAACTAAAATTATCGGGTACGCCGGAACTAATTAAAATTAGCGACTTACGCCATAATGGTGTTGCAGGGCAAATTGTGGCGGATGGTTTGCTGCATTTGAATCAGGGGGTGAGCTGGAATTTAAACGCTTCTTTAATTCGCTTTAAGCCGCACTATTTTGTGTCCAGTGTACGTGGTGAATTATCGGGCAATATTCGCACTCAAGGTATTTGGTCAGACACTCAAAAACGGATCAACATTGAACGTCTGAATTTGGCAGGCATGCTCAATAATAAACCTGTACGTGGTACGGGGAATTTAGCCATGTTGATTGATGCTAATCAAAAAGGCTTTTTACCACAACAGTTTGAAGCCAATAATCTATTTTTGTCTTATGCCAAAAATCAGTTACAAGCAACGGGGAATGCACAAAATCTGCGTATTAAAGTCAATGCGCCTGCTTTATACGAAATCTATTCAGGTTTACGTGGACGTGCGTATGGCTATATCAATGTGCAGTCGCAGCCACGCTTACAAGCCACTGCCAATTTCGCTGTTGATCAGTTCAGTGTAAATAATATTTTCAGCGTGCGTAAATTGCGCCTACAAGGTGAATTGCCAACCTCTGAAAATACGCCAACGCTGATGACGGCATCCATGGAAAATTTACGCAGTGGCAACCGTGGCATCGAGCAAGGGCAGATTTCTTTAGCAGGTACACGTCAGGCACATATTTTAAAACTAGAAGCCGAAAATAAGCTGAGTAAGTTTTATGTACAATTGGCGGGTGGTTTAAATGCACAAAATGATTGGATGGGACAAATTCAGAAAGGAGATTTTGACTCCTTAAGAACCCACTTGGCACAGCGCCAAAACGCAGCCGTGATATATCAACATAGAACCAGTGAGTTGTATGTTGGTGCGCATTGTTGGATGAGTCAGCAAAGCCAATTGTGTTTTGATCAACCTATTCGTGTGAGTAAAACCAAAGCCAATGCATCATTTGTGACTCAAAACTTAGACTTAAATGACTTTTCTGCATTTATGCCTGAAGGTTTGGCGATTACAGGCAAGGTTAATGGGTATGCCAAAGCGGCGTGGGCAAAAGGACAGAAGCCAAAAATTGATGCACATTTGGTCACGCGTGATGGCGTCATTGGACTTGCTGCGGACGATCCACAAGATATAGGCTCAACCTTGCGCTATGAACAAGTGGCTGTGGTCGCAAAAAGCATTGCCGAAGGCTTGAAATTACGCATAGATGTGAAAACACCTGAAATTGGTACAGGTTATGCCAATGTGCTGATTGATCCTTACACTAAAAACATGCCAATGCGCGGTGAAATTGCCTTTGATCAGGTACAACTTAAAGTTTTTAAACCGTTTATTGCCGATGTGCGCTCAATGGCAGGCATTTTGTCCTTTGCTGGCAAGATCAATGGGACTTTAACTTCACCATTGCTCACAGGTGAAATGCGCCTGAAAGATGGTGCGATCAGCATGATTTCGTTACCTGTAAATCTGACCAATGTGCAGGTCTATTCCTCTATCCGCCAAGATCAAGCCAGCATTAATGGCGCATTTAACAGCGGTGGTGGTGTAGGGCGTTTAACGGGCAGTGTGGATTGGAAAAATGATCCGCGTATTCAGTTAAATTTAAACGGTAAAGACTTATTAATTCGTCAAGCACCGCTAATTACTGCAATGATTACGCCAGATGTATCCTTAGATGTTTTACCTTTCCAGAAAAAACTGAGTTTAAAAGGACGTGTAGATGTACCTCGGGCTTTAATTTCTATGCCTGAAGTGTCTGCACCTGTGGTTAACGTGTCTTCGGATGTGCGTGTGGTACATGAAGGACAAGATCAACTGGCATTATTACGTTCAGCTCGTCCATGGGATATTCGTGCCGATCTTGAATTGAATTTGGGTGATCGGGTCATTTTCCAAGGTTTTAATAGCCGTATTCCACTGATTGGACGTTTGTATTTATCTCAACGTGGTTTAGAAACTGCGATGCGTGCCAATGGTGCGATTGGGGTCAGCCAGCGTGTGAAAATTGAAGCCTATGGACAAAGTCTGGATTTGAACCGTGCCATTGCGCGTTTTAATGGCCCAATTTCTAACCCAACTTTAGATATGGATGCCAATAAAAATGTACAGGGCAGCATGGTCGGCTTTAGAGTTACAGGCACAGCCAGCAGTCCGAACATTCAAGTGTATAACGATGCAGGCTTATCTGAACAAGAAGCATTAAATGCCTTGATTACAGGTCGTATCAATGAAGGTACCAGTGGTTTGAGTCAGACCGAAAGCTTTAAGTCAGACGTCAACAATACTATTGCAGCGGCAGGTATTAGTATGGGATTGGGTGGTACACGTGCCTTGACCAATCAAATTGGACGTACCTTCGGTTTAAGTGGTTTGGCACTTGATGCCCAAGGTACAGGCGATGATACCCAAGTCAGTTTGACGGGTTATATCACCCCAGACTTGTTTATTCGTTATGGCGTGGGGGTTTTCACACCTGTCAATAAGTTGACTTTGCGTTATCAAATGAATAAACGACTGTATTTGGAAGCTAGTCAAGCTTTAGAACGCGCAGTGGATATTTTCTATAACTGGCGCTTCTAACGGCAACCTCACTTAAAAATGCGTTCTATCAGAGCGCATTTTTTAAGCTTGTGCATGGATAGTTTCGTATTTATGTCAACTTTTGATTATCATAAGCACAACAGGAGAGCTTCAATGAAAAAGATTTTGGTGGTGACTGCAGTGCTTGTATTAATGGGTTGTGCAGAAAAGAAACCCTTAACCCCTGAAGAACAATGGCAAGGCTATTGCCGAAGTGTTGGCAATGCTGCGCGTACCATCATGCTAGATCGTCAAAATGCGATTGAAAAAGAACGTGCCATTGAGCATGCCAATAAAATTGAAGATGACATTACCCGTAATTTTATCTCAGAGATTATTGAGCAAGTATATGCATTGCCACTTGAAGAAATTAATGGTGATGTTGATGCGGCACGTGAAAAAGTCCGTACGCAATTTACTGAAAAATGTATCGCGACCCCGCATGATAAAATGCCTGATTACAAACCGTTCTAAAAGAACGGTTTTTTTATGAATTAAAATTGAAATATGTTTTGTACCTCTATATCTTTTATCAAAAATAGCCTAAGTAAATAAAACGTCTAAAACTAAAATAAATAACAAATAAATTGTGACAAGTTCTAAATCTTAAAACTGGCAAAGCTTATCTTTTTCATGAATAATTAAAAAGATAACAAAAACAGTAGGAGCGCATAATGGAAGTGGTTGCTTACCTGCATAATGCAGATTTGCTCTTAGAAGATGAACAAGGTGTCGCAGTGATTGGCGGCAGTCATTATGTTTTAAGTTTAGGTGATCGGGTGTATTTACGTCAGCAAATTGATGCACCTGCAAAGATATATCAAGTTCAAATTTCGTTTACCAGTGCAGAACATTGCATGCTGCATGAAGATGAAATTCAACTCAAGTTTGAAGGTAGTCGTGAACAATTACAGCACTATCTTCAAGCTACGACAGTACACTAAGGTGGAATATCATTCATTCATTAGAACAGGCAACATGAGCGTTGCCTTTTTTACGAGTTAAACTTTAGGCGAAAAGTTAGTGTACATACAGACAAAGTTAAAATTAAGTCGTGTTTTGCCTGTAAATTGAACAATATGCGCATCATTTAGTTATAAAATAATGGGCATCACAAAGAAACACTCTAGTTGCATTAACTTTTAACCTGAAGTTTAGTAAAATTTTGCAGTCCATATTGTTTGTGATGCTTTAAAAGCAGGAATTCACAAATAATTTTTTAAAAAAGAGGAATAACACCGTGCTAGAAGCTTACCGCCAACACGTTGAAGAACGTGCCGCACTCGGAGTCCCACCGAAGCCACTTGATGATGTGCAAACAGCTGCATTAGTTGAATTATTAAAAAATCCACCAGCAGGCGAAGAAGCTTATTTGGTTGATTTGATTGAAAACCGTGTACCTGCAGGTGTTGACCAAGCGGCATACGTTAAAGCTGCTTTCTTAGCTGCTGTAGCAAAAGGTGAAGCAACCTCTCCACTCGTTTCTAAAGAGCGCGCAGTTTACTTACTAGGTACAATGCTTGGTGGTTATAACGTAGCACCTTTAGTAGAGCTTTTAGACAATGCTGAATTGGCTGGCTTAGCAGCTGAAGCATTGAAAAACACTTTGCTTGTATTTGATGCGTTCCATGACGTAGCAGACAAAGCAAAAGCAGGTAACGAAAACGCGAAAGCAGTTTTACAATCTTGGGCTGATGCTGAATGGTTCACTAGCCGTAAAGATGTACCTGAAGAAATCAAACTTACAGTGTTTAAAGTTACTGGCGAAACCAACACTGACGACTTGTCACCTGCACAAGACGCATGGAGTCGTCCAGACATTCCATTGCACGCAAATGCAATGTTGAAAAACGTACGTGATGGCATCAACCCAGAAGTTCCTGGTGAAGTTGGTCCATTAAACCAAATCAAAGACCTTATCGCGAAAGGCAACCAAGTTGCTTACGTGGGTGACGTTGTTGGTACAGGTTCTTCTCGTAAGTCTGCAACTAACTCTGTACTTTGGTTCTTCGGTGATGAAATCGCGCACATTCCAAACAAAAAAGATGGCGGCTACTGCTTAGGTGGTAAAATTGCGCCAATCTTCTTTAACACAATGGAAGATGCGGGTGCTTTACCAGTAGAAATCGACGTTTCTAATATGAACATGGGTGATGAAATCACTCTTAAAATCGACCATGCTGCTGCTAAAGTAACAGCGTTCAAAGACGGCGCACAAATCGCTGAATCTGAACTTAAAACTCCAGTGCTTCTAGACGAAGTACGTGCAGGCGGTCGTATTAACTTGATCGTTGGTCGTGGTTTGACAGCTAAAGCGCGTGAAGCTTTAGGTCTTGCACCATCTACTTTGTTCCGTACTCCAGTACAACCTGAAAACACAGGCAAAGGCTTCACTCAAGCTCAAAAAATGGTAGGTCGCGCTTGTGGTCTTCCAGAAGGTCAAGGTGTTCGTCCAGGTACTTACTGCGAACCTAAGATGACTACTGTTGGTTCTCAAGATACAACAGGTCCAATGACACGTGACGAATTAAAAGATTTAGCTTGCTTAGGTTTCTCTGCAGACTTAGTAATGCAATCTTTCTGTCACACAGCTGCGTATCCAAAACCAGTTGACGTTCAAATGCAACACACGCTTCCTGACTTCATCATGAACCGTGGTGGTGTTTCTTTACGTCCAGGTGACGGTATTATCCACTCTTGGTTAAACCGTATGCTTCTTCCAGATACAGTAGGTACTGGTGGTGACTCGCATACTCGTTTCCCAATTGGTATTTCTTTCCCAGCGGGTTCTGGTCTTGTAGCGTTCGCTGCAGCAACTGGTGTTATGCCACTTGACATGCCTGAGTCTGTACTTGTGAAGTTCAAAGGTAAAATGCAGCCTGGTATCACTTTACGTGACCTTGTACATGCGATTCCTTACTACGCAATTAAAGAAGGTGACTTAACTGTAGAGAAGAAAGGTAAGAAAAACATCTTCTCTGGTCGTATCTTAGAAATCGACTTAACAGAAATGGAAACTGACTTAACCGTTGAACAAGCATTTGAATTGTCTGATGCTTCTGCTGAGCGTTCAGCTGCAGGTTGTTCTATCACACTTTCTGAAGAGAAAGTTGCTGAATACCTTCGTTCAAACATCACCATGCTTAAGTGGATGATTTCTGAAGGTTATGGCGATGCGCGTACTATGGCTCGTCGTGTTGAGAACATGGAAAAATGGTTAGCGAACCCATCACTTCTTAAAGCTGATGCTGACGCAGAATACACTAAAGTATATGAAATTGACCTTGCAGACATCAAAGAACCAATCCTTTGCTGCCCGAACGACCCAGATGATGCAAAACTTCTTTCTGACGTTCAAGGCGACAAAATTGATGAAGTATTCATCGGTTCTTGTATGACAAACATCGGCCACTTCCGTGCTGCTGGTAAGTTATTAGACAAAGTTCCTGGTGGTTCTTTATCTACTCGTCTATGGTTAGCGCCTCCAACTCGTATGGACGAGCGTCAACTTATGGAAGAAGGCTTCTACAACACTTATGGTAAAGCGGGTGCGCGTACAGAAATGCCAGGTTGTTCATTATGTATGGGTAACCAAGCACGTGTAGCACCGAACACAACTGTAGTATCTACTTCTACACGTAACTTCCCGAACCGTTTAGGTCAAGGTGCAAACGTTTACTTAGCTTCTGCTGAGCTTGCATCTGTTGCAGCGGTACTTGGTAAGTTACCAACACCAGAAGAATACCAACAGTACGCTTCTCAAATCGACAGCATGTCTGCTGACATCTACAAGTACTTGAACTTTGACCAGATGGAAAGCTACACAGACGCTGCTGCGAATGTAGACACTAAGAAAATTGCTGCTGCTCAGTTGACCTAAGTTAGGAAAAGCAAACGCAAGAGCAAATCTATGATTTGTTCGAGTGTTGAGCGATAAGCAAGATCAAATAAGGGCTGATTATTCAGCCCTTATTTTTATGCGTAAAATTTCAATCTAATAATGAATGATATTTAAATCAGCATAGATTGTGATATTTCAGCTTACCTAACTGATTTAAAAAAAAGCGCAAGCTATGAAAAAAATTAGAATTTAACTTATTAAAACAATATAAATTTGCCTATCAATACCGTTTGTCATAAAATAATGTAAACTGCGTCACAAAATATAATGGATTAATGCTGGTATTCAATTTTAATTATAATTTTTGGTAAAAACTTTATTGAAATGAATTACTTAGTTTTAATTTTAATGAAATTGGATATTTTTTAATAACTTACTATAATGATTGTAAAATTATGTAATTAAAATGTGTCATATTATTAATGCATTGACCAATTAAAAAAATTTTGCGTCTCTCTTTAAATATGAAACTGGGTTGTTTTTATGAATTTAATAGAAACAGTTTTTGACTTTAAAGCGCTTTCAATGCAGCAGCAATCGTATTTTTTTGAAAAAATTTATCAATTCGATCAAAAAATCTTTCCAAATTCGAGTTTAGAAGAATTTAAAGCCTTTGTTTATGACCCCGATGCAATCGCAGTCATGGTTATTCAATATCATGATCGAGATCAAGTGGTTGGGCAAAATGTTATTCCTTTTATTTTGATTCATTATAATGAACAGCCTATGCATGTGGTCAATTCACGAGCGGGTTTTTTGTCTGAATATCAAAAACAAAATTTGACGATTCCAAGTGCAGTCAAAGCCATGTTGAATCGACGCTTAAAAAATCCATTTATTCCATTGTGGTTTGTGATTAGCATTAATCAACCGAAGATTTATTCTTTGTTTGCTTCGCGTTCTAAAAGTTTTTTCCCAAGAGTCGGGAAAACTATGCCTAAGGAATATCATGAAGTTTTGCAGCTTATGGCGGCACGGTATCCTGAAATTCAAAAGCGCGGTGAAGGCGTATATGTGCATGAAACTCATTCTCCAGCACGAAGTTTTGAGCAACTGATGCATTTGAGAATTCCGCAAGATGTACATTCCAATTTCTTTTTGCAGCACGCGCCTGATTATTTTGATGGTTGGGGCATTATGTGTATTTGTAAATTAGACGGTAAAACTTTATCTGAAACGGCACTCAATTTAGCACTAAACAGAAAAGTGGATTAGGTGCTTATCACATCGAAAAACTGTAATCCTCTGTACGTATCCTGTTGACTCTATACTGCAGTAGATGATGAATTTGGACAGTGATGGGGTGTAACCATCATCTTCACCAAAGTTTTATTGAGTGAAATAATGATCTTGATGTTTGCAGTTGCGACAAAATAAGGACACATAATTTTCTGCGTCATAATCGACAGTCAGTTCATCCGATCCGCAGTGCATACAGCGTTTAAGTGAATAAAATTTAAGTCGTGCTTCAATTTTTCGCCAAGAACGCCACACAGGTTGAAAGAAAATCCTTTCGTCATAACCCAAAAAGCGGAAGAATAAAATTTCGCTCATATAGCTGAAAGGCAAATTAGGCGGGCGTGGCAGGGTAGAGGTCTCCCATTTTTCAGCCACTGACCGTTCTCGGTATTGCTGCACAGTCTTTTTCAGTAAATTGGTATTAATAAAGTTTTCATTACGCGGTTTGAGTGCTTTTTGTTGGTATAAAAATTCCAAAGCAGTTTGCACCAAGTAATAAATTTGCCCAACCGCCAAGACATCTAAAAGTCGGTAGCAAAAGCTCTGAAAACTATGGTTGCCCGCAATTTGTATTCCCCAAGTCCGACAATAAAATTGCATAAACTGCACAATCTCTTGATACAGCAATAAATACAGCGCATCTTTGACTTCATCTGCTGTTTTGAACGGTGTGCCCATACTCAGATTTTCATAAAACCAATAACGTAATTGTTGTGCAATGCTGAATAAGCTTGGTTCAGAATAACCATCTAAACGGACATTGATATAATATTGCTGCGCATTTTCGGCAAAATCTTTGGCAATTAATATTTGCTCTTTTAGCAAATGTTTGATCATGCCGTGCTGGAAAAAATAGTTGGGGGTAATATTTAAATACTTGATTTTTTCCCAATCTATAAATTCTTCATGTGGAATATGTTCCTGTGCATGCTGATCTAAAATACTCAATAAAAATAATTTATCTATAAAACGCAGCTGATTTAATTCGCGTTCAGGTGCATCCTGTTTTTTGAATTTTTGTTGTTCTTGCAAGCGGGTTTCCGCCATGATTTTTTTGCGTTGTTGGGTACAGCTTGCGCAATGACAGTTTTGTTGTTGGCTATTTTGAAAGATGCGATGTTCACAATGACTACATTGGTGAAAATTTAATTCCTGCTCATATTGTTCTGCTTCTACCCAATACATAGATGCCTGACACAAAGGGCATAATGTGCTTTCATCTAATTGTTTTTGCAGAATTTGTAGCATTGTGAAATAGAAGCTCAAGTAAATCGTGATATGTCATTATACATGGCTTGTGTACTGAAAAGTGGAAGCTTCTGTGCTTTTGATCATCATCAAAATTAGCCTGTGTTGGTCGTATTTGAAGTGAAGTTGCATATCAAAATATTAAATTTACGCGTAATAGCAATACAGGTATTGATTTAAACAGTCTGCTTTTATGTTACTTGTACAGGATTAATCCAGATAGGATTGAAAAGCTTGGGTTGAGCGCCCATATAAATCAGCATTGTTGAATAAGACTGAAATAGATTGTGCGCAGACAGATGTTGAAAGTTGTCGTATGATCATTGCAACTTTACAAAAACAAGCGCATCGCCACAAAGAATGAGGACAAGATGAATATTGCAGCAAATCCTATGGTTGAAGCCAGCCAAACTATCTATTTAAAAGACTATCAAAAACCTTCATTCTTGGTAGATGCTGTAGAGCTAGATATTCAAGTCTATGCAGATTACACCCAAGTGGGTGCAACATTGAAAATGCAGCGTCAGACTGCAGGCGATTTGGTGTTATTGGGCCGTGATTTAGAATTGAAATCTATTATTTTGAATGGCACGGAATTATCGGAAAGTGACTATCAATTAGATAGTGAGCAGCTTCGCATTGCAAATGCACCTGATCAAGTCACGTTAGAAACCATCGTGATCATTCATCCTGAAAGCAATACGCAACTTGAAGGCTTATATCAGGCAAGTTCTGATTTATTTGTTACCCAAAACGAGCCTGAAGGTTTCCGTAAAATTACCTTCTATCCTGACCGCCCAGACGTATTGTCGGTATTTACCACACGTGTTGAAGCCGATAAAAAATATCCTGTGTTATTGGCAAACGGCAACTTGTTAGAAACAGGTGAAGCAGGCGAAGGTCGTCATTATGCGATTTGGCAAGACCCGACCAAAAAGCCAAGCTATTTATTTGCTTGTGTGATTGGCGATTTGGCAGTCATGAAAGACCATTATGTGACATCTGAAGGGCGTAATGTTGCACTGGAAATTTATGCAGAAGAAAAAGACATTCCAAAATGCAAAATTGCTATGCAAGCGTTAAAACATTCGATGCGTTGGGATGAAGAACACTATGGTCTGCCGTATGATTTAGATAATTATATGATTGTGGCGACCAGTGCCTTCAATATGGGCGCAATGGAAAATAAAGGTCTGAATATTTTCAATACGTCATGTGTATTGGCCGATGAAGAATACACCACAGATGCCGCAATTATGCGCGTACAGTCCGTGATTGCGCATGAATATTTTCATAACTGGACAGGTAACCGTATTACTTGCCGCGATTGGTTCCAGTTGTGTTTAAAAGAAGGTTTAACGGTGTTCCGTGACCAATCTTTCTCTGAAGATTTACAGTCTGCCGCAGTACAGCGTATTGATGATGTGGCGGTGCTCAAAGCACATCAATTCCCCGAAGATTCTGGCCCGTTATCGCACCCGCCACGTCCAGATCATTTTGTAGAAATTAATAACTTCTATACCGCAACAGTCTATGAAAAAGGTGCGGAAATTAACCGCATGATGTCGACTTTACTCGGTAAAGAAAAATTCCGTAAAGGTAGTGATGAATATTTCCGTCGTCATGATGGACAAGCAGTCACGGTTGAAGATTGGGTCAATGCTTTAAGCGCAGGTTCAGGTGTCGATTTATCTAATTTCCTGACTTGGTACAATCAACCAGGCACACCAAAGCTTGAAGTGCAGGGCGAATACGATGCGGCTGCGCAGGTTTATCGTTTAAATTTAAAACAAAGTCTGAAAAGCAATGCCAAATATCCAAACTTAAAAGCATTGCCTATTCCTGTTGCATTGGCATTGTTCAATGCAGAAACAGGCGAGCAATATATTTTGCAGTCTGAAGCTTTGGTTGAAAACTCAGTAAAAGATGGTGTGTATTTGTTTGATCAGGCACAAGCAAGTATTGAATTTAGCGGTATAACTGCGCATCCCGTTGTTTCTTTATTGCGTAATTTTTCTGCACCTGTGAATTTAGAATTTAACTATTCTAATGATGAATTGGCATTTTTAATGCAGCACGAAACCAATGGCTTTAACCAGTGGCAGGCGACTCAGACTCTATTGGAACGTATTTTATTGGAAGAACATGCAGCAGATACTTATTTGCAAGCCATGAAAAATACAGTACCTGCTTTAATTGAAAAAGATCCTTTGTTGGCATCACGTATTTTTGATGTACCTTCTGAAGGCTATTTGGGCAGCCGTATTGATCAAAATTATCAACCTGAAAAAATTCAGCAACAACGCAATGCGCTGTTAGATACATTGGCGCGCGAACTTGGTGCATTCTGCAAAGAAACCTATTTAAGCCTTGATCCAGACATGCAGCAAGATTTCTCTCAGGCAATGGGTGTACGTGCTTTAAAGAATATCATGTTGGCGTTAATGGCACGTCAGGGCGATGCCGAAGCGTTTGAGCTGGCAAAGCAGCAATACCAAACAACTCGAAATATGTCTGAGCGTTTAGGGGCATTGCGTGTCTTGGTGTGGAATGATGCACCGCAAGCCAAAGCTGCTTTGGAAGATTTTTATACACGTTTTAAAGATGAAGCTTTAGCACTTGATCAATGGTTTATGGTTCAAGCTTCACATCCAAAAGCGACAGCTGAAACCATTCAGGCTTTAACTGCACATCCTGATTATGATTTGGGTACACCTAACCGTATTCGTTCAGTCAGTGGTGGTTTAAATAGCAACCCTGTGAATACATGGAGTTTTGGTGTTCAGCATTTTATTGACTTAGCCAAGTATTTAGATGAGAAAAACCCAATTGTAGGTTCGCGTTTATTGCAGGTGTTGTCGCGTTGGTACACTTTGGCAGAGCCACAACGTAACCAAGTGCAAGCAGCGTTGCTAAATTTGCAGTCTGTGGTGAAATCTAAAAACGTGGTTGAAACCCTAAATAGTATGTTAGAGGTTTAAGTTAAAAAACTAAAAGCCATTTCATCAATTCGTTGAAATGGCTTTTTTGTGGCTGGAATACATTAAAAATAATCTAGCTTAGTCACAGCGAATTTGATATTCATTTTTATAGTTGGTGTAAGTTTCATTTAATTCAGCAAGTAATTTTTTCTCGTTATATTGCCGATCTTCAGGTTTAGAATTTTTAAGTACAATTGGCATATATTCATGTTTGTAAATCTGCGTATATTCTTCACAAATAATATGTTTGCGCTCATCTGCAGAATAGTTATCTAAATCGCGAAGCAAGATTTCATTCATTTTGGTATTGATGAGATCGAGTTCATCAAACATGCTTGGGGCTTGATCTGACGGTTGGGATGGGGAACAGCCGAAAGTGATAAAGCTACATATCAGAACGTAAACCCACTGCTTCACATTGACCCCAATGATAAAAAATCAAATTTATATTATAGCCTTAAAAGCGTAAAATTTAAGTGAATAGTCAGTTTTATTGGCAGTGAAATCAATTGAATGACAGTGTGTCGATTTTGTGTATTTAGACAATATGGCTGACTTGGGAAATGCAGTTTTATGTGTTAGTTTTGATGAAAATGAATGTTTTTCTGCGCTGAATTTCTGCAGATGAGTATCTAAAAAATCACGAAAAATTGAGGCATGAAATGGCTAAACATTATGACTATTTGGTAATTGGGGCAGGAAGTGGTGGTATTGCTTCGGCCAATCGCGCGGCGCAATATGGTAAAAAATGTGCATTAATTGAAGTTGCAGATTTGGGCGGGACTTGTGTCAATGTGGGGTGTGTGCCTAAAAAAGTGATGTGGTATTCTGCGCAAATCGCCGATGCTATTCAAAAATACGGCCCAGATTATGGTTTTAATACTGAATTAAAATCGCATGATTGGAATACGTTAATTCAAAATCGTCAAGCTTATATTCAGCGTATCCATGCATCGTATCAATCAGGTTTAGCTAAAAACAATGTTGATGTGATTCAGGGCTTTGCTCGTTTTGTAAATGAAAAAACAGTTGAAGTAAATCAGCAGCAATACACTGCAGATCACATTTTAATAGCCACAGGAACTGAGCCAACACGTCCAGATATTGAAGGGGCAGAGCTAGGAATTGATTCAAACGGTTTCTTTGAATTGCAACAATTACCAAAACGCACGGCAATTGTCGGTTCGGGTTATATTGCCGTAGAGTTAGCAGGTGTTTTAAATGGGTTGGGTTCAGAAGTTGGATTGTTTATTCGTAAACAATTGCCGCTGCGTAGTTTAGATCAATTTTTAGGTGAAACATTACTTGAATGTATGCGTGATGAACATATCCAAGTGCATACGCAAGCCATTCCAAAGAAAGTCACTCGCCAAGCGGATCAGTCTTTGTTATTACATCTTGAAGATGGTTCACAGCATGAGGTCGATTGTCTGATTTGGGCAGTTGGACGTAAACCAAATACACAAGCATTGAACTTGGCTGCTGCAAATGTGCAGATTGATGAAAAAGGATATATCGCAGTAGATCAATTCCAAAATACCAGCCAAGCAGGTATTTATGCGGTGGGCGATATTATTGGAAAAATTGAGCTGACACCCGTTGCTGTTGCCGCAGGACGTAAATTGTCTGAACGTTTATTCAATCACAAACCAAATGAATATTTAGATTATCAAAATGTTGCCACGGTGGTCTTTAGTCATCCGCCTATTGGTACGGTGGGTTTAAGTGAAGCGCAAGCCATTGAACAGTTTGGGCAAGATCAGGTCAAAGTCTATCAATCTTCTTTTACCTCAATGTACACGGCTGTAACTCAGCATCGTCAAGTGTCTAAAATGAAATTGGTCTGCGTTGGTGATGAACAGAAAGTCGTGGGCGTGCATGGTATTGGCTATGGCATGGATGAAATTTTGCAAGGTTTTGCAGTCGCGGTCAAAATGGGCGCGACCAAGCAAGATTTTGACAATACTGTCGCAATTCATCCAACTGCTGCAGAAGAATTTGTGACTATGCGCTAATGGAGTAGCGTAGTCGCACACAAAGAGTATGGGTTAAAAAAATCCATACTCTTTTTTATTTTTGAAATTTGTAGATAAAAAATCAGAAGATAAACGTCAGAAAGATAAAGTTTGTTATCGTTATTTAGTTAGCCTAATAAGAAACCCACCGAAGTGGGCTTGTGCGATCAAACACCATCCATTGTGTCTGGGGTAGATTATCTCACGAAAATGATTAAGGTTTGATTAAGAAATTTTTGTTTTATTAAGTTTATCTTTACAACTTTGTAGTCCATGCTGCAAAGACTTTAAATCTATGTTATAATATAACTTGTACAATAAAAATATCTCTATTCTCTCGTAGTTATTCATCATCATGCTGTGCTGCATTTATTTTATGCACTGCAAATTAAGTGTGATGAATGTTGTTGTATTAAAAAACTATGCTCAAAATTTTAATTTGAGCTTGATGTGTAAGTTATAAATGAATTGGTGTAAATATTGAAAAAAATGCAAACAATGCTTGCGAAAGCAGTGAATGGTCGTGAAATTATGGTGTCTTTGGTGGCATCAAAGAAAAAGCAAAATACCCGTGATGGTTTTAAATGGGTCGAAGTCGGAAAACATGTGTTGTTGGAATGTGGTCAGGAAATTGAACTGAATTTAGATGGTCGCAGTTTTTATACCGATACGCATGAAATGTTCCGTTTACCGCATCGGGTTAATTAAGTTTTGGTCTGAAATGAATATTCAACCTAGCTAAACTGGATTGCATAATATGTAATTTAGAAAAGCTTTTAAAAGTTTTATCCAGAAAAATCCCGTTCATTGGCGAACGGGATTTTTTTATTTTATCTTTTACTGTGGCAGAGCACAGTTGGTAATGAATTAAACCTTAACAATCAAAACAGGAACAGGAGACTGAGTCAGTACGTTTTGGGCAACGCTACCGAGCATCATCTTTTTCACGCCAGTACGGCCATGCGAACCCATAATAATCAGGTCAGCACCAATTTCATTGGCAATTTGTACAATCCCTTCAGAGGCTGCAACACCGCGGATAATTTTAGTATCTACCGAAATACCTTCACGGCTAAAGGATTGCTGAATTTCAGCCAAACGATTTTGTGCATTTTGTTCAGCCTGCATGAAATAATCGGTAATTGCTGGTGCAACTTTGTAGAAGTCCACGCCTACAAAAGGATCAACTGCAATTACACTCATAATAGTAACAGGGCAATTTAGATCTTTTGCCAATGAAAGTGCTTGTTCGGCTGCAGCATAAGACATAGGTGACTCATCTACTGGAACAAGTAAGTGTTTATAAGTTGTCATGGCAAATCCTTATTAAAAATTTATGATGAAAATATGGCTTAAAATAGTGATTAAGCTTTAACTACAAGCACAGGTAATTCTGTATGACGTAATACGTCTGTGGCAAAGCTACCCAATAATAATTTTTGGAAACCTTTACGACCATGTGAACCCATCACAATCACATCGGCATTTAAGTCTTTCGCAGTTTTGATTACACCTTCAGCAGATACCAAACCCTCAACCACGCGAGTTTCTGCATTTACACCCACTGCTTTCGCAATTTCATCTGCTTCTTTTAATGCCTTTTGTGCATTGGCTGTCGCTTGCACAAAGTATTCTTTCATAATGGCAGATGAATAATTATAGTAAAAGTCAGAATCAGTAAATGGGTCTTCCGCAACAAGGCTAATTAAGGTGAGTTTACTGTTAAATACTTTGGCAATTTCAGCTGCATGTTTGACCGCTGAAAAAGAAATTTGTGAACCATCTACAGGGACTAAAATATTTTGGTACGACATGCGGGTAACTCCAGAAATTATGATTATTCGCCTTACACTTTATTGATAGCATATAGTCTATATAGGTTCAATTTAAAATCTGAAAAAAGATTGATAATTCATTTAATTACCCGCCAAATTTGCTGAAAGAAAAGATAAGCTGAAGATGATGAATTTACTCAACTCAACGGCAAAGCTATACGATAAAATAAGATGCTAAATTTGCAAAAATAAATAGACCTTCATAATTTAATTTTAAATTACTTGGGTTTGAATTGTGCCTATGAATCTTGAGGGAAATGTGGTTTGAAAATAATTTGGATGTTGCTGTGTTTTATGTTGTTAAGTGCTTGTCAAACCACGCAGCAGAACAGTCGAATCATTGCTAGTGCATTTAATCTCACCACAGGCTTGCAGCAGAAAATCATGGATCGCTATGCACCCAAAAATATACAAGTGCAACATGATATTGTGTATGCAACGCAGCCTAATTTGAGTTTTGACTTGTATCAAAACAGTCAATTGCAAGATTTAGCCGCACGCCCGACAATTGTCTGGATTCATGGTGGTGGCTGGATTGCGGGCTCAAAAGCACATGCACGTGGCTATTTTAAATTATTAGCCGCGCAGGGCTTTAATGTAATTGCAGTACAATATCAATTCGCCCCGCATGCAACTTATCCTACTCAGTTGCAACAAATTGATCAGGCTTTAAATTACATCACGCAACATGCAGAAAAGTATCAGCTTAATCCACAACAATTATATTTGGCAGGTGATTCTGCAGGGGCGAATTTAGCTAGCCATTATGCCGCATTATTGAGTAATCCTGCATTTGCACAGCAGTCTAATTTACAACCGACTATTCAGCACAAACAACTTAAAGGGCTGATTTTGCACTGCGGGATTTATGATCTAAAAGCGTTTGTTGAAACTGCGCCAGATGAAATGAATATCGTAGAGTGGGGTGTTTATAATTTGGTGCAGGCTTACACGGGAGATCGGAAACAGGACAGTGAATTTCTGAAGAATATTTCGCCTATTCAACATTTAACGGCAAACTATCCTGCGGTATTTATCAGTGGTGGTAACAAAGACTTTTTAACAGAAACTCAATCTATGCCGATGCTGCATGCTTTACAGCAACAGCAGATTCCTGTGACGACAGCATTTTATCCAGATACAAAAGCATGGTTAATTCACGAATATCAATTTTTTATGCACCAAAAAGAAAGCCAGCAAACTTTTGCTAAAACAGTAGAATTTATCCGAAGCACAGCAGACCCTAATGTATCGCGCATACAATAAATCAATACGATGCTTCAGAAAAAGTGTTTTTTAACTGCTTAAGTTATTTAGCTTTTGCTTTGTTTAAACTTTAAAACTGCCAAAACCACACAACCAAAAATCAGTCCCCAAAATGCAGAACCAATACCAAAAAACTGCACCCCAGAAGCACTAAATAAAAAGGTCAATAAAGCGGCTTCACGCTCTGCAACGTGCTGAAAGGCGAGGGCGATGTTGTGTCCAATAGTGCCAAGCAGTGCAATTCCTGCCAAAGCAGTAATAAAAACAGCTGGGAATGACATCAACAAACTGGTGAGCGTTGCAGCAAAGATCCCCATCAAGATATAAAACAAACCGCAGCTAATTCCCGCAATATAGCGCTTACTGGCATCGGGATGCGATTGATCATCTAAGCTAATCGCAGCACTGATGGATGCGATATTGACACTAAAACATCCAAATGGCGCGAAAATCGCTTGTGCTGTGCCTGTCCAACCAATTAAGTGACGTACATTTGGGTTAAAACCATAGCTTTTGATCATGGCAAGACCGGGTAAATATTGCGATGCCATATTAATGACAAACAAAGGCAGGGCTAAACCTAAAATAGCAGACCAACTTAATTCAGGTTGCATCCAAACTGGTTGTGCAATACTCGATTGCACACTCGGCATTTGAAATTGCAAGAAGATTGGGCATAGTGCGACCCCAATCAATACAGTTAAAACAATGCTATAACGCGGGCTAAATCGTTTTGCCAATACATAGGCTGCCAATAAAGACAAAATAAATGCCCATGCTTCTTGCAGACTGGTAAATAGGGCAATCCCAAATTTAAGCAGCACACCTGCCAACATGGCGCTGGTTAAGCTTTGTGGAATATAAGTCAGTACCTTTTCAAAAATACCCAAAAAGCCAAGCACTGCTGTGAGTACACCACAAAATAAAAACGCGCCAATTGCTTCGTGTAAGCTATAACCTCTGCCCGTGGCGATAATCAGTGCCAAGCCTGCGGTAGACCATGAGGTCGCCACAGGATATTTAAATTTCCAAGATAAAATCAGCCCGCTTAGACCAATACCTAAACCCAACGCCCAAAACCAAGAGCTGATTTGCTCAGCACTTGCGCCTAAAATTTGTGCTGCCTGAATGACTAAAACCGCGGAAACACTAATACCGACCAAGAAGGTAATAAAACCTGCAAATACTGCAGGCACAGAGAAGTCATTTAAAAGTTTTTGCATGCTTTCTTAGACATATTTTCTATAATTGATGGACAGATCATACACATTTGAACAAATAGTCAAAAGTGTTTTTTATATTTTTTTCATAGCGTTGAGCTTGCCAGTCTAAAGCCAAAACCGCAGAACAAAATACCAATGCTTGCAACGCAAATGGCTGCAATTTTATAACGTTGATTGAAATAACTGGCTAATTTGACTCCCGAAAAAATCAAGATAGATAAATAACCCATGCTAATGATTTGTAGGACGATGGCTAAAACAGCAAAGCTCAGCATCGGGTAGGTGTAATCAGGATTGACGAATTGCACAAAAAAAGACAAATAAAACAAAATTGCTTTTGGGTTAATAACGCTAATCATTAAAGCAGTTCGGTAGGGATGAACCCGTTCAGTTGTATTGCTCGTTGCTGTTGTAGAAAGATTGGCGTGCGAAGTTCTGGTTTGTGGAAACCATGTTTTATAGGCTGCAATCAGTAGTTTAATACCTAAATAGCCTAAGTAGAGCGCACCAACTACTTTTAATAAGGTGAATAGCCATGGAAAAGCATGCAGTAATGAGGCTGCCCCTAAAATGGTGCACACAATTAAAATCAGATCACCCGTAAATACACCGAAAGCAGCTGCATAGCCTGTGCGTATCCCAAAGCGTGAAGCCACTGACATGACATAGAGTGAGTTTGGGCCAGGCAAGAGCACAATTAAGGTTGTGCCAATTATAAAAGTGCTGAGGTCACTAATACCAAACACGCAAACTCACCTAAATAAAAACCGATGTTGCAGTATAACAACATCGGTTTTGTGGCTTAGTAAAAATTTTGGAATTTTACTGGGATAGGTTAAAGCTTAAGCTTTAATCTCTGCATCTAAGCCGAAAGACTGGCGTAATAGGGTGGCAAGTTGCTCACGCGCTTTAATAAAGCCATCAATGCCGCCTTGTAACAATTGGAACGCCATCAAATCTGCCTCAAGTTGCGCTTTGAATTGTTCCTTTTCAATTGCTGCCAGTGGTTCAGCTTGAACTTGAAAGCCATTGGTCGATAACGCTGCAGCGACTTCTCGTTCATCAGCTTCAAGTTCTGCCAATAAATTTGGTGCAACGGTCAATAAATCACAACCAGCTAAAGCCAAAACCTGATCAATACTACGGAAACTCGCGCCCATAATTTCAGTTTGTACTTGATGCTGTTTATAGAATTGATAAATTTTCTTCACCGAAAGTACACCCGGATCTTTTTCAATAGGGTAGTACATGACATTTTCAGCTTTTTTATACCAATCTAAAATACGACCCACAAATGGTGAAATCAACGTCACTTTGGCATCTGCACAAGCATGTGCCTGATGTAAACCAAACAATAAGGTTAAATTGGTGTGAATGCCTTCGGCTTCCAACACTTTCGCCGCTTGAATGCCTTCCCATGTCGATGCAATCTTAATCAAAATGCGGTCTGAATGAACACCATAAGCTTGGTACAGTGCTAAAAGTTCTTTGGCTTTGGCAATGGTCGCATCAGTGTCATAAGACAAAGAAGCATCCACCTCAGTCGAAACACGACCTTCAATCAGCTTTAAAATTTCTACACCAAATTTGACCGTTAAAATATCAATGCTGCGCTCAACCAATAGATCATTTGTATAACCTTCAGCTTTGGCTTGCTCAAATGCAGCTTCAATCAACGCTTTATTTTCAGGTTGATTTGCAGCCGCCGTAATGAGTGATGGGTTGGTGGTCGCATCCAAAGGACGAAACTTTTCAATCGCAGCCAAGTCACTACTATCTGCAACAATGGTGGTTAAGTTTTTTAGTTGATTTAAGGCTGTCTGTGTCATTCGAGATCTAGTTCTTAGGTTATTGCTTATACATTCAGTTATATCACAAACAGCTTTTAACCCAAGTACCAAGTAAGAGGGTTTGTGGATTATTTACCAGTTTTTCTCAGATTTCGGACGTGATTAATCAAAAAATGAGCAGCAGCGCCCAATTGATGTTCTCGGCTCCAGACCAAATCGACAAAATATTCAAATTTTGGGGTGAAATCTAGCAGCTGTAAAATTTTTAATTCGTGTTGTAGTTCAGGATGTTCATTCAGCATTTCCAAGGGCAAGACACCCCAGCCTAAACCCTGCTTAATCATACTGCAGGCAGAATGATGATTATCGGTACGCCAATAGTGCTTAGAAAATAACAACTCGGGTTTAATCTGCCGATCACGGCTCGCCACTACAATTTGCCGATTTTGTAAAATCTGTTCAAAACTGACTTGATCAGATTCAGCCAGCGGTGAATGTCGGGCAGCGACAGGCACTAAAATTTCACGTTTTAATTCCACAAATTGTTCACTGCTTTGTAATTGTTCGCGTTCAAACATAAAGGCCAAGTCCGCTGCTTGAGTCATGAGTAAATGCAGTGCATCTTCTTGTGGCGCAGAGAAAATATTGATCTGCAATTCAGGAAATTGCTGTTCTAGTAACACAATATAATCTGTCCAGCGAGTGTGTAGTAATTCAGACACCACCACAATATTTAAGTGTGCTTCCAGCCCAGAACTGAGCGCAAAAGCATGTTGTTTCCATTGCTTCATTTCTATGAGCAGTTGTTTGCTTTTTTCGTAAAGACTCTGCGCTTGTGGGGTAGGCAAAGGTTCACGCCCAATCCGTTCAAACAGTTTTAGGTCTAAATCAATTTCTAAATTAGCAATGGACATACTAATTGCCGAAGGCACCTTGCCCAATTGGCGTGCAGCTGCAGAAAAAGAACCCGTTTCCATGACGGTGATAAAAATAATTAGCTGATCTTGATTGATATTCATGGCTGAGCATTCGTTTTACTTTTCAATATTATTGATGGATTCTAACTCGATTGGTCAATTAAATGAAAATAAAATAAGCGGGGAAGGATAAGTATTTGAGTAAGCAGATGTTGATTTCCAAAAGAAGATGGGTACATGCCCTGAGTTATGAAGTGATTTTATTGGTCATCATTGCTTTGGCATTAAGTTATGTGTTTGAAATGCCAATGCAAGTGACAGGTGGTCTAGGCATTGCAATGGCGGTGACTTCGGTGCTGTGGAATATGCTGTTTAATCATTATTTTGAAAAGTTTGAAGCGCAACACCAATTACGCAGAACTTTTAAAATCCGCGTTTTACATGCAATCGGTTTTGAAGGTGGCTTAATGCTCGCCACTATTCCCATGGTGGCGTATGCCTTAGAAATATCCCTGCTGCAGGCAATTTTGATTGATTTGCTGATGACGCTCAGCATTTTGCTCTATACCTTTATTTTTCAATATTGTTATGACCATATCGAAGCGAAATTGGGTTATGCTCCGCAACATTCAGTCAGATAAAACGCTAGTGGCTAATTAAAAGTGAGCTGCTATAAATTAAGCGCTATAAAAAAGCCACCTGAGCGAATCAAGTGGCTTTTATTGCTATCTAAATTGGAACTAGGCAGAATTATTTTTCAATAATGGCTGTTACACCTTGACCGCCTGCAGCACAAATTGACACCAATACACGACCAGAACCTTTTTGATTCAGAAGTTTGGCTGCAGTTGCAATAATACGACCACCTGTTGCTGCAAATGGGTGACCTGCCGCTAAAGATGAACCTTTAACGTTCAGTTTGCTGCGATCAATTGAACCTAGAGGTGCTTCTAAACCTAAACGTTCTTTACAGAAGTTTGGATCTTCCCATGCTTTTAAGGTAGACAATACTTGAGATGCAAACGCTTCGTGAATTTCGTAATAATCGAAGTCTTGTAAAGTTAAGCCCGCACGCTCAAGCATACGTGGTACTGCATAAGCAGGCGCCATCAATAAGCCTTCTTTTTTACCTACAAAATCAACTGCTGCAGTTTCTTGGAAAGTCAAATAAGCTAAGACTTCATGACCGTTGGCTTTTGCCCATTCTTCAGATGCAAGCAATACACATGATGCACCATCGGTAAGTGGGGTAGAGTTACCCGCAGTCATGGTACGCGCATCACCTTTACCAAAAGCAGGTTTTAACTTCGCTAGTTTTTCTACAGTTGAATCTGCACGTAAGTTATTGTCACGCTCTAAACCTAAGAATGGTGTGATGAGATCGTCAAAGAAACCTTCATCATAAGCAGCAGCCATTTTTTGATGTGAAGATGCTGCGAGTTCATCTTGCGCTTCACGAGAAATGCCCCATTCAAGCGCTGTAATTGCTTGGTGGTCGCCCATAGATAAACCAGTACGTGGTTCGCCATTACGTGGCGCATCCATCAGGTCTTTAACGTTGATTTTAGTTAATGCTTTTAAGCGGTCTTTACCTGTTTTTGCAATGTTGAGTTCAAGCAAAGCTTTACGTAAACCATCACCAAAGGCAATTGGTGCGTCAGAAGTAGTATCTACACCACCTGCGATACCTACATCAATTTGACCCAAAGCAATTTTATTGGCGACTAAAAATGCAGCTTGCAAACCAGTACCGCACGCCTGTTGTAAATCGTAAGCAGGTGTTTCAGGTGCAAGGGCAGTATTCAGTACGCACTCACGGGTCATATTGAAGTCACGGCTGTGTTTGAGTACTGCGCCAGCAACCACTTCACCTAAACGCTGACCTTGTAAATTGAAGCGTTCAACCAAGCCATTTAATGCTGCTGTAAACATATCTGTATTAGATGCAGTAAAGTAAGCGCCATTAGAACGTGCGAATGGAATACGGTTACCACCGATAATAGCAACGCGGCGAACAGTGTTTTGGCTCATAATTTTATCCTGTTGAACAGAGGTATTGGTATTAGATGGTGCTTTTGTTTGCGTTGAAGCAGTTGTTTTAGCACGGCTAGTCGTGCGGGTACGTGTAGTTTTTGTCGTACTCGTGTTGGAACGGGTTGCAGTGTTGCTACTTTTGCTTGTACGTTTAGCAGTTGATGTATTTGACACAGAATCCGTTGCAGAATTTTCCACTGCTGGATTTTCTTGAGTTGTTTTGCTCATAAGGCTTTTCCAAGCATGTTAAGGGTCTACTTGATGCGTACATTAGCACAATAGTATGACAGCTGAATTGACTACAATGACATTGCAGAATGCATTCAGGTCAAGACATCTGATAATTAACTCAAGTATGATTTAGCACAAACGGGTAACGCTATTGAAATGTGGGCATTTGGCATCATATTGATGTTAAAAGATATCGTGTAATCCATCAAAAATGAATTTATGAGAGATAATAATCATGACTGATCAATACCAAACATTTGCAAAATCTCCTATTGGTAAATTTGTCATTAAAAATTTGGGTTTACCATCCCCAACTTTTTTAGATCGTTTCGAGTCTGCAACACCAGTGGTAAAAGGTGCAGTACTTTTAGGTGCAGCCCCTGCAAGTGATTTATCTGCTGAAATTGCACAGGTTTTAGCCAATGTACATGCCAATAGTTATGCAGGCAACAATGCAGAATTGCAACAAGCTGCGGCAAAAGTAGGTTTAAATTTAGGTGCGTTCAATTCGGGCGATAAAGAATCTAAATTTAAAGTGGTGGTGTTTGATGCTTCAGGTATTGAAAACTCAGAACAATTAAAAGCGCTTTATGATTTCTTTAACCCAATCGCACGTCAAATTCAGGCTTCTGGTCGCGTGGTGGTGATTGGTACTACACCAGAAACTGCAGGCAGTGTAAAAAAAGCCATTGCACAACGCGCTTTGGAAGGTTTTGTAAAATCGGTAGGCAAAGAATTTAAAAAAGGCATTGCGGCTAACTTAATTTATGTCGATCAAGGTGCTGCAGCAAACTTAGAATCTACGTTACGTTTTGCCATTTCACCACGTTCAGCTTATGTGTCAGGTCAGGTGATCCGTGTCTCGAATGCTGCAACTGTAGAGGTAGATTGGGCAAAACCATTGGCAGGTAAAACTGCTGTAGTGACAGGTGCAAGCCGTGGTATTGGTGAAGCGATTGCGCATGTGTTGGCACGTGATGGTGCACACGTTATTTGCCTAGACGTTCCACAACAACAAGCAGATTTAGACCGTGTTGCTGCTGAAATTGGTGGTTCAACGCTAGCAATTGACATTACTGCTGCAGATGCAGGTGAGCAAATTAAAACAGCTGCCGCTGCGCAAGGTGGTTTGGATATTATTGTGCATAATGCGGGGATTACCCGTGACAAAACTTTGGCAAATATGAAACCAGAGCTTTGGGATTTAGTCATTAACATCAACTTGTCTGCAATTGAGCGTGTGAACGATTACTTATTGGCAAATGATGGTTTAAATGCCAATGGTCGTATCGTTTGCGTATCTTCAATTTCAGGTATTGCAGGCAACTTGGGTCAAACCAACTATGCAGCATCTAAAGCTGGCGTGATTGGTGTCGTGAAATTTACCGCACCTGTTTTAAACAACGGGATCACGATTAATGCCGTTGCACCTGGCTTTATTGAAACGCAAATGACTGCTGCAATTCCTTTTGCCATTCGTGAAGCAGGTCGTCGTATGAACTCTATGAGTCAGGGTGGTTTACCTGTAGACGTTGCAGAAACCATTGCTTACTTTGCTTCATCGGCATCGACAGGTATTAATGGTAACGTGGTACGTGTTTGTGGTCAAAGCTTGTTAGGGGCTTAACACCTTCAAAGTTCTCTCCCTTGGGGAGAGGATTTAGGAGAGGGAGATAAGGGGATAGATTATTAACCCTTCTCTCTAGCTTTCTCCCAGCGGGAGAAAGAACTCCATTAAATAAATTAGAAAAACTTCTCAAAGGTTCAGTATGAATACTCGCCATTTTAGTCAACTTCCAAAACCCTATTTAGCCTATCCAAAAGTGATTCAGGGCTTAATTTTTAAAAAGCCAAAAGGTGAAAAAGTTCTGCCGCAAGTTGAATATGTGGTGGATTCATTCAAGGTCGATCAAAAGCACTTAAAAGCCTATAATGCAGTGACAGGTTTTAAAAATAACGGCTATATTCCTGCAATTTATTTGGCTGTATTGTCACAAAGTCTGCAAATGCACATGATGACCCAAGAAGCATTTCCATTTGCAATTTTGGGCTTGGTGCATATTCGCAACCAAGTCAAACAAAGCCGTAAAGTTGGATTGAATGAACAACTGACCTTGTCGTGTAAATTTGGTGAATTGCAACCACATGATAAAGGCGTACAGTTTGATTTTATTACCACCGTTAAAGTAGGCAATGAGGTGGTGATGGAAGGTTTGACCACGTATTTAGCACGTCAAAAAACCACCACTAAAGCTGCTGCAAAGCCTGCAGAAAGCAAAGCGCTAAACTATGCCGTTCAAGCTGAATGGGATATTTCTGAAAATACAGGTCGCCGTTATGCTTTAACGTCTGGCGATTTTAACTTAATTCATATCCACGCGATTACTGCAAAAGCATTTGGCTTTAAACAAGCGATTGCGCACGGCATGTGGAGCAAAGCCAAAGCCTTATCTAGTTTAACTTTGCCAGATGCTTATGAAGTCGATGTGTGGTTTAAGTTACCTATGTATTTGCCATCTAAAGTTGAGTTTTTAACTGCAACGGACGCTAAAAATACAGACTTTTTAATTCGAAACAGTAAAAACCAAAAACCGCACGTGACAGGTGTTGTCACCGCGCTTTAATTCAGTGATCGAAAGCCTAAATCCTTTGGATTTAGGCTTTTTATTTGCGCTAGCTTTTTATTAATAATAAAAACGAGATAGACAGGACGATGCAACATTTAAAGGATTATATTTTTGCTGAAACTGAAAATTATCGTGGATGGGTTGCACCTGAGTTTCATGATTTAGCGATGCAATTTAGCCGTTTGCAAAATGCACGTAGCCAACAGGGCGGAGCTGCTTTAGCGGTGTACTTTCAAGGTCAGAAAGTCGTCGATATTTACACAGGTAAAAAGTCGCCAGATGAAGACTGGCAAGCCGATACGTTATCGGTATGTTATTCCACAGGCAAAGGTGTATTAGCGACACTGGCACATATTTTGGTCAGTCAAGGACTGGTCGATTACGATACTCCCATTTATATATACTGGCCTGAATTCGCCCAAAATGGCAAAGCATTGATGACCTTAAGGCATGTGCTGAGTCATCAAAGTGGTTTATATGACATCCGTAATATCATTGCCGATGCGACTGAAATGGCAGATTGGTCGCACATGCTGGATGTGTTGGCTCAAGCCAAGCCACGTTTTGATGTAGCAAGTGAGGCAGCGTATCAACCTTTAACTTTTGGCTGGCTGGTCGGTGGGATTTTAGAAAAAGCTACAGGTCAAACATTGGCTGAATTGATGCAGCAATACTTGGTTGAATCTTTGGCTTTGGATGGGGCGTATTTTGGTGTGCCTGCGTCTGAGCTTTCCCGTGTCGCACGACCATTTAAAACTGCTGTGACATCAGCGCAAACAGATGCATCATCTACAAATAAACAGACAGCTAAAGTTAAAAACCAAGCTAAATCGAGCAAACGTCCTGTATCAATATTCGATAAAGTCATTGCATGGAGTGGGCAAAATCCGCAAGACTTTCAGGATGGCATGATTCCCAAAGGCATGAAAAATTTTAGTTTTTTTAGTGATACAGGCTTACAAGCCGTGATTCCTGCTGCCAATGGTGTATTTACTGCACAAAGTTTGGCACGTATTTATGCCATGTTGGCGCAGGGTGGATCATGGCAAGGTCAGCAATTGATTCAGCCTGAAGTTTTTCAGCAATTGAGCCAAGTACAATATGTACAGCGTGATCGGGTCATGCCTATCCCGATGCATTGGCGATTAGGCTATCACCGTGTATTAAGTTTGGGTAAGCGCTCTCACGGTTTTGGACACATGGGTTTTAATGGTTCAGGCGCGTGGTGTGATCCTGACCGTCAACTCAGTTTTGCCTATACCCATAATTTTGCTGCAGGTTCTTTAATTGGTGATTATCGACTTTGGGGACTGAGTCAGGAAGCCATTCGCTGTGCAGATCGGCAATTGCAAGGGCGTAAAGGCTGGTTTTAGGCGTGATTGTACGTTCACTCTTTGCCAAAAAAACAGTATGCTTAGACCTGTAAAAAGGAGCATTCATGTATCAGGTACTTGCGCGTAAATATCGTCCTCGTAATTTTAATGAATTGGTGGGACAAAACCATGTATCACGGGCATTGACCAGTGCTTTGGAACGTGGGCGTTTGCACCATGCTTATCTTTTTACGGGAACACGTGGTGTAGGTAAAACTACCATTGCGCGTATTTTGGCCAAATGCCTGAACTGTGAAACAGGCGTGACATCTACCCCATGTGAAGTGTGTCCGACCTGTACTGCGGTCAATGAAGGTCGTTTTATTGATTTAATCGAAATTGATGCGGCGTCACGTACTAAGGTTGAAGACACACGTGAGTTGCTCGATAACGTACCTTATGCACCGACTCAGGGACGTTTTAAGGTTTATCTGATTGACGAAGTGCACATGCTGTCTACGCATTCGTTCAATGCTTTGCTAAAAACTTTGGAAGAACCGCCTGAGCATGTGAAGTTTCTGTTTGCGACCACAGACCCACAAAAACTCCCTATTACTGTGATTTCGCGCTGTTTGCAATTTACTTTGCGTCCATTGCAGGTCGATGAAATTACCAGTCATTTAACGGATATTTTAGCCAAAGAACAGATTGTTGCAGAGCAAGATGCAATTTGGCAGATTGCTGAATCTGCGCAAGGTTCTTTGCGTGATGCGATGTCTTTGACAGACCAAGCCATTGCTTATGGTCAGGGTGAAATTCATCATCAAGATGTCAAAGACATGCTGGGCTTGATTGATCGCACCATTATCTATGATTTGATTTTAGCGATTCATCAAAACCAACAGCAGCGTGTGAGTCAGTTGTTATTACAATTTAGACAGCAAGCTTTAGATGTGTCTTTGGTGTTGGATCAGTTAATTTCGACACTGCATGAATTGGCAATCATGCAATATCTGCCAGATTTAAACCTAAAATACAGTGCTGAAATTAATCAAAAAATTCAGCAGCTTGCGGGTCTGATCTCTGCACAAGATTTACAGTTGTATTATCAAATTGCTTGTAAAGGACGCGCCGATTTACAAATTGCCGTAACCCAAGAACAAGGCTTTGAAATGTGTGTACTGCGTTTACTGGCATTTCGACCTTTGCAAGCCAATGAAGTGTTGGTTGCTGCGCCACAAAATACTGCACAAACAGCGGCTTCCCAGCCAGTTGCTCAAATGGAGCAAACTCCACAAGCTGTGGCAACTCAAAATACAGCACAAGCGGAACAGCATGTAACTGAATTAGATGCGGTTGCAACACCTGATCTTGATGGATTTGACTATGAGGATGACGATTATTCAGATCACACCACGACACAAACCAGTGTTGCAGAACCTTCTTCAGATGATTTTTTAGATGAGGATGAGCCTGAAGCTTTAACACATCAAGATCAACAGTCGATTCAAGCGCAACAACCGACTCCGCAAGCGCTACACTCAACAGCTGCGATTTCACCAGAATCTATGTCAGAACCTGCAGTGAATGAAGAAACTGCAATACAGGCTGAGGATAAGCAATCTGAATCTATCGTGTTTGATCCAAATGCAGATGCACAATTGTTTGGTTTAGATGAAGATGCCTCATCGGTAAGCACTACATCTGATGTGCAAAGTCATGATGATTTTTTACTGGAAAGTTTTGATGCCGTTGCACCGTTAGGTGATCTTGCTGCATCAGCCGAAACATCGCTAGTTTCATCTACACTACAATCGAATAATGCTTCACCGTCAATTACACAAAATGTAAGTAATGCAGAAACCGCTTTATTTGATTTAGCAGCGACTGAAGTCGAACCGAATGTTGCCAGTGCGACAGCACAACCGCAGCAAACCATAGCATCTAATGCCGATGATCAATTAATGCCGCAGGATATTCTGCGTTTACAGCCGCAAGTTTTAGAAGGTGAGTGGACTTTAGACAAGTGGGAATATTGGTTTAGACACAGCGAGTTGTCACCTGCCGTGCAAGAATTGGCGCAGCATGGCGTAATGACGGGGCAGATTAATGCTGAATCGGTTTTTCATATTCCTGAGCAATATCAGCAGTTATTGACTCAACTGCAACATGCTTTAGAAAGTGCTTTAAAAGAACAGTGGAGTAAAACTCTGTTTAAAGTGCAATATGAAAATGTGGATGACACGACACCGTACATTTTGCAGCAACAGCGCAAACAACGCGCTTATCAACGGGCTGAAAATTTATTGCATCAAGAACCGATTGTGAAAGATATTTTGCAAAACTTTGATGGCGAATTACATAACATTCAGTTGAAATAACCTGTTGTTAGCTTTTGTTTGCAGAATTTTAAGGCTGGGTCAAACCAGCCTTATTTTTTGCTAAGCGCAAGCTGAATCTGTGCTTTTATATGGCTGTAATGCTTCGCGGATGGAGTCAGGAATCGGGCAGTTTTGGCGTGTAATTCGATCTACAAATACATGCACCACTTGTCCTTGTGCAGCGGCAAGATTTTGATTGTTTTTAAAAATTGCCAAATCATAAATTAAGGATGAGTTTCCAATTTTTTGAATAGCAACACCTACTTCAATCATTTCAGGATAGGACAATTCCTGCAAAAAATGACAGGTGGAATTGACCACTAAACCAATACAGGGTGATCGTTTGGGTTCAAAGCCTGCTTTTTGCATCAGTAGGGCATTGGCTGCGCTGTCAAAATAGCTGTAATAAGTGACATTATTGACATGTCCATACATATCGTTGTCTGCCCAGCGAGTTTGGATGGGAAAGAAAAAAGCGTATTGCTCACGGGTTTTGGTGTCAGGTTTCACAAGTTTACCTATATTTTTATCGACGTGGTGTCATGCTTTAATGGGTGGAAATCATCCCAAATAAATGTAGAAAGTTAAATACAGAACGTTAAGCGTAAATGTTAGGCATAAATGGCTTGGTAAATCTGTAACGCATCCTGCATTTGCATTGCTCTCGGGTTGTTTTGCAATAAACGGCTTTGCAGCATCGCATCTTCTGCCAGTTGTGGCAGCATGTTTTCTGCTATGCCTAGGGCACTGAGTTTTAACACCAAGCCACTTTGATCTAAATGATTTTGTAAATGATCAATAAACAAATCACATAATCCATCTGTGCAGCCTTTACTGCGTGGGTCTAACCAACACATCAGTTCTGCATAATACTGTTTGGCTGCAGGCGCATTAAATTTTAAAACTTCGGTTAGTACCAATGCATTGCTATGCCCATGTGAAATATGGAAATGTCCGCCTAAAGGATAGGCAAGCGCATGTACCGCAGCCACAGGAGCATTGGCAAAGGCTTGTCCTGCCAGCATTGAACCAAACAGCATGTTTTGCCGTGCTTGCATATTGCTGCCATCTTCAAGCACTAATTTTAAGTTTTGATCAAGTAAACGCAGCGCATGTTTTGCCAGAAAATCTGAATACGCATTTTTTTTGATTTTAGAAGTATAGGCTTCAATGGCATGTACCATCGCATCTATACCTGTGGCTGCGGTAATCTGTGCAGGTAGATGACGGGTAAAATTGGCATCTAAAATGGCAACATCGGCATATAAAATAGGAGAAACAATGCCTGTTTTACTGGTTGCACCTGTGGTGACAATGGAAATAGGTGTGACTTCTGAACCTGTGCCTGCTGTAGTGGAAACTAGAATGAGCGGTAAACGTGGTGCTTTCGCATTGCCGACACCGTACAAGTCTGACAGTTGTTGAGTTTGTGCAGGATGACTCAGCACGGCAATAATTTTGGCGACATCCATCGCACTACCCCCACCAAAACCTAATACAACATCAATATTTTGCTGTTTGGCAAAATCAACTGCTTCTAACACAATCTGTTCTGCGGGGTCGGCTTGCACATTCGAGTAAATGGCATAGTCCAGTTGCAGTTGCTTTAAAATTTCTAAAATAGGTTGATGTAATTGTTGTTGTAAAATGCCAGCATCGGTGACCAATAACAAACGCTTATAACTCTTTTCGGTTAAAACCGTTTTTAGTTCAGAAATTGAACCCAATCCAGAAATAATGTTGCCAACTGTTTGAAATTGAAAATGCTGCATCGTCTTTATTCCTAATTTTTATACTTAATTCAACATTATTGTAGGGTCACGATATAGGATTCATATCATAAATAACTTAACATAAGACTCTTAAAAATAAAGTAGCTTTGAGGTTGTTTATGTCATCCAAAACGCCATATAAGGTGTTATGTGTTTGTTTGGGAAATATTTGCCGCTCTCCAACGGCAGAAATTGTACTTCGACATTTTTGTGATGAACAACAACTCAATGTGTTGGTAGATTCTGCTGGAACCAGTAATTATCATCCAGGCAAAGCCCCAGATTTACGCAGCCAAAAACATGCGTTCAAACGTGGTTATGACTTATCTACATTGCGCGCGCGTCAGTTACGTATACAAGACTTTGTCGAGTTTGATTTGATTTTGGCGATGGATTTTGAAAACTTAAGCAATATTCAATCTTTAATGCGCCGTGCTGAAGCTGAACTGGGCAGTTTGCGCGCTGAAATAGCCTTAATGAGCGAACACGATCCGCATTATACGCAGCAAGAATTACCCGATCCATATTATGGCGAAGCCGATGGTTTTGAGCGGGTGCTCGATCAATGCGAGTCGAGTAGTCGCGCATGGGTGAAAGTTTTACAACAACAATTTGAATTGAAGGTTTAAGTCATGCACATTCAACACAACATGCAACTCAAACCGTTCAATACGTTAAATTTAGATGCAACTGCATCGCATTATGTCAAAGTTGAAAATATCCAAGATGTGCAGGATGCTTTGGCATTTGCTCAGACAGAACAGTTAAATGTGCTGATTTTGTCGGGTGGTAGCAATATGTTATTGCCTGAACATATTCATGCCTTGGTCATGCACATGGATATTCAGGGCATCGAAAAATGCGCTGAAGATGATGCAAGTATTACCCTAAAAGTTGGTGCAGGACAAGTCTGGCATGATTTTGTGTTATGGAGCACGGAACAAAAATTATATGGTCTGCAAAATCTGGCTTTAATTCCAGGTTTGGTCGGCGCTTCACCTGTGCAAAATATTGGTGCTTATGGCGTTGAAGTCGGTGAGTTTATTGAATCTGTGCAGGTCTATGATCGTGAATGCCAACAATTCAGCTCAATTGTTGCTGCAGATTGTCAGTTTGCCTATCGACACAGTATTTTTAAAGATCATCCCAACCGTTACATCATTACCCATGTGACTTTTAAACTGTTAAAACAGGCTGCGTTAAAATTAAATTATGGCGACTTAAAAGCTGCTGTAGGCGATGAGCAAACTGCTGAAAATCTGCAGCAACAAGTCATTCAAATTCGCCAAAGTAAGCTGCCTAATCCTGCAGAATATCCAAATGTAGGTAGTTTCTTTAAAAATCCTGTGATTTCGACTCAGCAATTTGACCAAATTGCAGCACAATTTCCAAATTTACCCCATTACCCACAGCCGAATGCGCAAGTTAAAATTGCAGCAGGCTGGTTGATTGATCAAGCTGGCTGGAAGGGAAAACAACTGGGTGTGGTGGGTATGTTTCATAAACAAGCGTTGGTTTTAGTCAATTATGCCGATGCCACTTTGGCAGATGTGCAACACACCTATCGTGCTGTGCAGCAAGATGTTTTGAGTCGTTTTGGTATTTCACTAGAACCTGAACCTGTGTTATTTGATGAAACAGGTTTGATTCGTGCACATCAACCGGTAGGTTAAGTGAAGATGAAACAGAATCATTGGATGCTCAGATTGGTACAAATTGCTGCCGTGCTATTTGTATTGTTTGCAGCGTTCATGATTTTTATCTATTCACCTTTTTATTCTACTTTGGTGGTCAAAACGCTGAACACTTTGGTACCTGTAGAAGTGAATCAAGTGGCAGCAAAAAGTCAGCAAATGGCGGCTTTTAGTGATCAAGACAGCTTGGAACCCGGTTCAGATTTATGGATTGCCCGACAAGCTTATTTGAAGCTGATGGAGCAAGAGATTCAATCTGAAAATTCGAAAAATTTAACTTTAATTCAGGCTCGTTATAAAGCCTTACAAGCGCTTATTTTAGAAGAACAAACGCAAAAAAAATTAGCATCTGAGCAAGAGTTGCCGCAAGTCCCATTGTTGGTGTCTAATGCAGCTTCTGAAGCAGTTGTAGAAGACCCATCCGAAAATGTAAAAGCCTTGCTCAATTTGGATAGTCATGAAAATCAGGTACTCATGGAACAATACTTGGAGTTTTTAAGCACTCATAAAATTGCCGAAACCGAAAGTGAGCCTGTAGATGAAGAAATCTTTAAAGATATTGCTTTAATTCAGCAACAAAATATTCCAAAAATACCTGCAAACTCTAAACCTTATGCGATTGTGGTTTTAGGTGGTGGCTTAACTTTAGATGATAATGGCAAAGATATTGTGGTCAATGACTACACACGTTTACGTTTAGAAACGACCCTAGCGGTGGTAAAACAATATCAATTGCCGATTGTACTGAGTGGTGTAGAAGCACCTTATATGCAGCGTTGGTTAAAAAAATATGATGTCGAAGCAAAATTATTAGAAGATCGCAGCATGAATACTTGTGAAAATTCACGTTTTAGTTCTTTATTATTACAAAAAAAAGGGGGGGCGCCGACAGTGATTTTGATTACAGACCGTTATCACATGCCACGCACCCGCCGTTTATTTGCTTTGAATGGAATTGAAACGATTCCAGTCGAGGCTCCCATGCCGACTCAACTGACTGCATGGCGTCCAAGTGAACAAAACTATGATCATAGCCGCCGTGCCAATTATGAAATGCTTGCCACCATTCGGGATGTCTTGATTGGTTCTAGCGCATGTCGCGAGGTGCCATAATGCCTGATATTCCATTTTTAAACCCAAGCGTGTTGAAGCAATTAGATTTGCCAGTGCCGAGTCGGGAAACCACACCACAAATTCTACAACCTTTAAATTTGAATCGTGGTTTTGAACCGAGTGTTGAGTTACAAGCCTATCGACAGCTTTATGGTTTTCATTTGTTGGACTGTGAACATTGGCAAGGCTATGTGCAAATGCCGTTGTTTAAATTGCATGTGCAAATTTTTCAACCCGATTTAAGCAAAACCAAATTTGATCAGGTGCAGGGCACGGTATTTCTACTGCATGGCTATTTGGAACATAGCGGGATTTATCAACCTATCGTCAAAGAATTATTAGAGCAGGGCTTTAGTGTTTTGACTTATGATTTGCCCGGACATGGATTGAGTGATGGTTATCCTGCCAACATCAAAAATTTTGATCATTATCAGCAAGTATTACATGCGGTTTATCAATATGTAAAAAATGCCGATCAATTGCCAAAACCGTGGTTGGGCATTGGGCAAAGTACAGGTGGTGCAATTTGGATGCATCACTTGTTGGAATTTGCTCAGCGCCGTGAAAATCCATTTGTAGAACGTGTGTTGTTGTTATCGCCTTTGATTCGTCCTGCAAAATCGGCATGGTGGCATAACTCTGTTGGTTTGGGCATTATCCGTCGGATTAAGCGTGAAGTGCCGCGACATTTCCGACGCAATAATCATAATCCTGAATTTTTACGCTTTGTGCGTTTAAAAGACCCGCTGCAACCTAGAATGATGGGCATGGATTGGATTTTAGCCATGTCTAAATGGATGTTGGAGATGGAAGAACGTCCAGCTTGCCGTATTCCTGTTTGGTTGGCACAAGGGGCGCAAGATCAAACCGTAGATTGGCGCTACAACATTGAGTTTATTCGGCGTAAATTCCGCCTGCAAACCTTACTCATGTTAGAAGAAGGCTCGCATCAATTAATCAATGAACGTGCGGATATTCGTGCGGCTTTAACAGGGCTGATTCCTGCATTTTTACATGCACATAGCTCTAAGACTTATTATTAATTTATCAACCATCTTTTAAATACGGCTCTACATTTGCTTTGATGCTGTTCTCGGCATCAAAGCATATTTATGCTGCGCTGCTCATTAAAATGTGAAGCGATTTCTAAAATAAAATAGTACTTCACATTTATTTTTTATTTCATGCTCGAGTTTCATGTTTCAGTGCTATGCTCATGTTTATAAAATAAGCTAAATTTGAAAAACTCCTTAATTCTAGGGATAGTGTTTACATCAAAACGATTGATATATTTACAAACATAATCAAGGGGATGAATGATGGCAGAAATGGAAGCGATATTACCCGTACCGGTTTTAATTGTTGAAGATGAGCCTATTATTCAGTCACGTCTTAGAAAAATTTTGCATGATATTGGCTATCAAGATGACATGCTATTTTTCGTGAGTCATCTTAAAGCTGCAATGACGTGTATAGAAGATCATCCGATTGCTTTAGCTTTAGTCGATTTAGGCTTGCCCGATGGCAATGGTAAAGAACTAATCGAACAATTACATTTTAGAGATCCAAGCGCATTAATTTTGGTGATTTCTGCATGGAGCACCCAAGACAGCTTATTTTCTGCAATTCAAGCAGGTGCAACAGGCTATGTGCTTAAAGAACGTGATGATGCTGAAATTATTATCGCAATACGCAGCATTTTAAGAGGTGGTGCACCGATAGACCCATTTATCGCCCGTGAAATTTTATCGCAAATTTCACATCAAAAATTACCCGTGCTGACCGAAGATTTATCAGATCGCGCCGATGCTCAAGCATTCAACTCACATTATGAACAGCTCACCAATCGTGAATTAGAAATTTTAAATCTGGTGGCGCAGGGCTTAAGTAACCGTGAAATTGCTGAGCAATTATTTGTGTCGCGTTATACCGTTGAAAGTCATATTAAACATATCTATCGGAAGTTGTCGGTCACTAAACGCACTAAGGCTGTCAGTACCGCTAGAACTTTAGGTCTTTTATGATTCAAAGGCTTTGGCAGTGTGGTTTGGGCGTGTTGTTATTGTTCTGTGCGTGGCAAAGCTATGCGCAGCAAGTGGTGTACCCAATTAATCAGTACTGCAATGTGCATGTACTTTCAATCAGCTCTGCCAAAACAGCATCACATAATAAAAAACCTGAAACGGGTTGGGAAAATGTTCAACTGCCCGACGTTTGGGATGATCGCTGGAAAAATTATAATGGTGGGGCGTGGTACAAAATAGAGTGGGAGTGGTTTTGTGAGCGTGATCATCGTTTAAATCAACCCATCGTTTTTGCACTGAATTTTTTAAATAGTGCAGGGGCAGTTTATCTGAATCAAGATTTACTTTGGGCAAGTCAACATTTAGAAGAGCCTTTGTCAAAAAACTGGAATATGCCACGTTACTGGATTTTACCTATTTCAGGCTTAAAACAAGGTAAAAATCAAATATTGGTCTATGTAAATGGATATGCATTTCAAAATGCGGGTATAGGAAAAATAAGTTTTAATAATGTGCATAACAATATTGAACAGCACCAGCAAAGTATATGGAATAAACGTACTTTATTTGAAATTAATGCGATTTTATCTGCCACTTTAGGCATTTTATGTTTGGTTATTTGGCTGTTTTTACGCCGTGATCAGAGTTTTGGTTGGTTCGCGTTGAGTTGCATGTTCTGGTTATTATTTATTTCTCATTTTTTAACCACAGAAACCTTTCCATACCCAAGTGTATTGGTGGCATCTCAAGCCAATTTAAGCTTTTTTATCCTCTATGTTTTAGCTTTTAGTCTGTATTTAATTAGGTTTGTCAATCAACGCTTGCCAATATTGGAAGAAAGTATTTTTATTCTGAGTTTAGCGGTAATCGTTTGTGTGTTTTTAACACCCTTAGATTATGTCAAACTGGTATTTGGGATTGTCTTTTTAAGTTATGCCAGCTTACTAGTCGTGGTTTATTTTTATTTGGCGTATTTAGCGTATAAATCCCCAAAAACAGAAGTATATCTGCTGCTATTTTGTTTAACCTTGATTGGCTTTTTTGCGGGTGTAGATGTATTTCGTTTAAGTAATGCGGCAACGGCAAGTTTATATCAGCCATTATCACCGTATACCTCGCCAGTAATTACTTTATTTATTGCGATTATTTTAGGCATGCGCCTAAAAAGAAATATTCAAAAAATTGAGAAATTTAATCAAGATTTAGAGCTTAAAGTTTTTGAAGTCAGTGATGATTTAAAACGCAGTATGTCAGAAAAGCATTATTTAGAATTGGAAAATGTGCGTTTGCAAGAGCGGATTCATCTATCGCATGATTTGCATGATGGTTTGGGTGCATCTTTGGTACGTTCCATGATTATGGTCGACCAAAGCGAACAGAACATGAGTAATCAGCAGTTCTTATCTATGCTGAAATTACTGCGTGATGATTTACGTCAAATTATTGATAGTGGTTCTTCCATTGGTTCTAAAGTGCCTGAAAATCCTAAAATTTGGGTTGCGCCAGTACGTCATCGTTTTAGTCAATTGATGGATGAAATGGATATTCATTCCAAGTGGGATTTTCCAAATGAATGGGTGATTGAGCCGAATTCGTTACAGTGCTTAACTTTGATGCGGGTATTAGAAGAAAGTTTAACCAATGTGATTAAACACAGCCAAGCCAAGCATGTATCCGTCAGTATGCAATTTGTACCGCCTAAGCAATTGGTACTTAAAATTCAGGATGATGGTGTAGGTTTTGAAGCCAATAGCGTGCTTGAACATGGCATGAGTATTGGGATGCGCAGTATGAAAATGCGTTTAGAACGGGTTGGAGGGCAATTAAAATTAAATTCGACACCTGGCTATACGTTAATTCAGGCAGTTTTAACTTTAGATCCCGCTTATCTAAATTCCCCAAGATGAATTGATCATCTTGAGGGGGCTGAAACGAATATTTTAAGCGTCTTCAGCAGGTAACAACATTAAAATGGATTCATTGAGCAGTTGTACCAAATCTTCCAAAATATTTGCGTCGTAAAGGTTTTCATCGAGCAGCACGCGTTCACCATTGGCAATTTTTTGCAGCGTAGGGATAGATGCTTCTGCGACACAAATCGCTTCACCATTCGCCCAAAATAAAACTTCATCTAGCTGATTTGCATAAAGTAGGCGAGAGGCGGGTTCCAACATGATTTGATAACCCTGATCTAGCGCATCTTCTAAATCGCCTACACCTATTTCATCTACTTCAGGAATATTTTCAGGATATTTCGGTTCAGACATTAAGCTTAAAATCGCATCATCCAACACCGATGAGTTTTGTAAACGCGCCCACAATTCTGCTTTCAGATAATCCAATTCTGTCGCAGTCATTTCGCCAATTTGGGTATTTTTTTTACGAACAAGGTCTTGTAGTGGCGTGCGTAACATTTCATCGGCAGAGAATTTATCGCTCACTCGATCCATCATTTCACTAATATTCGGCATGCGGAAACCGAACGAGAACGTCAGACAATCATCTTCCGCCACGCCATAATGTGCCAAACCCGGTGGCACATAGAGTAAATCGCCAGGTGCAAGAACTTCATCAAAATTGACCTGCATTTCAGGCAATAATTTTAACGGTTGTCCTGCGACAAATTCAGTTTCAGCATCACACATTTGCCCAAGTTGCCAACGACGATGTCCATAGCCTTGTAGCAAAAACACATCGTAGAAATCAAAATGCTGACCTACAGAGCCGCCTTTAGGGGCATAAGACACCATTATGTCATCACGTCGCCATTGCGGAATAAAAGGAAATTTTTTCCAAAGTTCAGCGAGATCAAAAGAGTAATGATCAACGGCTTGTACCAATAGCGTCCACAACTTTGGCATTTTTTGAAAATCAGCCTTAATGAGCGGTGATGATTTCACAGTCCATTGATTTGGATCGCGATCTTTTTGTTTGATTAAACGGGCAGTCACATCTTCTTCAAGTGCCAGTTCCATTACATCACTAGGTTCAAGTAGGTTGGCAATTTCTGGGAGTGCATTGCGTACCAAAAGTGGTTTTTTTTGCCAATATTCACTTAGGAATTGTTCTGCGGTAATTCCGCCCAAAACATCTAAAGGTTGCGACATAAAATAGCCTAAGCAAGTTTTATCAATAATCTCAATATTGTCTGATTTGTCGCTGCAAAGGGCAAGGTGATTTATAGTCTTTATAAATATTCACGGCTGTTAAATTACACAGTTTTAAACTTAAGGAACCTGAATATTCAGCATTCTTAACATGCGGCATAACTGAATCATCGGCAGACCCATCAAAGTAGTTTGGTCATTGCCTTGCATGGCTTCAAACAGACTAATACCTAAACCTTCGCACATAAAACTACCTGCACAATGTAGCGGTTGTTCCTTTGCAACATATCGTGCAATTTCATTGTCGGTTAAGTTGCGGAATTTAACGGTGTAGTGTTCTACAACTGTTTGTTCAAAGCCTGTAGATTGCTGCTGCACACTCAGCGCAGTGCTGAAATAAACCGTTTGACCTGAATTGGCTTGTAATTGTTGTATGGCTTTTTCTGAAGTGAGCGGTTTACCTATAAAAATATCTGGCTGCTGTTCACGCCATGCCACTTGATCTGAACCAATTACAATCGCATTAGGATATTGCTGCGCAATATAGTGTGCCTTTTCAAAAGCCAAGCGTTGCGCTAAATCATCTGCGTGCAATTCACCCTGCGCAGATTCATCAATATCAGGAGAAATTGACTTATAAGCCAAATGCAGACGATTCATCAATTGCTGACGGGTTTGGCTGCTAGACGCTAAAATAATTTCAGGATGTTGCATCAGATCATCACACCGCATAATCCATCAAAATATCTAAAGGCACATAAGACAATACGGACTGATGACAGGCTTGAATTTTAATTGGTGGCGCTTGACCTGCCTGATAGGCTTCAACCCAACGAGTGACGCAAATACACCAAAAATCACCCGGCTGTAAGCCGTTAAAACCAACTTCTGGCACTGGCGTAATTAAATCATTGCCAATTTTTTGCGAGAAATTTAAAAAATCAGAGGTCATTTGCGCACAAACGGTGTGCTGACCTAAATCGGTTGGGGCGGTATGACAAAAACCGTTACGGAAATATCCAGTAATAGGATCAAAGCAACAACTGGCGAGAGGTTTGCCCAAAACATTTAAACGATTGATATTTGGATCGGGATGAATAGACATAAGTGCGAGAAAGATGGTAGCTTTTCTCTATCATAATCAAAACTTTTGCTTTAAACAGCAATTCTACAAAAGTTGCTAACCTTTTTCTGCATAATCATTTAAAATCGTGGCGTTTTGATATCAATAAAGTGAGCTATACATGAACTTTCAGCGTATGACTGACCTCGATTTAGCAGGTAAGCGTGTCCTTATTCGTGAAGATTTAAACGTACCTGTTAAAAATGGTGTGATCACCAGCGATGCACGTTTACGTGCGGCATTGCCAACGATTCAAGCTGCTGTTGCCAAAGGTGCAGCAGTGATGGTGTATTCTCACTTAGGTCGTCCTGTTGAAGGTGAGCCAAAAGCTGAACAATCTTTAGCACCTGTAGCTGCGTATTTAACCCAAGCATTAGGTCAAGATGTTCAACTGATCACTGACTATTTAGATGGTGTAGACGTTGCTCCTGGTCAAGTCGTTTTATTGGAAAACTGCCGTTTTAACCACGGTGAAAAGAAAAACAACCCAGAACTTGCCGCTAAATATGCAGCATTGTGTGATGTATTTGTGATGGATGCATTTGGTACCGCGCACCGTGCAGAAGCCTCTACTGAAGGCGTTGCACGTTTAGCACCAGTGGCAGCAGCAGGCCCATTATTGGCTGCGGAATTAGATGCTTTGGGTCGTGCCTTAAAAACACCTGAAAAACCAATGGTGGCGATTGTTGCAGGTTCTAAAGTATCGACTAAGTTAGATGTATTGACTTCATTGTCTGATATTTGCGATCAATTAATTGTAGGCGGTGGTATTGCCAATACTTTCCTTGCTGCAGCAGGCTATAACGTGGGCAAATCATTATGTGAAAATGATTTGATTGACACTGCCAAAGCAATTGCCGCAAAAGTTTCTGTACCACTGCCAACCGATGTTGTAGTTGCAGATGCCGCTGAAATTAATTTTGAAGATTTCTTGGGTTCATTGGCAGCAGCGAAAGCAACTGTGAAAAAAGTTGAAGATGTTGCAGACAACGATATGATTTTAGACGTAGGCCCAGAAACTGCAAAAGCATTTGCTGAAATTTTAAAAACTTCAAAAACAATTCTTTGGAATGGCCCAGTGGGTGTATTTGAAGTTGATCAATTTGGTGAAGGTACGAAAGCACTTTCATTGGCGATTGCAGAATCTGCAGGTTTCTCTATTGCAGGCGGTGGTGACACTTTAGCTGCAATTGACAAGTATGAAGTTGCAGACAAAATCGGTTATATCTCTACAGGTGGAGGTGCATTCCTTGAATTTGTAGAAGGTAAAACCTTACCTGCAGTTGCGGTATTATTAGAACGCGCTTAAATCTAGAAAATTTATCAATAATTTTTAAAAAGGTTGACTTCGGTCAACTTTTTTATATTTATGTCATGCCGTAGTCATCAAAATGTCATAAATATGCAATAAACTGTAGTAAATGAATGACCTAACTGTAGGAAATGACGATGATTCAAAAACTAACACTTGCTGCTTTAATTGCTGCATCTTTAGCCTTGACTGCTTGTGCAAAAAAAGAAAGCGCACCTGCGACTGAAACTGATGCATCTTCTGCAGTTGTAGATAACGCTCAAGTTACACCAGAACAACAAGCTGCAATCGACGCAATTGACCAACCAATCTTGGATGAAGGCAACACCGATATTCCTGAAGACGTTGCAAATGCACCTGCTGACGTTGCGACTGCAGACACAGAAGTTGCTGCTTCTGAAGCGCAATAAGTGCTGAAAAACGACAAATTGTAGTAATTTGTTTAAAAGTCCCTGCTTTTGCAGGGACTTTTTTTTGAAAAAGGCGATTTGTTGCTGAATTGAAACAAATCACAGGGTAGAATAACCAACATTATTTGGGAGGATATTATGGCTCTTATTTCATTGCGCCAGCTCTTGGATCATGCCGGTGAACATGCTTACGGCGTTCCAGCGTTTAACGTCAACAACTTAGAACAAATGCGCGCAATTATGTTAGCCGCAGATGCAACCAATTCACCTGTAATTGTTCAAGCTTCGGCAGGTGCGCGTAAATATGCAGGTGCGCCATTCTTGCGTCACCTGATTTTGGCTGCAATTGAAGAGTGGCCACATATTCCAGTGGTTATGCACCAAGACCACGGTACAAGCCCTGATGTATGTCAGCGTTCGATCCAACTAGGCTTTTCATCAGTAATGATGGATGGTTCTTTGGGTGAAGATGGTAAAACACCAACGTCGTATGAATACAACGTCGAAGTGACGCGTCGTACTGTGCAAATGGCGCATGCGTGTGGTGTATCGGTTGAAGGTGAGATTGGCTGTTTAGGTAGTCTTGAAACAGGTATGGCAGGTGAAGAAGATGGCGTGGGCGCAGAAGGCGTACTTGACCACTCTCAATTGTTAACATCTGTTGAAGAAGCACGTAGCTTCGTTGCAGATACTAATGTGGATGCTTTAGCGATTGCTGTTGGTACTTCGCACGGTGCATACAAGTTTACTCGTCCACCTACAGGCGATATTCTTGCAATTGACCGTATTAAAGAAATTCATGCTGCGTTGCCAAATACACACCTTGTAATGCACGGCTCTAGCTCTGTACCACAAGAATGGTTGGCGGTGATTAACCAATACGGCGGTGACATCAAAGAAACTTATGGTGTACCTGTTGAGCAATTGGTTGAAGCAATTAAGCATGGTGTGCGTAAAATCAACATCGATACAGATTTACGTTTAGCTTCTACTGGTGCAATGCGCCGTATGATGGCAGAACAACCAAGCGAATTTGACCCACGTAAATTCTTCGCAAAAACTGTAGATGCAATGAAACAAATTTGTATAGACCGTTATGAAGCATTTGGTACTGCAGGTAATGCAGACAAAATTCGCCCAATTTCTTTAGAGAAAATGGTTGAACGTTACAAATAATTCTTAATTTAATTAAGAACTCGAAAGCCCACAGTCCTTGTGGGCTTTTTACTGATGAGTCCACAACTTCCAATCAAGAACAAAAACAATCCTCGAGCGTGTCATGGAACTGATTGTAGCCGCAGCCTTTTGTAGTGTACTGGTCTCTATTTTATTAAAAGTCTGCAAAACGCAGGGTTTTAACCCCATGCAGATGATTACATGGAATTATGTCAGTGCCAGTGTGTTGTGTTTTTACTGGTTTAAACCCAACTTGGGCACGATCTCAATCCAACATACGCCGTGGTGGCTCATTATTAGTTTGGGTGTGTTGTTGCCCAGTGTCTTTTTAGCATTAGCAAAATCGTTGGACAGCGCAGGTATTTTAAAAACTGAAATTGCACAGCGTTTGTCAGTGGTTTTGTCTTTAGCAGCCGCTTATTTTATTTTTCAGGAAAATTTTAGCCAACTGAAAATTGTGGGAATCGCGCTTGGGATTATCGCGGTCTTATGTATTTTGTATTCGCATCGTGCTGCAGGGCAGTCTGCTAAAGCGCAACAAGGCATCTTATATTTGAGCTGTGTTTGGCTGGGTTATGCACTGATTGATGTTTTGCTTAAATACAGCACAGGTTTAGGACTGCAATTTGCAGTTGCGCTGAATTTGATGTTTGTATGTGCTTTTGTTTTGGCGATGGCTTATATCTTAATCCGCGATAAAAGCATGGGCAGTATGCAAAATATCAGTGCAGGTTTAATTTTGGGTGCACTGAATTTTGCCAATATTGCCTTGTATGTCAAAGCTCACATGCTGCTCAAAGACAGCCCTGCAGTGGTATTTGCAGGGATGAATATTTTAGTGGTGCTATTTGGCGTGATCAGTGGAGTATTGTTCTTTAAAGAAAAGCTGAAAAGCACGACCACTATTGGGCTAGGCTTGGCATTGCTTAGTGTGCTTTGCCTCGCTTATGCCATGACGGTTTAAGATAACTCAACATAAAGCGAAAAGGATGTCGCAATAAATCTGCAGTTTCTGCAAGACCATGCAGCATTGTGGTTCTATCGCAGATCGGGCAGCGCAGGGTTGGATAGCTTGGTTTGGCTTGATATAAATACAGTTTTTTACAACGTCGGCATTCTAGTTTTAGCGGCATTAAATTGAGCATCATACACCTCATTTTTATTTTTGATAGAGATTGAGTACAGATTGCAAATATAGATAAAGCAAAATTCAGACCAAAAAATAGGGACAAATTTTGTCCCTAGTGTTATCGCATGTTTGTTTTACAGTTGCGTGAAAATCTCGCGTTTATCAAGGCGTGATTTTGGCAGTTTGGCATTAAAATCTTGTTCACTACGATAGCCTAAACACAATAAAACCGAAGGAATCAGTCCTTGCTCAGTTAGTTGCAGTTCTTGAGTTAAAATTGCTTCATCAAAACCACCAATTGGCGTTGCGTCAATTCCTTCAATGCCTGCAGCCAAAAGCATTTGTCCGAGTGCAATAAAGGTTTGATTTTCTGCCCAACGCTGAATATCGCCTTTTTCATTGCGGTAGTAATCGACATAACCTGTGCGGCTGTCTTTCTGACCTTGTTTAGCGGCTTCATCTTTAAAGCGTCCACTAGCAGCATCCTGATTAAGCAGGTTTTCTAAATGTAATTCGCTAATGTCAGCTTTGGTGCAAAATAAAATGGTATGCGAAGCATCTAAAACTTTAGGGGCGTTATAGGCGTACTTTCCAACTAAAGCTTTAGCAATACGTTGTTTGGCTTCAGGGCGATCTGCAATAAAAAAATGCCACGGCTGAATATTAATGGAAGATGGTGCTAAACGCAGAATTTCTAATAAACGCTCAAATTGTTCTGCAGGAATAGTGCGACTCGCATCATAGGCTTTGGTCGTATAACGAGTTTGTGCAACGTTGAGCAAATCCATGAATCATCTCCATTTAAAGACTATATTTGGGGCAGGTGTGCGCCAAAAGCTTAACATGCCTCGCTATGCTAACGGAATGAATCCATGTGCTATTTATGCGGTTAAGATGAGATGAGCACGACATAAACATCTTTAAACTTAGTGTTAAATTCAATCATGCAAGACGTTTTCACTATTGGTTGTTTATAGCAAATAGGCGTTAAATATAAACTTGAGCATGGTGCATCCCAAAGGTGTATGGATGGAATATATCAATTATTTTAAGCGTAAATTAAAAACTCAGCAGCAAATTGGCTTATGGGTAGGTTTAGCAGATGCGTATGGCACTGAAATTGCCGCCAATGCAGGCTATGACTGGCTTTTAATTGATGGGGAACATGCACCGAGTGATTTAAGAACCACTTTGTCACAATTACAAAGTATTGCGGCTTATCCCTCTCAAGCGGTGGTGCGCCCGCCGATTGGCAGTGTGCAACTCATTAAACAACTGTTGGATATTGGCGTACAAACTTTGCTGATTCCTATGGTTGAAAGCGTTGAACACGCTGAGTTGATGGTCAAAGCGGTACGTTATCCACCTGAAGGTATTCGCGGCGTAGGCGCAGCTTTAGCACGTGCAACTCGCTGGAACAGTATTCCAAATTATTACGCGACAGCGCATGAAAATATTTGTTTGCTCATTCAAATTGAATCGGTCACAGGTTTAGAAAATCTGGATGCTATTTTACAAGTCGATGGGATTGATGGGGTGTTTATTGGTGCGGTGGATTTATCTGCCACGATGGGTTATGAAGGCAATCCGAACCATCCAGAAGTACAAGCCGCTGTGGTCGATGCGATTCAACGGATTCGTGCAGCAGGCAAAGCAGCAGGGATTTTATCGACCCAACATGAAGTGACACAAAAGTATTTGGATTTAGGCACAGAATTTGTGGCAGTTGGGGTAGATACCAGTGTGTTGATGACTTCGCTGCGTGAGTTGTTGGCTAAATATAAAGCTGATGCCGAAGTGATTAAAACGGAAGGTGGGTATTAATCTGCTAGCTGAAGAGATTTTGGCTAAAGAGGTTTTAGTTAGCTATGTTTAGCTAAGTACCTTTAGTGTTGTATCTATTATTTTTATGTAAAGATGTTGCGCTTAATAGTTCCAATGACTCAGTTGCCAAGTTGCTAAGGCTTGATTTGGTTCAACTACTAAAATTTGTGCAGCATCTGCGCGCCAATCGCCTAATACAATTCTAGGTTTGCCGTGTTCATTGTGAATATTTGGACGATGCGTATGCCCATGAATTAACACATCTGCATGCTGCAAGGCTTGTGACACAGCATCTGCATTTACGTCCATGACGTCATAACTTTTGACTTGATTGGCTTGCTGACTTTTTTTGCGGAAACCTTGTGCAAGTTTTTGCCGAAAAGCCAAAGGTGTTTTCTTTAAAATCCCTAAAATGATGGGATTGCGAATGATTTTACGGAATTTTTGATAGGACACATCATCGGTACACAGTGCATCGCCATGTTCTAAACGTACCTGTTGAGAACCAATATGCAGCGTGTACACATCGGGCAGGAGTTGTCCTGAAAACTGATCTAAAAATTTCTGACCCAAAGCGAAATCACGATTGCCGACAATAAAGTAAATTTGATTACCTGCTTGGCTAAATTGCTTTAAACGTGCAACAACTTCATCGAGCCACGCTGCGGTGTAATCATCGCCAATCCATGCATTAAACCAGTCGCCTAAAATATACAGTTGGGTGTTTTTATTTTGATAAGCGTCTAGCAAATCTAAAAACCCCCGAACAAGTCGAGGGTGATTTGGTGACAAGTGTAAATCTGCGATAAACAGATAGGTCACGAATTATTCCTTGGAATCTCCCGAAATCCCTCTTTTAAAAGAGGGATTTCTCCTCCCTAAACGAATTTTAAAGCAGTACTTTAAAATGATGTGCGTAAGCGAGGTCGGGTAAGATTCTTATTCAGCAATGATTTTTGCAGATTCAATCACCACATTTTCTAGTGGAACATCTGCGTGATAACCACGGTTGCCAGTACGCACGCCTTTAATAGCATCTACAACGTCCATACCTTCAACAACTTTACCAAACACGGCATAACCCCAACCTTGTGCAGTTTTGCCTGTGTGGTTCAAGAAAGAGTTATTTTTTACGTTAATGAAGAACTGTGCAGAAGCAGAGTGAGGTGCTTGGGTACGAGCCATTGCAATTGTACCAACATCGTTGCTTAAGCCGTTGTCTGCTTCGTTTTCAATCGCATCACGTGTTGCTTTTTCTTTGAAGTTTTCATCCATGCCACCGCCTTGGATCATGAAACCATCAATAACACGGTGGAAAATTACGCCGTCATAAAAACCATCACGAACGTATTCTAAGAAGTTAGCAACTGTAATTGGTGCTTTTTCAGCGTTCAATTCTAAAACAATACGACCTTTATTGGTGTTTAATTCGACTTGAGGAAAACTCATTGTGTAATCTCCTAAACATGGACACGAATGCCATGGGTTTTTTGGTTGAGAGAAGCATAAGCAAACTGTAAACTACAAGGCAAGTAAAAACGTTATTTTCTTTGTTAAAAACAAGGAAAAGCGTTCTAATGGGTGATGTATGCTTCACTACTGAAGTTTCTGTAACCTAGTTTATCCAATTTTATTTTAGAAGTGATTTTATTGCTATGAAGCCAAATGATGTTGTTGCATCTCTGCCAAACACCCCGACACCAAGTTCAAATGCCTCTGTCGATGCTGTGCAGCAAGAACAACAGCCGGGCTTAGACTTTATACGTCAAGTCATTACCGATGATATTGCGGCGGGTCGCACTCAGCAGGTGGTGACACGTTTTCCACCTGAGCCGAATGGTTATTTGCATATTGGTCACGTGAAAGCAATTTGCTTGAACTTTGGCATCGCACAAGAATATCAAGGGGTGTGTAACTTACGTTTTGATGACACCAACCCAGATGCAGAAGAACAAGAATATGTTGATGGTATTGCCAATGACGTGAAATGGCTGGGTTTTGAGTGGAATGGCGAACCACGCTATGCATCAAGCTATTTCGATCAATTATATACATGGGCAATTCAGCTGATCGAACAAGGCGATGCTTATGTCGATTTGCAAACCCCTGATGAGATTAAGCTCAATCGTGGTTCTTTTGTAGAGCCAGGTAAAAATTCGCCATATCGTGATACGCCAGTAGCAGAAAACTTGGCTTTATTTGAAAAAATGCGCAATGGTGAATTAGGCGAAGGTCAGGCAGTACTCCGTGCCAAAATTGATATGGCTTCACCAAACGTACACATGCGTGATCCGATTTTGTATCGTGTTTTACATTCATCGCATCACCAAACGGGCGATAAATGGAAAATGTACCCAATGTATGATTATGCGCATCCATTATCAGATGCCATTGAAGGCATTACTCATTCACTATGTACTTTAGAATTCCAAGACCATCGTCCATTCTATGATTGGGTGGTGGAAAAGGTGAAATCCGAGGCTGTGCCGCGTCAGTATGAATCTAGCCGTTTGAATATTGATTACACCATCACATCTAAGCGTAAATTGCGTAAATTGGTTGAAGGCGGTTTTGTGAATGGTTGGGATGACCCACGTATGCCAACAGTGGTAGGTATGCGTCGTCGTGGCTTTACACCAGAAGGTTTGCGTGATTTCTGTAAGCGTGTAGGTGTGTCAAAGTCGGATGGTATTGTGGATGTGGCAATGCTTGAATATTGCATCCGTCAATCTTTGGAAAATACTGCAGCGCGTGGCATGGCGGTGTTGAATCCACTTAAAGTGACTTTGACCAATTTGCCTGAAGCACTGGATTTAGTCCATGCACGTCATCCAAATGTAGATATGGGCGAGCGTAGCATTCCACTGACTTCTGAAATTTATATTGACCGTAAAGACTTTGAAGAAGTGCCGCCTAAAGGTTTCAAGCGTTTAGTGCCAGAAGGTGAGGTGCGTCTACGCCATGCTTATGTAATCAAGTGTGATGAAGTGATTAAAGATGCCAACGGCGAAGTTATTGAGCTGAAATGTTCAATTGACCCTGAAACTTTGGGCAAAAACCCAGAAGGTCGTAAAGTCAAAGGCGTGATTCATTGGGTATCTGCAAGCAAAGGCGTTGCGGCAGAAGTTCGTTTATATGATCGCTTATTTACTGAGTCTGATCCAGAAGTGGGTGATGATTTCTTGGCGAATTTAAACCCCGAATCGTTGACTGTGGTACAAGCCATTGTTGAACCTGCATTGGCAACAGCACAACCAGAAGATCGTTTCCAATTTGAACGTGAAGGTTATTTTGTTGCAGATCAGTATGATCACAGTGCGGAAAAACCAGTGTTTAACCGCATTTTAGACTTAAAAGACAGCTTCAAACCTGGCAAGTAACACCTTATTTAAGTTTTAGCTTGCAACTTGAAAGCCCAACTTGATCAATTCAGGTTGGGCTTTTGGTTTTATCTATTTGAGGTTTATAGAATATTTTGTGAGATATACAGTGTCGCTAAAATGACTGCGATTAGCGGTTTTTATGCTGTTCCTGCTTCATCAGGATTTGCGGTAACTGCATTTTGGCTTTATCGCGTAGTTTCTTCTTAATATAGAGCACTAAAGCAAAGCAAGTGGTGGTCAGGGTCAGCATCATACTGTTCATATAACTCATCAATGAACTGACATAACCAATGGTGGTTAAACGATCCATCATCTTAAATACTTGCGGGCTGCTTTCCACACCTGTAATTGCCCAAGTGCATAAATGTTCACAGTTATTCATAATCAGATGATAATTGTTTTCATGCATTCTGGAGCGCATACGGCGTACCACTTTGCGGCCTTTATACTTGGGCGCATGATACGACTGCACAATAATATTTTTGCCGTGACTAAACTTTTCAATACTGGTCATTTCAATCGGGTGTTTTTTAAAAAGATGTGCAAAACCCGAATAGTGAATCACGCGACCACGCCCAGCATAGATACCATGATGGCTATAGCCGAAGTGTTTCACAATTAAATGTGCCCCTAAAGGAAATCGTGTTTTCTGCTTGAGCATCGTACGCTTGACCAATAAAGTAACATGAGTAGAGAAAAGAAATCAGGTTTTATAGTGTACTGCGTCTGAAGCAAATATGCGATAACCCATTCAGTTATATGCACAATTTGTAACATAGCAGGTATGGAGATGATAATGTTTTGTTCTCGGTGGAAGTGCTTATTGCTCTGTTATTTATTCTGCACGCCTACTGCACAAGCGGAAATTCGCGCATGGACGGTTAACAACAGTAAAATCAATGCAGATGTGGTGGAAGTGACACAGTTGTCACAGTTAGGCTTATATCTGAAAGATCGGCAAGGGAAACCATATCTGCAAATTTCACAACTACAAAAAAATCTACAGTCTTGTGAAAACATGCAATTTGCCATGAATGCAGGCATGTTTCATCCAGATTATTCGCCTGTGGGTTTGTATGTGGAACAAGGACGACAACTTAAAAAGCTGAACCGACAGCAACAGGGATGGGGGAATTTTTTAATTCAGCCCAATGGTGTACTGGCGTGGAATCATCAACGGGTGTTTTTAGGAACAACCCAACAATATGCCAATCAAGCGTTCAAAGCGCAGTATGCGACACAGTCTGGCCCAATGTTAGTTATTAATCGCCAGTTAAATTCACGTTTTTTGGCAGACAGTACTTCTTATAAAATTAGAAATGGGGTTGGGTTAAAAGACCAAAGCCTGTACTTTGTGATTAGCAAGACGCCCGTAACTTTTCATCAATTTGCCACCTTTTTTAAAGATGAGCTGCAAACGCCAAATGCCTTGTATTTAGATGGTTCGATTTCTACAGCGTATATTCCGCAATTACAACGTCATACTCATCCACATCGCAATTTAGGTCCAATTTTAGCTTATATAGATCATCAAGGCTGTAAACCCTAACATTGGAATTTGGTTTTGGCTTGGCTGAATTTATTGTCCAATAAAACCTAAGGCTGTGCCTTGCATCCTGCAGATTTTGACTGCTTCTTCGCTTTTCATTTGTTTGACTTCATTTTCAAATTGCTTTTTTTGTTGTTTAAGTTGCTCATCTGAAATACCCATGTTTTTAGCAAAACTTTCCATTTTCTCCCAAGTTTCGGCACATTCTTTCGGCATTGGGCTACAGGCTGTTAAACTTAGGCTGAGTAGGGCAAGACAGCTAAGGCTAGTTTTTTTCATTGTCATTTTCTCTGTTTGAATAATTCGAATTTATTGGTGTAATGATTATGTGTAGAAATATTAGCGCATGATTATGAAGATATGATTGACTGCGTTTGAAAAGATTAGCGTTTTTGTGCAAGTTCAAGCACGTGTCGCGATTTATAAAATTTATCGTTCTAATATATATGCAGCCATTAAAAAAGGCACTTAGTTCAACTAAATGCCTTTTTTATCATATTCCATTACTGGAATGGTAGATGCTGGAGTTCATTTAACTCTTTGCGGCTATAACCTCGCGAAGCGAGAACCTTCTTAATCCCGATAATGACATCTTCATCTGTGGCTTTGGTTAAAGCTTCGAGAAGTTGTTCATTTGTCTTGCAAGAGCAATCATTTTCAACACAAGCAATTTGATTTTTATGCTCGTTTTGCTGTTCTGTAGAGAACAACTTTTGCCAAAAACTCATAGAGCCTTCATTCACAACCTAACATAGATCGAAATATAGCCAATATAAAAAATAAATCAAGTCGACCTAAGTGATAAAAGCAGCAATCGAGTTGCAGAATTTTCGATGATATTGCATTTTTTTAACGAAATTATGACAGTTAAAGGGCTTGTAATGCTTTAACTGATTCATTTACATCATAATATTTACAAGTGCTAAAAAGGAGAACTTGTAAATATTGAAGAATAATGCAACAAATTGTTTAAATCTTTTCCAGTAAAACACCCGACTCAACATGATGAGTGTATGGGAATTGATCAAACAGTGCAAATTGCGTCACTTTATGGTTTTGACACAAGGTTTTTAAATTGTCATGCAATGTGTCTGGGTTGCACGAAATATAAATAATACGCTTAAAACGCTGTAGGAGTTTTAAGGTTGCATCATCAATTCCTGCGCGTGGCGGATCGACAAAGACCGTATCAAAATCATAACTTGCAAGATCAATGTTCGCTTCTTGCAAGCGGCGGAATTCACGCTCACCGTTATAGGCTTGAGTAAACTCTTCAGCCGATAAGCGTGCCACTTGAATATTCTCAATCTGGTTTTGTTCAATATTCCACTGCGCTGCATATACCGAAGATTTAGCCAGTTCTGTGGCAAGTACACGACGGAAACGAGTCGATAGCGGCAGGGTAAAGTTACCATTACCACAATAAAGTTCTAATAAATCTTGCTCAGAATGTTCGGCAACCGTACATGCCCATTCCAGCATTTTTTGGCAAACTTGCGCGTTTGGCTGGGTAAAGCTGCTTTCAATTTGCTTATAGGTATAAGTGTGCTCAAAAACCTGTAATTGTTCAACTACATACTCATCGGATAGCACGAATTTTTGCCCACGGCTGCGTCCAATCAGTTTAATGTTTAATGCTTTGCTCAAAGCTTGGGCTGCAGGCTCCCAATCAGATTCAAGTTTGCGGTGATAAAGCAGTGAAACCAACATTTCGCCACTTAAAGTCGCTAAAAAATGCACTTCAAATAAACGAGCCGATAATACGGGATCGGCTTTCAGGGCGGCTAACAGCTTTGGCATTAATAAGTTAATGCTGCGGTCTGCAATCGGAAACTCATCTACACGAATAACTTTTTTCTGCTTATCTTCACTGCGTTCAAACATGGCATAAAACAGATCATCTTCAATATGCCAAATTCGGAACTCTGCCCGCATACGGTAGTTGTGTTCTGGTGAGGCAAATACTTGCAAGGCAGGCGGGTTATATTCGGCAAATTGGGCAGAAATACGGGCAACTTTTGCATCAAGTTGTTGCTGATAAGATGAGGTCATATGCAGTAAACATCACAAACACAGAGAAAGAGCGATGGTAACAAAGTTTTAAAGAGATACCTAAAACTATTATGAAAATGATGCAATGCTGCAAGATGTCAAAATAGCCTAAGCATGTTGATGACATCTTACAAGTGGAAAAATTTAGATACTGTAATTACTTTAAACTTGATGTAATTGATCGAACAATTGCTGCATGCCCTCAGTGGCAGTTTTGGAAATCCGTTGAAATTGAGCAGGAAGTTGGGCTTGCATGGCTTTTGGGTCAATATAATAAGCCTGACAATTTGCAGGAATTTCGTGTACTAATCCAGCAACAGGGTACACCACCAAACTTGTACCAATCACAATAAAAATATCGGCATCTTGAATCAAATCCAGTGCTTCTTCATAGGCAGGAACTGCTTCGCCAAACCAGACCACATGCGGACGTAAAGGATAGCCTTGTGGGCAAAGATCCTGTTGCAAGTTCAGCGAGTCACCTTCAATTGGAAAAAATTCTGTCGTGTATTGTGCATGAGGCCCTGAGCTTTTGGCTAAACGAATATTGCCGTGTAAATGCAAAACTTCTGAACTGCCTGCACGTTCATGCAAATCATCAATATTTTGGGTGATCACTTGTACATCAAAATCATCTTCAAGTTCAGCAATTAAGCGATGCGCCAAGTTAGGCTGCGCATTAAGAATGTTTTTACGACGTTCATTATAAAAGCGTTGGACTAATTCAGGATTCCTTGCCCATGCTTCAGGACTTGCGACATCCTCCACGCGATGTTTTTCCCATAAGCCATCACCATCTCTAAAGGTGTTGATTCCACTTTCTGCGCTCATACCTGCACCCGAAAAAACCACTAATTTACGCATGTTTTATTCTCTTGATGGATGGTTAGATTTGAGTATAAGTGCCGAAAATAGAAACACAAATCTACAGCTCATTTTTTCAGAATTTTAAGTATCTAAATATGTGAAAGTTTAGTGCTGTCTATAACTTTGCTGAATAATTGAATCAAAGTTCACTTTTTATTGCTTGTTATTTCATTTTAATGATAGAACATAAAGTAAAGTAGTATGACGCTGCAAAATCAAATATTGATGAACCAGAACCTATAATAATGTGCAGAGGATGCCATGTCACAACACAATCCATCGCCAAATCACACGCCTGCAACTCACAGTGAAAAAGTGAAATTTGATTGGAAAGATCCTTTTTTGCTTGAACAGCAATTGACTGAAACCGAACGTATGATTCGTGATAGTGCCTATGCTTATTGTCAGGAAAAATTACTGCCGCGGGTACGTGATCAGTTTAGACATGAAACGGTAGATCGCAGCATCTTCCGTGAAATGGGTGAGCTTGGTTTGTTAGGCTCAACCATACCTGAACAATATGGCGGTGCAGGTTTAAATTATGTGAGTTATGGGCTAATTTCACGTGAAATTGAACGGGTCGATTCAGGTTATCGTTCAATGGCAAGTGTGCAAAGTTCATTGGTGATGGTGCCAATTTATGAGTTTGGCAGTGAAGCACAAAAACAAAAATATTTACCCAAACTCGCTTCGGGTGAATGGATCGGATGTTTTGGTCTGACTGAACCTGATTTTGGCTCCGACCCTGGCAGTATGAACAGCAGAGCACATAAAGTTGCAGGCGGTTATCGTTTACACGGTGCGAAAATGTGGATTACCAATAGTCCAATTGCCGATGTATTTGTGGTGTGGGCAAAAGAAGTTTCAGCAGATGGGCAAGTGGGTGATATTCGCGGTTTTATTTTAGAAAAAGGTTGGGATGGACTTTCTGCACCAATCATTCAAGGCAAGGTTGGTTTACGCGCTTCAATCACAGGTGAAATTGTCATGGACAATGTTTTTGTGCCTGAAGAAAATATGTTACCTGAAGTGCGTGGTTTAAAAGGGCCGTTCACTTGTTTAAATAGTGCACGTTATGGCATTGCTTGGGGTGCTATGGGTGCGGCTGAGTTTTGTTGGCATACTGCGCATCAATATACGATGGATCGGATTCAGTTCGGACGTCCTTTGGCGACCAATCAGCTCATTCAAAAGAAACTTGCCGATATGCAAACCGAAATCGCGCTGGGTTTACAAATTGCTTTACGTTTTGGTCGTATGAAAGATGAGGGTATTGCTTCACTCGAAGGTACTTCGCTGATTAAACGCAACAACTGTGGCAAGGCCTTAGAAATTGCTCGTATGGCGCGCGATATGCTTGGTGGGAATGGTATCAGTGATGAATATGGCGTGGCGCGGCATTTGGTCAATTTGGAAGTCGTGAATACCTATGAAGGGACGCACGATGTGCATGCGCTAATTTTAGGTCGTGCGCAAACGGGTATCGCGGCTTTTGCCAATTAAATCTAGATCTAAACTAAATCTAGGTCTAATGATGCTACGGTGGAAAATATTGCAAACCACATTTTCCACCGTTTTACTTTAGCTGTTTAGTTTTAAAAATTGGCTAATTTCCTGATTAAATTTCAACGGTTCGGTCAGTAAAGGGGTATGCCCAGATTGGTGAAATATGACTTGTTTCGCATTCGGCATAGCTTCTACCACTTGACGTTGTCCTTCTGCCGCATACAAGGTCGATTGTGCGCCTGTAAAAAAGACTGTCGGACAACCCAGTTGAGTTAAAGCCTCACGATAATCTTCCTGATGGTGTAAATAATTGTCGATATACCAGCGTAAATAATCTAAACGCTGTGTAGGTAAAATATAGCGTTGTAAAACAGGACGTTTGACGGCCAGTTTAAATAAAAACGGACTGATTTTATTGCTGGCTTGTAATTCTATAAATTCTAGCCAAAGTTCGACTAAGTTTTTACGCTGCAACACATCCATTTGTTGAATATCAGTATATTGCGCGTGATCATGTAAAAACTCGGACAGATGAATCAATAACTGTTTAAATTGTTGATGTTGATTGCCAAATAAGCCATAAGGCCAGTTTTCATCTACCCCAATTTTTGGTGCTTGGTCAATTTGTAAATAACTGCTTAAATGCGCAGCCAATTGTCCATATTGCATGCCATGCATGGCAGTGGTTGCCCCCATGGAATAGCCAATCAGTTTAAATTGTTGCAGGTTCTGTTGTTGAAGCAGACTGTTTAAATCTTGCCAATGGCTCGAAATAGCATCCAGTTCTGGAACGGCACACAGGTTTGAACCCCCAAAACCACGCCAGTCTGGAATAATAAAACGATACTGCTTTTTATGTTGATACAGAAATGGCAACCATTGCCAACTGTGCATGCCTAAACCTGAAAGCACAACCACAGGCTCACCTTGACCAAATTCACGTACAAATAGAGCTTCGCCATCGGGCATGCGGTAAAAAGGCATCAGCATTTCCTTGCATGGTTGTAATTAAAGATGCGTTATTCTTTATAGCATAGCCTGATCATTTCTGTATGGTGAGCAACCCTGATTTCACATTGATGTGGTTGCTATTACTTAAAAATATACTTTTAAGATGAGGCTTCGGCATCAAACTTTTTCAGTTCAGGAATCACATTTTCTAGCCATTCAATCCAGCCAATTTCCTGATCTATCCCTAGCTGCAAAATCATTTTATGAATATACAGGGTACGGTTGTTCGCAGGTGCTTGGCTAAAGTCTTTGGCAAAAATCTGTTGATAGGTGTGCAACTTGGCTTTGTGAAGCAGCAAATGTCGTTCTAGTTCGGGTAAGACGCTGTTGCCGCCAAGTTGGGCTTCGGCACGTAAACGTACCATAAGTTCTTCGCGTAATTGTGCAGGCGGGCTTTGCTCGACCATCCAGTTTGCCAGTTCATGCCGCCCCAAAGCTTCTACCTGATAGGTTTTGCTACGACTGCTAGAATCTTCATCTTCTAAGGTTGAAATCCAACCTTTTTTCAGCATTGTATTTAGTTCGCGATAAATTTGTTGATGGGTCGCATTCCAGAAAAACCCCATAGAGCGGTCAAAACGGCGTGCCAATTCAATACCGTTACTGGGTTTTTCAATTAAACTGGTCAATAAAACGTGAGCGAGCGACATAAACAGAGCAACTTTATTTTTTTCAGCTTTAATTATGCAACATGTTGCATAAAAATTAAATCTAGAATATAAAAGTATGCAACAAGTTGCATTAAGCATAAAACAGCCAGCATTTTTGCCAGCAGGGAGATTCTATGTCTGACTATCCACATTTACTTGCGCCTTTAGATTTAGGCTTTACCACTTTAAAAAATCGGGTCTTAATGGGTTCAATGCACGTTGGACTAGAAGAAGCACCGGGTGGATACGAACGTATGGCGGCTTTTTATGCAGAGCGTGCCAAAGGTGGCGTTGGGCTGATTGTAACAGGTGGTATTTCACCGAATGATGCAGGCTTAACCTTTGCGGGCGGCAATAAACTTGATACTCGTCAAGAAGCAGAAAAACATAAAGTGGTGACTCAGGCTGTGCATGATGCAGGCGGCAAAATTGCTTTACAGATTTTACATACGGGACGTTATTCCTATCAGCCCGATATTGTCGCACCGTCAGCAATTCAGGCACCGATTAACCCAAGTAAACCACATGCACTAACATCGGCAGAAGTACAGCAAACCATTGCCGACTTTGTGAATTGTGCCAAATTGGCACAATACGCAGGCTATGATGGTGTCGAAATCATGGGTTCGGAAGGCTATTTAATTAATGAGTTTATTGTTGCGCGTACCAACCATCGTGATGATGAATGGGGCGGCAGTTATGAAAACCGTATTCGTTTCCCAATTGAAATTGTTAAACGTACCCGTGCAGAAGTGGGTGAAAACTTTATTATTATTTACCGCTTGTCGATGTTGGATTTAGTCGAAGGCGGTTCGAGTTTTGAAGAAGTGGTGCAATTGGCACAAGCGATTGAAAAAGCAGGTGCAACCATTATCAATACAGGGATTGGCTGGCATGAAGCACGTATCCCAACCATTGCTACCAAAGTCCCTCGCGCAGCTTTTACATGGGTGACAGAGAAATTAAAAGGTTTGGTTAAAGTGCCACTGATCACTTCAAACCGTATTAACACCCCTGAAATGGCTGAGCATGTTTTGGCTGCAGGACATGCCGATATGGTATCGATGGCACGTCCAATGTTGGCAGATGCTTTCTTTGTGCAAAAAGCAGAGCAAGGTCGCAGTGATGAAATCAACACATGTATTGGTTGTAACCAAGCTTGTTTAGACCATATTTTCTCAATGAAGATTGCTTCATGTTTGGTCAATCCACGTGCTTGCCATGAAACAGAACTCATTTTTAAAGAAGCAACACAGACTAAAAAAATTGCGGTGATTGGTGCAGGGCCTGCAGGTTTGAGCTTTGCAACCTATGCTGCAGAACGTGGGCATCAGGTGACGATTTTTGAAGCATCGAATCAAATTGGTGGGCAGTTTAATATTGCTAAAACCATTCCTGGTAAAGAAGAGTTTTACGAAACTTTGCGCTATTTCAAACGCCAAATTGAGCTGCAACCGAATATTAAATTGGTATTGAATCATACGGCTAGTTTTGAACAATTGCTCAATGCTGACTTCGATGATGTGGTTGTGGCAACAGGTGTAACCCCGCGTCAATTGGATATCGCAGGTATTAATCACCCTAAAGTGCTGAGCTATATTGAGGTATTAAAAGAGCGTAAGCCTGTAGGTCAACGTGTTGCGATTATTGGCGCTGGTGGTATTGGTTTTGATACTGCAGAATATTTAAGCCATGAAGGTGAAAGTGGTAGTCTAAATCCTGAAAAATTCTACGATGAATGGGGAATTGATACCAATTATGCGCATGTCGGTGGTTTAAAAGCAGCAAAAGTTGAAGAATCGCCACGTGAAATTTATTTATTGCAACGTAAAGCATCATCCGTGGGTGCTGGCTTGGGTAAAACAACAGGCTGGATTCATCGTACAGGTTTAAAAAACCGTGACGTTAAAATGATTGCAGGGGCAAGTTATGACCTGATTGATGATCAAGGCTTGCACATCACCGTCAATGGTCAAAGTACAGTGCTCGAAGTTGATCATGTGGTGATTTGTGCAGGGCAAGAGTCTTACACCGCCATGTATGAGCAATTACAGGCAGCAGGCAAAAATGTGCATTTAATTGGTGGGGCGAAAGAAGCAGGCGAGTTAGATGCCAAACGTGCAATTCGTCAGGGTGCTGAATTGGCAGCGAAAATTTAATGTAATTCCTTCTCCCTCTCCTTTGGGAGGGGGCTGGGGAGAGAGTTAATAATCGCTTCTGCCCAGTGCAGCAGTGCTTCAGTCTCACTCAGGGACTCTGCATAGAAATGAAATATCAAAACAAAAAAAAGGAACTTAACATGACTTTGGAAACAACAAAATTAGCGGTACAGCGTTGGCATACAATGCTGCAAAACCGTGATATGTCTATTTTGAGTGAATTGCTAGCAGATGATGTGGTGTTTCGTTCACCTGTGGCGTATCAACCTTATGCAGGCAAACAAGTGGTGTTTTTTATTTTGACCAATGTAATTCAGGTCTTTGAAAACTTTACTTATCACCGTGAGTTTTATACTGAAGATGGTTGCAATGTTGTACTTGAATTTTCCGCCAATGTGGGAGATAAAAAACTTAAAGGAATTGATATGATTCAATTCAATGCACAAGGACAAATTGTGGACTTTGAAGTGATGATTCGCCCGAAAAGTGGTTTGGAGGCATTGGCTGTGCAAATGGGACAACGTATGGCTGCCTTTATGCCAACCGAAAAATAAAATAAAGCATGTGTATGGCAATGAAGTTGTTTTATAGAAATCGGTTTCGGGTTGGCATGCTTGAAAGTGCATGTATTGCTTGGGAGTAAAATGATGTCTACATTACAAAAAATAGCGCAAATTACACAAGCGGTTTTAGATCAGGTCACAGGCGCAGATTTACCGACGTTGTATTATCATCCACATGGAGAAATCCGTCGGGTATTGGATTATTTACCACAGCTCAAAGAAAAATACCGTCCAACACCGTGGCTGTCCAATACACATGCGCATCTTTTATATTTTGATTTAATTAAAAAGAAAACCATTCGTCAGCAGTATGATCGGGTTGATCAACTCACTATGCAAGATGGCGGTATCACCGCAGTTGCTTGGGTGGGTTATGACTTACCTGCAGATACTCCCACAATTGTTTTAATGCATACCATTACAGGTTCTTTGGAAAGTATGCGTGAGTTGGTGCGCGATTTACATCAGCAGACACAGTGGCGTATTGCCTTATGTTTACGTCGTGGGCATGGCAATTTACCTATGCCTGTACCACAAATGAATCTGTTTGGTTCGACGCATGATTTGCGTGAACAAATAGTGTTTATTCAGCAACAATTTCCACAATCTGAATTATATGCTGTTGGTTCTTCCGCAGGGACAGGATTATTGGTGCGCTATTTGGGCGAAGAAGGCGAGCAAACCCCAATTAAAGCCGCGTTTGCACTGTGCCCAGGATATAACACTGAACTAGGCTTTCAGCATGTGCATCCTTTTTACAGTAAAGTGATGACCAAAAAATTATTCCAGTTTTTTATTCAGCCCCATCAGGACATTTGGCAAAACGTAAAATCTTTATCGCAAGTGTTAAGTGCGACTACATTGGCAGAGTTTGAAAAGGCGTATTTTGAATTGGCGGGTTTTGAAGATTATGACAGCTACACACAAGCCATTAACCCAATTTATGTGTTTGAGAATGTCAAAATTCCGCTTATGGTTTTAAATGCAGAAGATGACCCAGTGTGCCACATCAAAAACTTTGACCCTTATAAAGAAACCATACGGAAAATGCCAAATATTATGGTAGTGACGACCCGTAAAGGCAGTCATTGTGGTTTTTATGAAGGTGTCGGTTTTACTAAATCTTGGGCATCGCGTTTAATTTCTAATTATTTTAAAGTGCAATCGCAGTTGCTGCAGGCAAGTTAAAGTGAAGCGCACAAACCTATATAGAAATAGGTAGCTGTATTGCAAATGTATTCACGAGTTATCTCAGCGAAGACTCATCCAAATGAATAAAAAACCCAGTACACAATGACTGGGTTTTTTAACGTCAATTCAAATCTAAGATAAGAACTTACACCTTAAAACTGACTTTAACTTAAAGCTTAGTTTTAAGTGAGCACTTAGTTCTCAAGTGCTGGGGTTGCAGCAGCAATCGCAGCGGCAACAGCATCATCTTCAGATTGAGCACCTGTGTTATTGCTTGGACGTGCTTGAGTTGGTTTATCTTCTGCTACAGGAGCTGCCGCTTTCGGCGCAGGCGCAGGTGCAGCAGCAGGTTGTGCAGGTGTTTCACGACGGATTTCAGTTGTGGTGTTCACTGTTTCAGTGCGCTCCACTTCTACCTGTGCAGGCGCTTCTGGTTCAGCATCTTGAATGTTTTCAACAGGTTCTAGTGGTTCAAATTGAGCAGTTTCAGTAGTTTGTTCAGTTTGAACCTCTACTTGTTCTTGCTCATCTTGCTTTGGCTGTTCTTTTTTTACACATGCAGTTAATAACAACGCCGTTGCAATTGCACCACAAATTAAAAGTTTCTTATTCATAATTGCACAAAATAAAAGATCGGATAGACGGACGTATTATAGCAATAAAATGACAGATGAAAATCCTCTCAAGAAGTTCTAATTTTTTATAGGAAATGCTGATAGAATAACCAATTGTTTATTGTTCTATGAATTGATGCGGAATGACTTTGCTTTATTGGTGCAGAGTAAAGTAAAATTGCGCAACATTGCAGGCCGATTTAGGCTCGATTGTACGAGAAACCCAATGACCCATTTTATTTTCGTGACTGGTGGTGTAGTTTCATCACTAGGTAAAGGTATTTCAGCTGCTTCAGTTGCTGCACTTTTAGAAGCCCGTGGTTTAAAAGTAACCATGGTCAAAATGGATCCATACATTAATGTCGATCCAGGGACAATGAGTCCTTTCCAACATGGTGAAGTTTTTGTCACAGAGGATGGTGCCGAAACTGACTTAGATTTGGGTTATTACGAACGTTTCTTGCGTCGTGCGAAAATGACCAAGTTAAATAACTTTACATCTGGTCGCGTGTATCAAGACGTTCTAAACAAAGAGCGCCGTGGTGATTACTTGGGCGGTACTGTTCAGGTGATTCCACACATTACCGATAATATTAAAGAACGTGTACTTCGCGCTGGCGAAGGCTACGATGTCGCAATCGTAGAAATTGGCGGTACAGTAGGCGACATTGAATCTCTCCCATTCATGGAATCTGTACGTCAATTGATGGTGGAATTAGGGCATAAGCGTACTATGCTCATGCACTTAACTTTATTGCCATATATCAAATCTGCGGCAGAGTTAAAAACCAAGCCAACTCAACACTCAGTTAAAGAATTGTTATCTATCGGTATTCAGCCAGATATTCTCATCTGCCGTACTGAACATGATGTTGATGCTGACACTACCCGTAAAATTGCGTTATTTACCAACGTAGAAGCACGTGCGGTTGTGGTATGTAAAGATGCCAAAACCATCTACCAAATTCCGCGTACATTCTATGAACAAGACGTTGATGATTTAATTTGTGAGCGTTTTGGCTTCAATGATCTTCCAGAAGCAGATTTATCTGATTGGGATAACGTAGTTGATGCATTATTGAACCCTGAATACAGCGTTCGTGTGGCGATGGTGGGTAAATATGTTGAACTGCCAGATGCCTATAAATCTGTAAACGAAGCATTATTGCATGCGGGTATTCAAAACCGCGTCAAAGTTGAAATTGACTATGTCAATGCAGAAGACCTTGAAAGCCAAGACGTTAATACTGTACTTAAAGATGCCGATGCAATTTTAGTTCCGGGCGGCTTTGGTGAGCGCGGTACCGAAGGTAAAATGCAAGCCATCAAATATGCACGTGAAAACGGTGTCCCATTCTTGGGAATCTGTTTGGGTATGCAATTGGCTGTGATTGAATATGCACGTAATGTGGCAGGTATTGCCGATGCAAGTTCAACAGAGTTTAACCGTTCGACTAAGTCGCCACTTATTGGTTTGATTACTGAATGGTTAGATGAGCGCGGCGAAGTTCAACAGCGTTCTGTCGATTCTGACTTGGGCGGCACTATGCGTTTAGGTGCACAAAAATCTGAATTGGTTGAAGGTACCAAAACTCGTGAAGTGTATGGTTCTGCAGAAATTGTAGAGCGCCATCGCCATCGCTATGAAATGAATAACCGTTATATTCCTGTGCTTGAAGAAGCAGGTCTTAAAATTTCGGGTTATTCACCAATTCAGCACTTGGTTGAAACTGTTGAAATTCCGCAACATCCTTGGTTTATTGCGGTACAATTCCACCCAGAATTTACCAGCTCGCCACGTGATGGACATCCATTGTTTGCTGGCTTTATCGGTGCGGCAAAACAACAGCATCAAAAAACCAAATAAGATGGCTTTAGGGATAAACTAGGAAGTTGAAATGTCACAATTAAAACCACAAGAAATTGTACGTTTGGGTGATATACAAATGGCGAATCATTTGCCATTTGTATTGTTTGGCGGCATGAATGTACTTGAGTCTAAAGACCTTGCATTTGAAATTGCTGAAACTTATGTGGATATTTGCACACGCTTAAATATCCCGTATGTATTCAAAGCCAGTTTTGACAAAGCCAACCGTTCTAGCCTGAACTCATTTCGTGGTCCCGGTTTAGAAAAAGGTATTGAATGGCTGGCTGACATTAAAAAGCATTTTAATGTGCCAATTATTACCGATGTGCATGAGCCGTATCAGGCTGCGCCTGTGGCAGAAGTGGCAGATATTATTCAGCTTCCTGCGTTTTTAAGTCGCCAAACCGATTTGGTTGAAGCGATGGCAAAAACTCAAGCCATTATCAACATCAAAAAAGCACAATTCCTTGCGCCGCACGAAATGCGTCATATTTTGCATAAGTGTTTAGAAGCAGGGAATGACAAATTGATTCTTTGTGAGCGTGGTTCAGCATTTGGTTACAACAACTTGGTTGTCGATATGCTGGGCTTTGACATCATGAAAGAAATGAATGTACCTGTGTTCTTTGATGTAACCCATGCTTTGCAAACTCCGGGTGGTCGTGCAGATTCGGCAGGTGGTCGTCGTGCACAAATTACCACCTTGGCACGTGCAGGTATGGCAACTGGCTTGGCAGGTTTATTCCTAGAAGCACATCCTGAACCAGAGCAGGCAAAGTGTGATGGCCCATGTGCATTGCGTCTATCACAACTTGAGCCGTTCTTGGCACAGCTTAAAGAATTGGATACCTTGGTAAAAGGTTTCCAAAAGCTAGATACACACTAAATTAGATCCATATTAAATTATAGACTCATTGATGCCTAAAGCATCACGTTATTAATCAACTGAGGAATTGTTCATGAGCCAAATCGTTGACATTCGTGCACGTGAAATTTTGGACTCTCGTGGTAACCCAACCATCGAAGCAGACGTAATCTTAGCATCTGGCGTAGTTGGCCGTGCATGTGCACCATCAGGTGCTTCAACTGGTTCTCGTGAAGCTCTAGAACTTCGTGATGGCGATAAAGCACGTTACTTGGGTAAAGGCGTTAAAACTGCGGTAAATAACGTCAATACTTTAATTCGTGATGCTTTACTTGGTAAGTCTGTGTTTGAACAAAAAGACATCGACAACACCATGATTGCGCTTGATGGTACTGAAAACAAAGAAAAATTAGGTGCTAACGCAACTTTAGCCGTGTCTTTGGCTGCTGCGCGCGCTGCTGCTGATGAAAAGAAAATTCCTCTTTTCCAATACATCGCAGACCTTCGTAACAACAGCATTTTAACCATGCCTGTACCAATGATGAACATCTTAAATGGTGGTTCACACGCAGACAACAACGTTGATATTCAAGAGTTCATGATTGAGCCAGTGGGCTTTACTTCATTCTCTGAAGCATTACGTGCTGGTGCAGAAATTTTCCACTCATTAAAATCTGTATTGAATCAAAAAGGTTTAAACACAGCAGTGGGTGATGAAGGTGGTTTTGCGCCAAACTTACGTTCTAACGAAGAAGCAATCACAGTTATTCTTGAAGCTATTGAGAAGACTGGCTACAAAGCGGGTTCTGACATCATGTTGGCGCTTGACTGTGCATCTTCAGAATTCTACAAAAATGGTCAGTACATTCTTGCAGGTGAAGGCAACAAAGCATTCACAAGCAACCAATTCTCTGACTATTTAGCTGGTCTTGTAAATCAATATCCAATTATCTCAATTGAAGATGGTTTAGATGAGTCTGATTGGGAAGGTTGGTCTTATCTCACTTCGATCTTAGGTGACAAGATTCAATTGGTCGGTGATGACTTGTTCGTTACTAACCCGAAAATCTTACAACGCGGTATCGATGAAAAAGTAGGTAACTCAATCCTGATCAAGTACAACCAAATTGGTACTTTGACTGAAACGCTTGATGCAATTTACCTTGCGAAAGCCAATGGTTACACAACTGTTATTTCACACCGTTCAGGTGAAACTGAAGATTCTACAATTGCGGATCTTGCAGTAGGTACAGCAGCAGGTCAAATCAAGACTGGTTCACTGTGCCGTTCTGACCGTGTAGCAAAATATAACCAATTACTTCGTATTGAAGAATTGACGAATGCTGCATATCGCGGTAAAGCTGAGTTCAAAGGTTTGAACTAAGCGAAATCAGTAGATGTCATTATTAAATGTATTTGACTCCAAAGCGAGTAAAGCATTGTTGGGCCTTGCGATCTTTTTGATCGCAGGGTTTCAATATTTACACTGGTTTGGTGAAGGTGGTTATCGTGACCATGCTGCACTGACAGAAAAAATCCAACAACAAATAGAATTAAATACAGAGCTGAAGGAGCGCAATCGTGTACTTGCAGCAGAAGTTTATGATTTAAAAAATGGGGTAGAAGCCATTGAAGAGCATGCCCGTTTAGATTTAGGCTTAATTAAGCCACATGAAACCTTTGTGCAAATGAGCACCATCAGCACACAATATAAACCAATTTATATTCAACCAAATTCCACAGTAGATTTACGCACCAATGAATCACAACAACCTGCAGCAGCAACCGCCCCGACACCCTAAACTTTGGGCGGTTATTCCCGCAGCGGGTTCTGGTAGTCGTTTTTCTAGAACTGAACTTAAACAATATCAGTATATTCAAGATCAAACAGTCTTAGCGCACAGCATCGCACGTTTAAATCACTTGCCTTTAGCGGGTTATGTTTTGGCGATTGGTCAAGCAGATGATGTGGCGCAAAACCTAAACTTGGCAGAAAAAGAAAAAGCACATTTTTGCGTAGGTGGTGCAGAGCGAGTGGATTCAGTCTTGAATGCACTGCATTATTTATCTGAAATCGCCCATGTAGATGACTGGGTTTTGGTGCATGATGCAGCGCGTCCTTGTGTGACAGCTGCTTGCCTTGAACAGTTGTATCAGACTGCACTGGCAACAGATCAAAGTGCAATTTTGGCTATTCCAGTGCGTGATACTTTAAAAAAGGTAAGCCAAGGCACAAAAATTGAAACCACGGTAAGCCGTGACCAACTTTGGCAAGCGCAAACTCCGCAAATTGCTAAACTTGATGTGCTTAAAACAGCCATTGAATCTGCATTAAAACAGCAATTGACGATTACCGATGAGGCCAGTGCTTTAGAAGCAGCAGGGCAAATTGTAAATGTTGTGCACGGTCGTTCGGATAATATTAAAATCACCTATCCCGATGATTTAGAGCTGGCACGTTTAATTTTAGCCTCACAACAACATGGATGATAAAAATCTAGTGTAATTAACACCGCGTTAAACTTGAATCTTCAACGATTAAGCTTTAATGATTCACTCTGTGCCGCTTTGCTTCTATAATTGTCCATCCTGTCTATTTTAAATACCTTTGAGTCGCATGAATCCATCGCAGCAGTATCGTTTTTTACGTCACTCATTACGTGATGGTAGAAGCATTAAAAATGATTCCTCACGCTGGACTAAATTACATTTAGATCCATGGTTGCTGTGTTTTCTGATTTTAAATGCGATTCTGGGTTTAATGGTGGTATATAGTGCCACCGCGCAAGATATGGGGATGGTGCTGCGTCAAGCAACCAGTTTTGGCATTGGTTTTATCGCCATGATTATTTTGGCGCAAATTCCGCCTAAGGTATATCAAGCTGCCAGTCCATATTTTTATATCTTTGCAGTCATCATGCTGGCTTTGGTTTTGGTCATTGGTGAAACCCGTATGGGGGCAAAACGCTGGATCAGCTTGCCGGGTATTGGCAGTATGCAACCCAGTGAATTTATGAAATTTGCCATGCCATTGATGATGGCGTGGTATTTTTCGCGTCGTGCTTTCCCGCCTAAATTGATCCATATCATTGTCGCTTTAGTGATTATGATGATTCCTTTTGTCTTGGTGGCATTGCAACCCGATTTAAACATTGGTTTGATTATTCCTGGTGTCTTTGCGCTATTTTTAAGTGGCATGTCATGGCGATTAATCTTAGGAGCAATCACTGCATTGGCGCTCGCAGCACCATTGCTTTGGATGTTCTTTTTGCAGGAGTACCAAAAGAAAAGGGTACTCACCTTATTTGACCCAGAGTCGGATGCCTTGGGGGCAGGCTGGAATATTATTCAATCTAAAATTGCCATTGGTTCAGGCGGCTTTACAGGTAAAGGTTATTTAGAAGGAACGCAATCACATTTGGGTTATCTGCCTGAACATCATACTGACTTTATTATGTCGACCTATGCCGAAGAATTTGGTTTTATTGGCGTATTTTTACTGTTCAGTTTGTTTGCTGCCATTATTTTACGTTGTTTGATGATTGGGATGAATTGTTTCCATAATTTTGGACGTTTGTATGCAGGCACGGTTGGTCTGACTTTCTTTTTCTTTGTATTTCTAAACTCAGGGATGGTGAGTGGTATTTTACCTGTAACGGGTGACCCATTGCCGCTGATGAGTTATGGTGGAACGGCTGTTATTTCCATGTTGGCGAGTATGGGGATTGTGATGTCTATCCATACTCATCGTTAATACAGAATCCATCTGAAAGATGATGTAGGTGAGTTTTGCTATTATCATCTTTTTCTTTTTTTGTGGTTTTAAAAAGCCTAAGCAATTAGGATAAACACAAAACAATCCTTATAATATCCAGTAAATTTACTTTATTTATTAAGCAATAATTTAAAAAGAACAGCATAACAGTAACACAGAGCACCCCATGACCCATTTAATTTTTATTGCACTTTTCCCTTTGATTGCCTTAATTGCAATGGGTTATCTGCTTAAGCAATCACGTATGTTGGATGAGCCATTTTGGAAGGGTGCAGAAAAGTTAAATTACTATATTTTGTTTCCTAGCATGTTGTTTTTAAACCTCGCTACAGCAAACATTGAAGCGAAATCAATCGCACAGATTTTGTCGGTCGTAGGGATTATTGTGGCTTTAGTAAGTTGTCTGTTATATGCCTTGCGCGGCTATTTCAAAACACCCGCAGTCCGTTTTGGGGTGTATATGCAAAGCATGGTACGTTTCAATACGTATATCGGTTTGGCTTTGGTCGCAGCATTGTTTCAGGTGCAGGGCATGGCGCTGTTTGCGATTATTTTGGTGTTCTGCATTCCATTGGTGAATGTTTTATCTGTGCTGGCTTTAAGCGATACTAAGACTTTACAGGCAAAGCAAATCTTATGGTCATTAATGAAAAATCCATTAATTTTAGGGTGTATTGTTGGCGGTCTATTTAATTTATCAGGTTTGAGCTTGTGGGAAGGTGCAGCGCATTTTATTCGTCAAATAGCGTTATGCAGTTTGCCTTTGGGATTAATGTGTGTGGGCGCAGCATTACAATTTAATGGCTTGCAACGAGATGTATTCGCATTGGCATTGAATGTGTTCGGGCGTTTGTTATTTATGCCTGCTTTGGCTTGGCTAATTTGTCAGAGCTTAAATGTTCCAGTGTTGGAGTCGCAAATTTTAGTCTTGTTTTTTGCTTTACCTACTGCATCGGCAGCTTATGTACTTACACAAGTTTTAGGGGGAGATAGTCGTTTAATGGCTTCAATTATTAGCTTGCAAACCGTATTCGCCGCATTAACTTTGCCAATTGTGTTGTGGTTGCTCATTTAATCTGTCTAATACAATCTATTGTTCAGCATTAATCGTATAAACGATAGATGCCCGCAAAGCGTTCACAACCTTTTTGTTTGGTTTGAATTTTTAAGATTGCTTTAGAATAATTAAACTCATAACTGCAATCGTGCTCATTGTCGATGATTTTGTTTTTTTGATCAGGTGTTGTATAAGCTAAAAAGGCAATACTTTGGCTTTCAAGGCGGTTATTTGGATTGCGATAAGCAATACCTTCAATTTTAATGCTGTTTTTATTGAGTTGATGAATTTGTAAATGTACGGGTTGTGCAGCAAATTGACCATTTTCATATTTTAAATAATGTTGAGTCATGCTTTGATTCATTGAAGTGAAAAAATTCAGTTGATCAATTCTAAAATCAAATTGCTGAGTATAACAATTTAAGCTTTTGCATTGCTGTAAGCGTTGGATCCACAATTGCTGAGTATCTTCTAACAAGCGAATAGGCGCATCACTCATCAAATAAGCTGTTAAATGTTGATCACTTAATTTTTCACGCAATTCTGAGAAATTTTCTGTGCACACCTGCGCCAACTTTTTATTGGGTGTAGATCTACAATCAATCCCTTGTGCATAAGAGAAAGATGAATATAAACAGCCAAATAACAGCAGTGTACTTAAGTTTTTGATAAGATGAATCTCAGATTTCAACAGCATGATCGCTTATACTTTCACTATGTTGCGCTAGGTCTAATATAGCGAAATCGAAAGTATGAATACAAGATTTCAATGATTTATTTCTACAGGAGTTGAACATGGTTGCACAGATTCGTATTGGACAAGGATTAGATGTTCATGCCTTTGAAGCGGGAGATTTTGTGACGCTTGCAGGTGTTCAAATTCCTCATACACAAGGTTTAAAAGCACACTCAGATGGTGATGTAGTGCTGCATGCACTATGCGATGCATTATTAGGTGCTTTGGCGCTGGGGGATATTGGGCAGCATTTTCCAGATACCGATCCAAATTATAAAGGTGCAGATAGTCGGGTATTGCTTAAACAGGTTTATCAACTCATTTTAGACCGTGGCTATAAACTGAATAACGCCGATATTACTGTGGCGTGCGAACGTCCTAAACTTGCACCGCATACGCTAGAAATGCGCCAAAGTGTCGCTGATGTATTGGATGTAGAGGTCACACAAATCAGTATCAAAGCGACAACCACTGAAAAATTAGGTTTTACTGGGCGTCAGGAAGGTATTTTAGCAATAGCGACTGTATTGATTTCTCATACAAAATAATCGCGTTAGAATTTTATCTATACAATCTGCTGAATTAAGAAAGTTCAGCAGATTCTAAAGCTTGTTGTAAATCTTGCGTGGCTTTACGACCTTGTAATTGCAAAGAAACGGCGTGAATTAAGCCTGTCCAAGTTTCATTGGGTTTCCAGATATCATGTAAAAAGTCTTGAGCCGTTGCAATATCCACATCCATAAAATATTGACGATACAAATACATTAAACTACTGACGTGGTTGTTATTGCTGCAATGTACCCACACCATTTGGCTTTCTAATAAATGATTGACCAAATCGAGCAATAATAAACATTGATCAGAGGATGGTGTTTCCCATGAAATTGGCAGTTGAATATAGTTTAGTCCAACATCCAGACAAATTTTGTCTTCATGGGGAAGGGCGTGTTCCGCATCACTTTCAGCCAAATTAATGACAGTGCCAATACCATATTCTTTAATTTGTTTTAATTCTTCAGCCGTAGGCTGACCTGAAGAAAACAAACGCTCATGAATGAACTGGAAATTTTTAATTTGGCTAAGTTGGGTTTCAATGTCATTCATGCGCGCAGAATTTCCTATGCTACAAATAGAAACGCCATCATGAAGATGGCGTTTTTAAATCTTAACGATTCACTAAAACGTCTTTTAATGCTTCATGCATTTCAAGCAATGCTTTTTCAGTGGTATCCCAGTCGATACAACCGTCAGTCACAGACTTACCATACTCTAAATCGCATAAGTTTTCAGGAATATCTTGACGACCACCTTTCAGGTGACTTTCGACCATAATCCCAACAATAGACTTATTGCCATCTAAAATTTGCTCAGTGATATTTTTTAATACCAATGGCTGTAAGAATGGGTCTTTGTTTGAGTTAGCATGGCTGGTGTCAATCATGATTTTGGTGCTGACTTTGGCTTTGTTTAATGCATTTTCAGCATCTGCAACAGAGCCTGCATCGTAGTTAGGCTTGCCATTACCACCACGTAAAACCACGTGTGCATACGGGTTGCCGCTAGTACGAATTACTGAAACCTGACCTTGATCATTAAGACCCAAGAAGCTGTGACCGTGTTTTACCGACTGCATGGCATTGGTAGCAACTGTTAAGCCGCCATCTGTACCATTTTTAAAGCCGACTGGAGAAGAAAGACCAGATGACATTTCACGGTGCGTTTGGCTTTCTGTAGTGCGTGCACCAATTGCAGACCAAGAAATTAAATCTTGATAATACTGCGGAGAGTTTGGATCAAGTGCTTCAGTCGCACATGGCAAACCTTTTTCATTTAACTCAAGTAAAAGTTTACGACCAAGACGCAAGCCTTTTTCAATGTTAAAAGAGTCATTCATGTCTGGATCGTTAATTAAGCCTTTCCAGCCCACTGTAGTACGTGGTTTTTCAAAATAAACACGCATCACAATATAAAGAGAATCTTTTACTTTTTCGCTTAATACTTTTAAACGATCTGCATATTCATGTGCAGCAGCAGGGTCATGAATAGAACATGGACCAATCACCACAAATAGACGCTTGTCTTTACCATCTAAAATATTGCGGATTGTTTCACGACCACGAAGAACGGTTTGATAAGCATTTTCAGTCAAAGGTAACTCAGTTTTTAATTCTGCAGGAGTCACGAGTGGCTGAATACTTTCAATATTCACGTCATCGATGTCTGATTGTGTAAGAGGATTAGACTGTAAAGTATTCATTGCCGTCACTGGTTTGATCATACAAAAGATTGTTTAATAGTCTGAATATAACATGAATTTCACTGTATTTTGTTATAAAAAGATGAATACTTCTTTAAAAAATAAGTGATGAATCGGGTAGATAAATTAAACGGTCTGTTTTAGCAAAATCCTGTCAGATAAAGCATTCATTATTGGCTGGCTTGTGCCTCAGAAACTGCTGTTGCAGTTTCTAGTGTGCTGATAGGTTTTGATTTCACAGGATTAACCATAAAGTTAATCCCGATAATAAATAAGGTAATACCTAAAACTTTACGAATCACTTTTTCAGGTAAACGTGAACTGACTAAAGTTCCCACCACAATTGCAGGAATCGAGCCAACCAACAGCCAAACCAATAGGTGAAAATCGACATTGCCTGAACTCATGTGACCTAAGCCTGCAACTAGGGTAAGTAAGACGGCATGCACGACATCTGAACCGATAATACGAATCATCGGTAGATTCGGGAACATCAGCACCAATGCCATGATGCCAAAAGCACCTGCACCCACTGAAGAAAGTGTGACAAATACACCCAGTACAACTCCCATAATTACAATGAGGGCACGCTTATCTGCAGCCTGTAGTTTGACCTTTTCAAGGTCTTGGGTCATATCGGGCAATTCTTGTTTATGGTATTTATTAAAAAACGTTTCAATTTGACTGCGAAACACAATTGAGATGCCAGTTAAGGTCAACATAAAGCCCAGTACCACGGTCAGTACCATTTTGTAATGGGTAGATTGGCTTAAATAATTCTCTAAAACCCAGTGGGTCGCAAATGAAGCAGGGATACTGCCCACCGCAAGCCAAATGACAATGGGCCATACAATATTCATTTTTTTGGCATGAACCAATGAGCCGCAGAATTTTGAAATGGCGGCATAAAGTAGGTCTGTTCCAATTGCGATATGCGGTTCAATTTTAAACAAGCTGATCAGAATGGGAGTCATCAGTGAACCGCCACCTACGCCAGTCACACCCACGCAGAAGCCGACCAATACACCTGCCAAAATAAACTCTAAAGGACCAACCATGAAGATATGCCGAAGTCAAAAATCGTGAATATATTATGACTTTTGGCAATAAGCTGTTGTCTTGATTAATGATTTACTTATTCTTAAAACAGATATAGTCAATGTGGAAAATCAGTGCAAAAGATCGCAGATTCAAGCCACGGCTTACTTTCTGTTTCTTACAAAATACAGTGGCTATGCTAAAATGCGAAAATTCATATCCATTAAAATTTAGAGGACAAAACGCTTGCAAAATCGGAAACTTAAAATAGGTATCGTTGTGGGAGAAGTATCGGGTGATACTTTAGGGGCACAACTCATGCGACGTTTTCGTGAGCAAGGCATTGATGCAGAGTTTGAAGGCATTGGTGGCCCACAAATGATTGCGGAAGGTTTTAAAAGTTATTATCCGATGGATATTTTATCGGTAATGGGCATTGTTGAAGTGCTGAAAGATTTGAAAAAACTCTTTGCAGTACGGGATGGTTTGGTCGAAAAGTGGACTCAACATCCCGTCGATGTCTTTGTCGGAGTTGATGCGCCTGATTTTAATTTACGTCTTGCCAAAAGTTTAAAACAGAAAAACTTGCCGATTAAAACCGTGCAATATGTCAGTCCTTCGGTATGGGCATGGCGACAAGGTCGGGTACATGGCATTAAAGCCAGTATAGATTTGGTACTGTGTTTATTTCCGTTTGAAAAAGCCTTTTTTAAAAAATGGGATGTGCCTGCAGCCTTTGTCGGACATCCTTTGGCGAGTCAGTTGCCGTTGGAAAATCCAATTGCTGCAGCAAAACAAGAATTGGGTCTAGACCAACAGCAACAATATATTGCGTTATTACCCGGTAGTCGACGTGGTGAAATTGAGCGTTTAGGGCCGTTAGTTTTAGATGCGGCTTATATTTTGACGCAAAAATATCCGCAGTTTAAGTTTCTAATTCCTGCAATTAATGATGCACGTAAACAACAAATTGAAGCGTTACTGCAGTCTTATCCGAGTGCATTACAAGACAAAGTGCAATTGATAGAAAATCGTGGCACAGAATCCAAAATTGGTCGTCAGGTAATGAATGCGTCCGATATGATTGCACTGGCTTCAGGCACGGCGACGTTAGAAGCGATGCTATTACATCGTCCAATGGTTACGTTTTATAAGCTGAATCGCATTACGTACTGGATTGCGAAACTGTTGGTGAAAATTCCTTATTATTCATTGCCAAATATTATTGCAGGTAAAAAGGTTATTCAGGAGTTAATTCAGGATGATGCAACGCCTGAGCGTTTGGCAGCAGAAATTGAAAAGTTAATTTATATCGAAACTGCACAAATTCAAGTGATGCAACATATCACTATGCATAAGCAATTATTGTCCGATAATAGCGAAGACCCTGCACAAGCAATTTTGGCGATTTTAGATCGTTAAACTGTTCATTTCGTGATTGCATTGTTGTTTTGAAACTGCTGCCGATACTGGCTAGGTGTTAGCTCGAATTGCTTTTTAAAAGTTTGGCTAAAGGCGGTTTCGGAAGAATAACCGACACGATGGGCAATTTGTTGAATCGACAATTGTCCTTGCTGTAAATAATGCGATGCCAAGCGTAGCCGATGTTGTTGTAAGTATGCCAAAGGCGGCTCACCAATTACCTGATTAAACAAATTGGCAAATTTAGAACGTGACATGCAACATTGTTCTGCCAAACTTTCTACCGTCCATGCTTTTTCGGGTTGACCATGAATAGCTGCGAGCGCATTGGAAAGTTCAGGATGTGCCAAAGCGCCGAGCCAGTTATTTGAGTCATCAAGCTGAAAAATATAATCACGCACACATTCAATCAGTAAAATACTGACCAAGTGATCTAATATTTTATCCCGTCCCGGTCGGATTTGATGACTTTCCACCGCTAAAAATTGCAAGCCAATTTGTAACCACTCGGGCGCTGTGCTGCACATGATATGCGGAATATGCAGATATTCGGGTAGGGCACTTAAAAGCGGTTTTGCCATGGTGGTGTCCATGTGGCATTGAATCACCAAAATAAATGCGTCTTCAGCTTGTGTGTGATTTATCGTGCCAAAATTTATTGACTGCTGTGACTGAATTTGAAATAAATCCGAAATATCAAAGTGTTCTGTCCAGTGAGTGTCTGCAGTTGCACTTGCGTAATGACTGCAACCCGATGGAATCAGGACAATATCACCTGCATCAATGTGAAGGTGTGTCTGTGCAGATAAATGGATATGCAGCGAGCCTTGTAGTACTACATAAGCCAGCATTGCCCCTTGGTCACGATATTGAAATGACCAATCTCCATGAGGATTTAAATAGATATATTCTGATTGGTGCAGATGTATATCATCAAAAATTTTACTTAAAGCATCCATATTTTAAGCATAAATCATTATAAAAAATAAACCTGTGATTTCAGGACAATATAGCGCATTTTTGCGCCAAAGACTTTTGCATAGCTTTTTTGGACGTCTGCAACTGTTCATTCTCGTGTCTTTCCTCAAATATATAGGTAGAATAGCGTAGAAGGAAGAAAATAAGATGAACGCACCACTTCATTTGCTTAAAGAGATGGAACAGGATGTTCCTTATAAAAGCGCGGCTCAACTCGATAAAAAGCGTTATTTATGGTTGATCAGCCCATTTTTACCTGTATTGGGGATGGGGATTTTGGCGGGTTATCAATTCGCTCCGAAGCCTGCGAAAAAAGTTTTTGCTCTAGGTGGCCCTTTATTATTGCATGTGATTATTCCAACAATTGATACTTTAATTGGTCAAGATGCCAATAACCCAAGCAATGAAGATGTGAAACGACTTGAGGAAGATCGGTATTATTCGCGTTTGGTGAAAAGTTTTATTCCTTTGCAATATGCCGCCAATATTTATGCAGCTTATTTGGTTGGACGGCCACAAACCTCGTTAGTCGATAAAATTTTTCTGGGTATTTCCATGGGGATGGTGAATGGTATTGCTGTCAATACTGCGCATGAACTCAGCCATAAATCTTCAAAAATAGATCACTTACTGTCACATTTGGCTTTAGCACCAACAGGATATAACCATTTTCGGGTTGAGCATCCGTATGGGCATCATAAACGTGCTGCGACACCTGAAGACCCTGCATCTTCACGTATGGGAGAAACATTTTATGAGTTTTGGCCCCGCACGGTAAAAGGTTCGTTTAAGTCTGCACTGCAAATTGAAACTCAGCGTTTAAAACGTAAAGGCAAAAGTTTTTGGTCGAAAGACAATGAATTATTACAAGGCTGGGGCATGAGTGCGGCATTTCATGCTGCATTGTTGGCGCGTTTTGGTACTGGGATCATTCCGTATTTGGCGACACAGGCTTTTTATGGCATTAGCCTGTTTGAAATAATTAATTATATAGAACATTATGGCTTGCTTAGACAAAAAGATGCGCATGGCAAATATGAGCGCACTATGCCTGAACACAGCTGGAATAATAACAATATTGTGACCAATTTGTTTTTGTATCAATTACAACGTCATTCCGATCATCATGCTTATCCAACCCGACCATTTCAGGCTTTGCGACATTTTGATGAAGCGCCTGAATTACCAAGCGGTTATGCCAGCATGTTGCTGCCTGCCATGATTCCACCTTTGTGGTTTAAAATTATGGATAAACGTGTATTTGAACATTATCAAGGCAATTTAAACAAAGCCAATATTCAGCCTAAACGCCGTGCACGAATTTTTAAGAAATTTGGTGTGGTGGATAATTGATTGAATTATTAAGATTATTTTTTAATATTCATTTTGATATTTCTTTTGTATATATCTTTCAAAGGAAAGATTGAGATGTATACCAGATGTCTATTTTCACTCATCTTACTATGAATTGACTTCATCTCATTTTGGCGCATAATAAAGTTATATATTTATATAATATTGAGGTGGGTATGATTCATACAAACTTGAGAAAAGTAGGTGGTTCGGTCATGCTTGCCGTACCGCCTACATTATTAAAAAGTTTAGGTTTAGATGCGGGAAAGGAAGTTTCTCTGAGCATTGTGAATGGTAAGTTAGTGGTCGAACCTAAAGCGAAGCCATCTTATAAATTGGCTGACTTGCTGCAAGAGCATCAAGCTTTAGCATTAGAGCAAGATGCGTGGCATGATGTAAAAGCAGTTGGGCGAGAAGAAATCTAATGAATCAAGGCGATATTTATTTGATTTCATTAGATCCAACACTTGGACATGAACAACAAGGTAAGCGACCTGTATTTGTTATTTCACCTAAGTCATTTAATCTTATTACTAAAATGCCGATTGTTTTGCCTATTACTTCTGGTGGAAACTTTGCACGAAATATGGGTTTCGCTGTAGAGCTTATTGGTGGGAAAACTACAGGTATTGTGCGTTGTGATCAATCTAGAGCTTTAGATTTTGAAGCTAGACACGCGCGGTTTTTAGAATCCTCGCACGCAGATGTTTTGGATGAGGTTTTAGCAAGATATATCGCAATTTTTTCACCTGAAGATTAATTTATATAGAAAAAGACAGAAATTTATAGCAATATTTCTATGAAAATCTGTCTTTTATCTTACTTTACTATATGCCTTAAATCATAAAATCACTTGAGCTCACTCGAACTTTTACCTAATTCACGACGGGCAATAATCAATAGCTGAATCTGTTGCGTACCTTCAAAAATATCTAAAATTTTCGAATCACGTGCCCATTTTTCCAATAACTCATCTTCGTTATAACCCACCGATGCAGCTAACTCGACACACCTGAGCGTGATTTCATTACACACGCGACCAGCTTTGGCTTTGGAAATAGAAGCTTCGCGTGAGTTAGGCTGTTTATTGTCTGCCATCCATGCTGCTTTGAGCATCAATAAACGTGCGGCTTCCCATTCTGCTTCCATCCGATAAGTCTGTGCTGCGATATGTGAACACTGTAAATAGGGCGTGGCATAATTTGCATCTAATTGGTCTTTAAAAATTTCCTTAATCCGCTCTAAAGCGGCTTTGGCACAACCAACGGCCATAGCTGCCACCAAAGGGCGAGTGTTATCAAAGGTTTCCATCACACCTGCAAACCCTTTGGCAACATCAATTTCTGTATTGCCTAAAAGGTTGCTCGCAGGAACACGGCAATTTTCAAATCGAATTGTTGCTGTGTCCGAGGCTTTAATCCCTAATTTATATTCTAAGCGTTCCACGGTCATGCCAGGTGTGCCCTTAGTCACAACAAAGGATTTGATCGCAGCACGTCCCAGTTTTTTGTCTAAGGTTGCCCACACAACAACGGCATCGGCGCGGTCACCAGAGGTCACAAAAATCTTTTCACCATTTAAAATATATTCATTGTCTACTTTGGTGGCAGTGGTACGAATAGCCGCAGAGTCAGAACCACAGTTGGGTTCGGTAATTGCCATGGCTGCCCAAACACCATTAAAGCGTTGTAATTGTTCTTCATTGGCCACCGCAGCAATCGCAGAATTACCTAAACCTTGGCGTGGCATACTGAGTAATAAACCTGTATCGCCATAACACATTTCGACAATACTCAGTGCGGTAGACATATTTACGCCATTTTTGTTACCTGTAGATGTGTCACCACGTTTGTTGACTGCTGCACCTGCATTCATGCCATCGCCCGCTTGGTTCATACCATCAACTAAGGCGGCAAGCATGTCTAATTCTTTCGGGTAGGCGTGTTCGGCTTTATCATATTTCCTTGAAATGGGACGTAATACATTTAAAGTAACTTCATGTGCCTGATCGACCAACATTTTGAATTTTTTTGGATTTTGTAAATTCATGGATGTATTCCTTATTTTTCTAGCTGGCTATCGTTTATTGATGGTGTGAGATTAAGCATGCAAGCCTGAATGCATAATTGCAGTCGCACGTAAATCACGATACCAACGCTCTACAGGATGTTCTTTGGTAAAGCCATGACCACCTAAAATTTGCACGCCATTGGTGGCAATTTGCATAGATTTTTCTGCACAGAGCAGACGTGCTAAATATGCTTCTCGATGAAAGTTTTTACCCGATTCGGCAAGACTCGCTGCATTCAGCAACAGCATGCGCATGGCTTCAATTTCAATGGCCATATCTGCAATCATAAAAGCCACACTTTGACGATGTGAAATTGGTTCGCCAAATGCAGTGCGCTCATTGGCATAGCGAATACAATAACTTTTCACTGCTTCACAGCAACCAACTGCCATGGCGCACCACATGAGATTGCCTAAATCTAAAAATGCGCTGTAATCGAAATCATCTGTGCCTAAACGCTCCGCAGGGGTTTGATTAAACTTTAAAGTCGCCGTTTCGCAGGCTTTTAAGCCCATTGCAGGCGCTGCTTTAAATTGAATAGAAGCATCACGTTGCACAATGAACACATCGGCTTGACCATTTAGCTCTGCACTAACCAAAAATAAATCTGCTGTTTCGGCCAAAATCACCAGCGTTTTTTCACCTGTAATTAGGTACTGTCCATTTTGCAAAGTCGCTTTGGTTTTTAGCTGATACGGATTAAACGCAGCAGTATTTTCCTGAATCGCAAAAGTGGCTTGAAGTGGCGTTGGATGGTTCGCGTCTGTTTCGGAAAACGCAGATAAATACTGATTTTGAACCTGTTCTGAACCCCAGCGAGTTATGGCATTCATTACGCCAAATGTGGAAAGTAATCCTGCGGTTAAGCCAAAGTCGCCACGTGCCAATTGTTCGGCAATTAAAATATGGCTGACAATATTTTGTTCAGTGGCAACACCGCCTAAAGCTTCGGGCAGAGCATAGGTGTTCAAACCTAAATCTGTGCTGTATTGCCATAATACTTGTGGGAATTTCGCATCATGATCTGCCTGATGTGCCAATGGATAGATCACTTCTGTAGCAAATTGCTGCATGGCATCGACCAGCATTTGCTGTTCTTCACTCAATGACAAATCAAATAAATCTTTGGATTGACGTGTCAGTCGTTGTTGCGGTAATTTTTGTGTGCTTTTAAAATTTTTTTGAGTGGTTTCAAAGGTTTTAAAACCTGCTTTGGCTGAGTGATATAGAGATTGTTCAACCCATTTGCGTAATTTGAATTGATCGAGCAGATCACTCGATGCCATTTTAGTGAGTAGCGCTAAGCCGAATCCTTGGGCTTTGTTTATCATTTGACTCATGATTGTGTTGTCCTACACAGAGAATGCTTGTTTTTTATGCTGACATGCAGACTATAAAAAAACTATGTCATTGCTGACATGCAGAATTGTCAAAGATAAACGGTAAAAATTTTCTTATAACTGGACTAATATGTGGATTTTTATAGATTATTAATTTTATAGAAATCTACGCTTTTAAAATAAATTGACCTAAATGACAATTGCATCGAGTGGGCAACAATCATTTAGGTCTATATAACAGCTTTGATCAAAGAAATAAAAGTTGGGACTTAAATAAACTTTTGAATCATTTTGCGGACATTGGTTTTCGCATCAATCACGGTCATAAAGGTGTAGGCACCAATAAATTTACGGCTAATAAACATAAATTCTTTAGGCGGCACACTAAAGTAACGCGAAGCCATCGATTTAGATGCTTGTTGCATGACACGGCTATGCAGCTGACTTTTTTTCCAGTCATAGCGCGATTGTTCATCCATCACGCCTGCAGGTAAATCGCGGTTATTGTCTAAGTGACTAAAGGCTTCGGTTGCCAATAGAAACACTTTTGCCATGTCAGGTTTAATGCTTTCAGGGATGATGTCAAAAAACTCATAACCCGTCATGGCATTCACCATCATTTGTGGGTCGTGGTAATAACCCGCCTTGATCAAATTACGCGCCACAGTCAGCAAGTGTTGATCAAATTGACGAATAGCACCAAAGTCGAGCAGTACAATTTTATCGTGAATATCTTCACCATTACCTAAGCGAACTAAGTAGTTGCCAAAGTTCGGGTCAGTCTGCATTTCGCCCCATTCAAATACTTCACGCACAGCAATTTCTAAAGAGGCTTCGCCTAATTGGTTACGGCGTTCTTGAGGTAATGAAAGCATGACAGGGCTGTTAATCGGTACGCCACGTTCAAAGGTCATACACAGCACTTGGTCGCTACAGTATTCATCCACAATTTGCGGCACAATGTAGCGCGGATCATCTTTTAAACGGGCAGCAAAACGACGTGTCGTTTCCGCTTCAATTTGATAGTTGACTTCACGATGCATCATTTCACGCACTTCATCAAACCACTGATCAAATTCACGGGTTTGCGGCACCATGCGTGTCAATTTGAGCATATTTCTAAATAGGCTCATGTCTGAGTCAATCGCATCTGCTACGCCTGGATATTGGATTTTTAATACCAACTCCAAACCATCCGACTTGCGGGTCGCGCGGTGAACTTGAGCCAAAGAGGCTGTACCTAATGGCTCATGATCAATGGTGAGATCATCAAGTTTGGCACCTAACTGTGCCTGTAATTGCTGTTTAATTGCAGGCCATGCCAATGCGACAGTCTGGTTATTCAGCGTGTTGAGTGCTTGCGTAATTTCTTCAGGTAAAAAATGTTCGCCGTACAGCGCCATCATTTGCCCAATCTTCACGATAGAGCCTTTGAGTTTGCCAATTTCAGCCACCAAGTAATCGGCTTGTTCTTTCATGGCTTTTTTTCGTTTACGTTCTTTTTCTTCTTCGCTTGAAAACATAGAGGTGGCATTCGAGGCTGCCCATCGTGTTCCTGCAAGTAAAGATGCCTTTGCGATGGATAAGCGTCGATCCATAGAGGAAGTCTTGAGTTGTTTAAGCTTATCGTTCTGATCTGACATTAAAATCAATCCTTAAATCAGCAATACGCAGGAAAATTAGATTGTAACGGATATTAGCGCGTCTTAACGTATTAAAAAAGTTCAACTTGCTGAACGACGAGTTTCCTCGTGAAAAAAGTATGAAAAACGGCTTAAAAGTACTTTTACATCCGATATTGCACTTTGGTTTCGGCTTTTTTCATCAATTGCGCTTTGTTGTCTTGGATAAATTTGAGAATCATCAATTTTACAGAATCGTGTAAAAAACCATGCGCATATCCCTTAACAATAATCACGCTGGGCAAACTAAAAAATAGATATTTGGCATCATCTAATGACGCATTTTCAAAAATGCCGTTTTCAATCAAAATTTGCTGAAAAAATTGTTTTTCAATCAAGACTGCATCAGAGTGGTTGTCGTTCCAATAGCTTTGGCGCATGGCCATCAAATTATTGTGTTTGTAGCTCATAAGGCTGAAAGCTTCATCTATAAAATGAGTAATTCAATTATTGGGATATTGTCACATTTTTCAATGATTATTGTGCATTTATCATCGACTCAGCTATAAAAAGCAGGAGATTGACTATATGCTTTTTAACCTGAATCTTGTAGCATCAATACAGCAATTTGGGTTTTTTAAAATTATAAAATATTGAAAATTTACCGCGCTTTAAAAACAGACTACGCTCAGGGGAAAATATGAAAGTTTGGACATTTACACTATTGGGGATGCTGACTTTGGGTACAGCTCAAGTTTGGGCGAATGGCGTTTCACAAGGCTATACGCAATGTATGAACAATAGTTATGGCAAAATTTCTCAATCGCAAAAATGTATTAAAACTGAGCAAAAAGCACAAACTAAACGACTCAAAAAACACTATAAAGCCTATGTGAAACGCAGCGCAGGCAATGCCAATAATATTCAACAACAGCATCAACTTTGGGAAAACCGTGTAAAACAGCGCTGCTATTTATCTACTCAAAGTGATTTTGCGGAATTGCAGCGCGCGCAATGTGTTTTGCTACAGACAGTAGAGCGTGCAGATTATTATCAAGGGCAGTTTGTGGGAATCAAATAAGTAAAACCATAGCAAATAAATTACTTGGAAACTGCTTAAACATTATAAAACCGAGCAAAACAAGGTATCATAAGGCGTTTTAAAATTTGACCTTGGAGCGCCTTAAGTGGATCGACCGACAATTAGCCCTGAACATTTGCAGGAAGCTGCTGAAAACCTATCAACCATTCGTGATTTTATTCGCTTTGGGGTTACAGCACTACGTCAATACGATGCACATTTAGGTCAAGGTACAGAAGATTATTTTGCAGAAAGTTCTGCATTGGTGTTACAAACTTTGTCTTTAGACTGGAATGCAGACGCTGAAATTTTAGATGCAAAATTATTGCCGAGCGAAGCAGCTGAATTTTTAAGCTTGCTCGAACGCCGTATCAATGAAAAAGTACCAACTTCTTACTTATTAAACTTGGCGTATTTCTTCGGAAAACCATTTTATGTAGATGAGCGTGTTCTAATTCCACGTTCACCTATTGCCGAGCTAATTGAAAATCGTTTTGCGCCATATTGCCTAGATGAAGAAGGTCAAATGCGCGAAGCAGATAACAATTTACCAGCCAATGCTGCGCCTAAAACCCCACAACGTATTTTGGATATGTGCACGGGTTCAGGTTGTATTGCGATTGCTTTGGCTTATGCTTTTCCAGATGCTGAAGTCGATGCAACTGACATTTCAAAAGATGCTTTGGAAGTCGCACAAATTAACTGTGAACATCACAACAAACAATACCAAGTGGCGTTGCTTGAGTCTGATTTATTCGCCAAAATCCCAGCCGAAAATCAGTATGATTTAATCGTATCTAACCCGCCGTATGTTGATGCGGAAGATATGGCAGATTTACCTGAAGAATTCCATCATGAGCCAGAATTGGCATTGGCAGCAGGGCAAGACGGCTTAGATTTAGTCCGTAAAATGTTGGCGCAGGCGGCAGATTACTTAACTGAAGATGGTCTGATTGTGATTGAAGTAGGTAATTCTGAATGGGCGATGAAACAGAATTTCAACACGGTTGATTTGCACTGGTTAAAATTCCAAAAAGGTGGTTCAGGTATTTTTGCATTGACTGCAGCACAATGCCGTGAATATCGCGATTTATTTATTCAATCTGTTCAAGCATAAGGAGTCGTTGGACGTGGCAGGTAATAGTATAGGGCAACTTTTCCGTGTAACGACTTGTGGTGAATCTCATGGCGTAGGTCTGATGGCGATTGTCGATGGCGTGCCACCGGGGATTGAACTGTCCGCAGAAGATTTACAAAAAGATTTAGATCGCCGTAAACCGGGTACGTCTAAGTTCGCGACACAGCGCAAAGAACCCGATGAAGTTGAAATTATTTCAGGTGTTTTTGAAGGTAAAACCACTGGAACTTCAATTGGTTTACTGATTCGCAATACCGACCAAAAATCGAAAGACTACGGCAATATTGCAAAGACTTTCCGCCCTGGGCATGCAGACTATACCTATACGCAAAAGTATGGTTTCCGCGATTATCGTGGTGGTGGACGTTCAAGCGCACGTGAAACAGCAATGCGCGTTGCAGCAGGTGCAATTGCAAAAAAATACCTGTTCGAAAAATTTGGAATTGTGATTCGTGGTCACGTCACTCAAATTGGCACAGAAAAAGCTGAAAAGCTAGATTGGAACGAAGTACCAAATAATCCATTTTTCTGTGGCGATGCCGATGCTGTACCACGTTTTGAAGCATTGGTAACGTCATTGCGTGAACAGGGTACAAGCTGTGGTGCAAAACTGGAAATTGTAGCTGAAAAAGTGCCTGTGGGTTGGGGCGAACCTGTTTTTGATCGTTTAGATGCCGATATTGCCCATGCCATGATGTCTATCAATGCTGTGAAAGGCGTTGAAATTGGAGATGGTTTTGCAGTGGCAGCGCAGTTTGGGCATGAAACCCGTGATGAACTGACCACTGACGGCTTTTTGGCGAACCATGCAGGCGGTATTTTAGGCGGTATTTCTAGTGGTCAAGATATTCGTGTTGCGATTGCTTTAAAACCAACAGCTAGTATTACCACGCCAGGCAAAACCATTAATTTAAACCGTGAAGATACAGACGTACTGACCAAAGGACGCCATGATCCTTGCGTAGGTGTGCGTGCAACGCCAATTGCAGAAGCTATGCTTGCGATTGTGTTGATGGATCATTTCATGCGTCATCGTGCGCAAAATGCCGATGTGGTTGCACCGTTTGCACCCATTGAGCCAAAATAACAATATGCTTTAAGCAAGACGTATTGTCATCGATAGTTATAAAAATATTGTTGAGAAAGAAGCCAAACCACAGCGTTTGGCTTTTTAATACCTGAATTTTGAGATTAGTTCATCTTTTAGATTGTGCGTTTTAAAATTTTGTACGCTGTTTTTTATAATGAAGATGCAAGGAATGATCTGCGGCTCCTAAAATTAGGCCAATAAAAAAGAGCGCATATTGCGCTCTTTTTAAGGAACTTATTTACACTTCATTAAAGGAACCAAGTGTAATAACCCCAAATCATCAATGGCCAAGCCACAAATGGGCTAAATAACCATTTCCAAAACCAGAAGCGTGGAATAAAACCAACACCGTGTACAAAGCCACCTGAAATACCAATCATAATAAACATCATGGCACGGTGGCTATATTCACCGTTGGCATCCAGCATTGCTGCTGGATGAAGAAGCAGAACGGCTGCGAGTGGGAATGCCAATAAACATGAAATAACCATCGCAATCTTGTTCGGTTTTTGAACTGTTGTTTCAGCGTTCACTGCAGTGTCTGTCATCTAATTATTCCTCGTCAAGGTCTTGATGAGATTCAATATACAGGGCACTCAAGACACCTGCAAAGCATGCCATCAGAATACCGAGAATCCATGCAAAGTACCACATAATTTATTCTCCTTAGACACAGCCTTAGTAAAGGCTGTGTGAATTCTCTTTAATGTGCTTGTTGGTGATAACGCCCCACATTTTGTAGTAACACCAAGTGGTGTATAGCAAAATAATTGGTACGAAGATACATGCTGCAACAGTCATTACAGTTAATGTGTTTTTACTTGATACCGCATCCCACATGGTCAAGCTTGCAACTGGGTTGAGGCTTGATGGCATTAAGAATGGGAACAATGCAAAACCTGCAGTTAAAATCGCACCGATCACCGCTAAAGATGAACCTGTGAAACTTAAACCAGCTTTGTTTTTACCTGCTGCAAGAATAATCAAAATACCGCCCAAGATGCCCATAATTGGTGCAATCATGGTAATAGGGTACGCTGAGTAGTTATTCATCCAGCCTGGGTTTGCATTGGTTAAAACTTCTTTAGCCAATGGGTTTGCTACGCCATTCGTGTCGTATGGAGTTACTAGGGTATAACCTTCGATACCACCGAAGTATAACCATGCGCCTGCACCTAAGAAACACACAAGGAACACAATACCCATGATTTGCGTTGCTTTTGCAGAGCGTGCACGTAAGTCACCATCGGTACGCAGCATTAACCATGCACCACCATGCGCACAAAGCATAGACAAGCTGACTAAACCACAAACTAAAGCAAATGGGTTTAATAATGCAAAGAAGCTGCCTGTATATGTTGAACGTACAGTTTCGTCTAGGGTAAATGGTACGCCAAGGAACATATTACCAAACGCAACACCGAATACTAATGCAGGAATTGCACCACCTATAGCCAAACCCCAGTCCCAAGATGTACGCCATTTGGTGTTTTCAAGTTTTGAACGGTAGTCAAAACCAACTGGGCGCAGGAATAGGGCAAACAGAACTAAGAGCAGTGCCCAATACATGCCTGAGAATGCTGTTGCATATACCATTGGCCAAGCAGCAAATAACGCACCACCCGCTGTAATGAACCAAACTTGGTTACCATCCCAGTGCGGTGCAATCGTGTTGATCGCAGCACGACGTTCTTCGTCAGTTTTACCTACAAATGGCATGATCGCCATTGAGCCCATGTCGAAGCCATCGGTGAGGGCAAAGCCAATGAGTAATACACCCACCAACACCCACCAAATGATTTTGAGTAATTCATATTCGATCATGCTTAAGCCTCCTCATTGGCTTTTTTCGCAGCTTCAATTTTCTCGAAGTGGTATTTACCAGTATGAAGCGAGCTTGGGCCTAGACGTGAGAATTTGATCATCAAGTACATTTCAATAATCAGCAAAACGGTATAGAACGCTGCCAATGCAATGATTGAGCCCCATACGTCGCCAGTGCTGAGTGAAGATGCAGACAAGTGTGTTGGAAGTACTTCACCAATTGTCCATGGTTGACGACCAACTTCTGCTACATACCAACCTGTTTGCGCTGCAATCCAAGGTAATGGTAATGAGAATAACGCAAATTTTAATAACCAAGGTTTGCTTTCTGCGTTGCGTTTAGCCACTGCAAAAGTTGCAAGTGCGAATAACAACAGCATTAAGAAACCAGAAGCTACCATGGCACGGAATGCCCAGAACAAACTTGGTACGTGTGGAATAGTATCCGCAGCAGCCATTTTAATTTGTTCGTCAGTCGCATCTACTACGTTTGGCGTGTATTTTTTCAACAATAAACCATAACCCAAATCGGTTTGAGTTTGCTCAAATGCAGCTTTAAGTTCAGGAGATTGGTCGCCCGCACGTAATTGCTCAAGTTGTTGATAAGCAACCATACCGTTACGAATACGAACTTCGTGGTTTGCGATCAGGTCTTTAATACCAGTCACTTCTTCGGTGATAGAACGCGTTGCAATAATCCCCATGACATAAGGAATTTTAACTGCGTAATCTGTCGTTTGCGTTTCTTCGTTTGGAATACCAAATAAAGTGAACGCTGCAGGAGCAGGGTGAGTATCCCATTCTGCTTCAATTGCTGCGAGTTTGGTTTTTTGAACATCACCTAATTCATAACCTGATTCATCACCAAGTAGAATTACAGATAAAGTAGAAGCTAAACCGAAAATTGCTGCAATAGCGAATGAACGACGCGCAAATGGCAAGTCTTGCTTTTTCAATAAGTAATAACTTGAAATCGCTAAAACGAAAATAGCACCCGTTACATAACCTGCAGAAACAGTGTGTACGAATTTAACTTGCGCAACAGGGTTAAAAATTAACGCCCCGAAGTCAACCAATTCCATACGCATGGTTTCGTAGTTAAAGGTAGAACCCACTGGGTTCTGCATCCAGCCGTTGGCAACTAAAATCCAGAGAGCGGACATATTAGAACCAAGCGCAACCAGCCACGTTACACATAAGTGCTGCACTTTGGAGAGGCGATCCCATCCAAAGAAGAATAAACCAATGAAGGTCGATTCTAAGAAGAAGGCCATTAAACCTTCAATTGCGAGTGGTGCACCAAAGATATCACCCACGTAGTGTGAGTAATACGCCCAGTTTGTACCAAACTGGAACTCCATGGTTAAACCAGTGGTTACCCCTAAGGCAAAGTTAATACCGAAGAGTTTTCCCCAGAATTTGGTCATGTCTTTATAAATTTCTTTACCAGAAATCACATACGTGGTTTCCATAATGGCAAGAATAAAAGCCAGACCTAAAGTCAGTGGAACAAAAATAAAGTGATACATCGCGGTCATTGCGAATTGGAACCGCGAGAGATCGACCACGCTTTCAGAAATCATCAACGTGTCTCCTTGATTGAGGAAGGACTGCCAGCAATACGCTCAGCAACTTGTGAATCAAAATTTTGAGGAATAGTTGGGGCATCAAACCAAATATTTTTGATGACCATTAACAGCACGACCTTAATTATTAAAATGACCGTGAGTTCACGAACTACTTTTCTATTTAAATCTTTAGGAACTAAGCTCACTTTTATAAGCCTATTTTTTAAACTGTGTTTTATATTATTAAACAAAAACATACAAAAAAAAATAGCTGGCACAGTTAAAATGAAAATATATTGTTAACTTATTATAAATCAATAGTTTGTTTTTGGGTGTTGCAGAGAATAAATGGAGGAAAGTAATATTTTTTAAACTTGACAGAAACACTTGTAATTAATAATTCAAAATCTGACTAAAATACTTATATTTTAAAAAAGCAAATCTGACTAAATTGCTATGAATAAAAATCAATCTAAAAATAGCAATAAATTAGAGATATTATCAGCTAATAATTATTCTCATTCTTTTGTTAAAGTTTAATGACGATTCCGCATATTTTTTTATTTCCCTACAATGTGGTGGTGCTTTGTCTTTGGCTTAGTCTAGGGTAAACAGCATTTTTTCATAATGATTTTGTGTAAATATTGTTCAGATCACATGAAATGTATCGTTTATAAACAAACAGATTGTGTTGAGTTTGAGTGAAAAATTTTAACTTTCTTAGGTCAGCAAGATTGGTTTTAAATCTTAAAAAATAACTTATTGATTGCTAAATAGGTTATTTGATGCCGAAATTTTTTTGGCAAGATAGTGAGATCTTTTTTTGCGCACAATAATAATTTGAGCTTGAAATTCAAGTTCACCAAATTCAGGTTCAACCTGCACATAATGCAGTTGCCCAAACTCATCACGTACACGTGCTTGTGCAGAAAAACCAGGACGGGCATTACCACTGGAAATTGTGGCTAAACGTCCGAGTAAATCGACTTGGCGCACGCTATATTTGGGCTTAATCACTTGGTCTAAACAGTGAATCATGAAGACTGTAAAAAAGATGGCAATAATAAACGCTGGAATAATAATGTAATAAGCAGGAACGAAATGTTGTTGTTGTGAGTAAATCAAAAACTGTAAAAAATATCCTGCAACACTGAAATTCATCAGTAAAAAAACAAAAATCAGTACTTTAGAAAATTTAACATCTAAAAGTGGCGATTCTGTAATTCGTTGTGAAAATGCACGTTTGAGCAACTGACTTGGACGAAAATTAAAGTAATAACCAATCGTTTCGACAGTGCTGAGTAGCAATAAAACAACTAGGCTGAGGTGAAAGGGCATTAAGTTCAAATCAGATAAAAACTCATGCATGCGCTAAACTCACGTGTTGAAATATTTATAGGTGATGCTATTTAGACACAGATCATTGATCTAGCTCTGCTTAGAGAGCATAGATAAATGATCTAGTTTTGTATAGAGCTAAGATTTGGAACTTTTCGCTTCTTTCTGAAAGTTGCAAAAAAGTTAGTCGTTGATCAAGTAAATCCCACCATCTGAATGAACGCTGATCTCGACTTTTTCAAGTGATTGACCTAAACAAGGGCCAGAAATACATTCACCTGTTTCAACCATAAACAATGCACCATGCGTTGAGCATTCGATATATTCTTGGTCGCGGTCTAAGAACTGGTTTTCTAAAAATTCTAATTCCACTTGTAGGTGTGGGCAGACGTTTTGGTAAGCGTAATACATGCCATCACGTTGGGTGATAAAAATTGTGTCACCATTTGGCGTTTCGTAGGCACGTGCTTCACGCTCAGGAATGTCTTCCATCATACAAATTTTATTCATTATGCAGATTCCTTTTGAATGCTATGCAAAAGTTTAGCGTAATCTTCTACCGCAAGACGAGGGCCGAATTGAGAAACCACTTCACTTGAAATCAGAATGGCAAGTTGAGCTGCAGTTTGGAAACCTAAGCCTGCATTGAGTGCATACAGGAATGAACCTGCAAAGGCATCACCCGCACCGTTGGCATCAACAGCAGTGACTTGACGACCTGGTACAGAAAAAGCGTTGTTGCCATCATAAATTAGGGCACCTTGTGCGCTCAATGTAATGACAATGTATTTGCTTTTTTGTTTTAGTTGTTCTAATGCCGCTTCAGCCGTTTCCGTTCCTGTGTACATCATGGCTTCTTGCTGGTTACAGAAGATCAAATCCACACCATCATCTAGTAACTCATCCAAACCTTCACGCGCATATTGCACCATGGCAGGATCAGATAAAGTCAGTGCAATTTTAACCTGATTGGCTTTGGCAATTTCACGCGCTTGTTTTACCGCAGCACGTGCAGTATCACTAGTAGATAAATAACCTTCGATATAAAGCCATTTTGCTGTTTTAAGTGGCTCAAAATCAATTTGTGTAGCAGAAAGTTCTGCGGTAATGCCCAAGTAAGTGTGCATGGTACGTTCAGAGTCATCACTCACAAGTACCATACAAGTCCCTGTAACGCCTTCACTGACCGATTTGGTTGTGGTGTGAATACCTGCTTCATTTAAGCCTTTGAGGTAAATATCACCCAATTCATCGTTACCAACACGGCAGGCATAGAAGGCTTGACCACCTAAAGCACTAAATGCAACGGTGGTATTTGCGGCAGAACCACCCGAAGCTTGGCCTTTATGTCTTTGTGTTTTAATTAAGTTGTTGTATAAATTTGCTTGTGTTTCACCATCGGTTAATTGCATAGTACCTTTTTGCAAGCTATGTTGAATGAGAAAGTCATCCGAGACTTGAAATTCTTGGTCAATTAATGCATTACCAATTGCAAAAAGGTCAACAGTTGCCATGTCTTTAAATCACAGTCAAAATTAAAAACGCTAAGTTTACACCAATGCTCAGGATTGCTGTAGTTTCATGAATAAAATTCAGCTGAATGAATGTTATTGATGAAAAATAGGGGTTTAGCAGAGTTATCAGGAAGGTTAGATGAACATCGAAATTAAAGAAGCACAAGAGTTACCAACGCAAATTCAGACTTTGGCCAAACATGCTGCTCAAGAAGGCTTTGATTTTGTCCATCGTTTAATTGAAGAATGGGAAAGTGGTAAAAACCGCTTTAATCAGCCTGGTGAGTTTTTATTGTTTGTTTACGATGGTGATCAATTGGTTGCATGTGGTGGCTTAAACCAGCAATGGAATGAGCAAGATATTGAAAGTCGTATTGGACGTGTACGTCGTTTTTATGTTTTGCCAAATTATCGTAAACATGGCGTAGGTAAACAGCTCTTGCAACATTTAGAGAAAAAAGCACGTGCTAATTTTTCGGCGTTGTGTTTAAACACTGATACCAAATCGGCAGCGCATTTTTATCAAAAACAGAATTATGTGTATGTCGAAAATCATCCAAACTATAGTTATTTTAAATACCTGATCTAGTTTTGCTCATGCTACAGCCAGTGCAGCGCAGCATTTTGTTGATACTTTGCAAATTTCAATCAATTTAGTCGGGTTTTCAACGTGAATTATCTAAAGAACTAAAGCTATAATGGCTTTAGTTTTTTATTTGCTTATTTTTAGGAGATCACATGACTGTAGATGTCACTGAAACCATTTCCCAGACTGTACATCCTGCGTTTCAGTTGGTACGTCAACACCATGTTGAAGCCTTAGACATTTTAGTGTCTGAATATAAACATAAAGTTACAGGTGCGGTGCATTATCACTTAGCGACAGAACATGATGAAAATGTATTTTTAGTCGCATTTCGCACTCAGCCGATGGACTCCAAAGGTGAGGCACATATTTTAGAACATACTGCGTTGTGTGGTTCTGAAAAATTCCCTGTCCGTGACCCGTTCTTTTTAATGATTCGTCGTTCATTGAATACTTTTATGAACGCATTTACCGCGGCAGATTGGACAGCTTATCCATTTGCAACACAAAACAAAAAAGATTTCCAAAACCTGCTTGCGGTGTATATGGATGCGGCTTTTGCAGCCAATTTAAATCCTCTCGATTTTGCTCAGGAAGGTATTCGTATTGAGCTGGAAAATGGCGAGCCTGTTTATAAAGGCGTGGTATTTAATGAAATGAAAGGTGCGATGAGTTCGCCATCCGATCAGCTTTATCACCAATTGGCTTATCATTTATTCCCTGAAACAACTTACCACTACAATTCAGGTGGCGACCCGAAAGATATTCCAGATTTAACCTATCAAGAATTGGTAGATTTTTATAAGTCACATTATCACCCAAGTAATGCGGTATTTATGACTTTTGGCAATACGCCTGCATACGATTTACAAGAACAGTTTGAACAGTTGGCTTTGGCGAAATTTGAACAGGGCGAAACGTTGTATTCGAAGCCTGAGCGTCGTTTAGCTGCGCCAGTGGCAGTGACTGAAAGTTATGCAGTCGATGCAGAAGAACTGAAAGATAAAACTTATCATGTTTTGGCGTGGTTATTGCCTGAAGCAAGCGATATTAAATTACGCTTAGGTATGCGTTTGGTTGAAGGTGTTTTACTTGAAAATTCTGCATCACCACTGCGTCATTATTTGGAAACTTGGGCGCATGCACAATCTACAGGGCCATTGACGGGCGTGGATGATTCCAACTTTGAAATGACCTTCTTCTGTGGTGTGCAAGGTTCTAACCCTGAACATGCAGCAGAATTTCAGGCGGGCGTTTTAAAAGTTTTACAAGACGTGGCTGCACAGCCTGTGGATACGGCATTGGTCGATGCAATTTTGCATCAAATTGAATTGCATCAGCGTGAAATTAATGGCGATGGTATGCCATACGGGTTGAGCTTGATTTTAAATGGTTTAAGCAGTGCAATTCACCACAATGACCCAATTCAGGTGTGGGATGTAGATACTGCGATTGAGCAAGTCAAAGAAGAACTTAAAGATCCAATGTGGTTATCACGGCTAATTCAGACGCATTTAATTGATAACCCGCACCGTGTTCAAATGACTTTGGTTCCAGATGCAGAAAAATCGGCCAAAGATGCTGCACTTGAAAAAGCACGTCTGGCTGAGATAGGCGCACAACTCACAGATGAGCAAAAAGCAGAAATCGTCGCGCAAACGGAAGCTTTAAAAGTCCGTCAAGATACGCCAGATGATTTGAATTTATTGCCAAAAGTTGGTTTGGAAGATGTGCCTGCAGCTTTGCATATTGTGCAGGGTGAGTTGCGTGAAATTATCAGTAACCGCATTGATTATCCTTTAAATTTATATCATGCAGGAACCAATGGAATTTACTATCAGCAAGTATTGATTCAAATTCCTGATGAAATTGTTCAATCGCCATATTTTAATTTGCTGTCTATTTTGATGGGCGAAGTGGGTGCAGGTGAATACGACTATTTAGAATTACAACAGCTACAAACCGCAGTCAGCGGTGGTTTGGGCATGGGCGCATCTTTACGCTCTAAAGTCGATGACAAAAATCAGATCAGTGCATGGCTCACTTTAACCACTAAGTCTTTGGTGAATAATCTTGAAGCCATCCGCTTGCTGAAACTGGCATTTGAGCAATTACGTTTTGATGAAAAAGACCGTATTATCGAGCTATTACAACAACGTAAAACCCGTTGGCAGTCGCGTTTGTCGGGTTCGGGGCATAGTTATGCCATGCAAATTGCAGGACGTCATCACAGTGCTTTGGCACAGCGCGATTACAACAACACAGGTTTGGGCGCATTAAATTGGTTGGCAGACTTGGTTGCTAAAATTGAAAAAGATGCAGCGGAATACGAGAAATTGATTGCTGAATTGCAATTGATTCACCATAAATTACTGCAAGCACCTAAGCAATTTTTGTTAGTATGTGAAGAACATCAATCCGATCGTTTGGTCGAAGAAGTTCAAGAAGTTTGGGATAAACTTATTGTTGCAGAAAATCCTGCTGCTTTAACTCAAGTTCCTGTAGATCATTCAACGCAAGATCAGGCATGGTTGATTCAAGCCAATGTGCAATTCTGTGCGGCTGCGTATCCTGCGGTGGAAGTGTCGCATCCTGATGCTGCACCTTTGATGGTATTGGCTGCATATTTGCGCAATGGTTTCTTACACAGCGCAATCCGTGAAAAAGGCGGTGCTTACGGTGGCGGTGCAAGCTACGATGGCAATGCATGTTCATTCCGTTTTTACAGTTATCGTGATCCACGCTTGGCAGAAACTTTCGCAGACTTTGAAGCGAGTATTGATTGGTTATTTAATGCAGAGCAATTGCCGCATCAACTAGAAGAAGCGATTTTAGGTTTAATTGCTAGTATGGATAAACCAGGTTCGCCTGCAGGTGAAGCGATTACTGCATGTTATGCATTATTGCACGCGCGTACACCCTCATTCCGCACAGTATTACGTGAGCGTTTATTGGCGGTGACTTTAGACGATTTAAAACGTGTTGCGGAGCAATATTTGCGTCAGCAGCAAGCATCTAAAGCCGTAGTCGCACCTGTGTCAAAACGTGAAGCATTGCTCGAACTTGGTTTTGAAATTAAACAAGTGAACTGATACGTGAAATAACAACGAAAACTTAGGGGGATTTATGAGCGCGTTCAAACTGTTTGAACGCACAGGACTGTCGCTGAGTGTTGCCGCACTCAGCACTGTGTTTGTGGCGAAAACCTATGCACAAGACCCAGCTAGCTTAGTTGCACCTGCAACACCTGAAGCCTGTGTGGCTTTAGAGTCAAATGTTGATCGTTTGGTGTGTTACGATGCTCTGTTTAAAATTCCTGAAGCAGAAAAAACAGCGCTGATTAGCGAACGTCAAGCCGCTCAGGCACTTGCACCTGAAACTGTGAAAGAAAAAATTGCAGTGGGTGTGAGTAATTTATTTTCATTTGATGTACCAAAGCTTGATCCGAATGTATCTTTACTGGATAAGCGCTGGGAGCTTTCACCCGATAGCAAATTAGGCACATGGAATTTACGTGCTTATCAACCTGTGTATTTGATGCCTACTTTTTGGACGTCCAATAAAAATGAACGTCCACAAAGCTTGAATGAGCAAAATACCGTTCCCGTGGGTAAGGAGCAAAACCTGACCTCAATGGAAACCAAATTTCAGCTGTCTTTAAAAACCAAAGCGGTAGAAAATCTGTTGGGTGATAACGGTGATGTGTGGCTAGGTTATACCCAGTCATCACGTTGGCAGGTTTATAATGGTGATGAGTCACGTCCATTTCGTGAAACCAATTATGAGCCTGAAGCCAGTTTGATGTTCCGCACCAACTATACACTTATGGGGCTGCATGGTCGTTTATTGGGTGTGACGTTGAACCATCAATCCAATGGTCGTTCTGATCCATTATCACGCAGTTGGAATCGGGTGATTTTTAATTTAGGTTTTGAAAAAGACAATTTTGCCTTGATGTTACGTCCGTGGTATCGCATTGAAGAAGACCGCAGCGATGACAATAACCCTGAAATTAAAAATTATATCGGGCGTGGCGATATGTTGGCATTTTATCGCTGGAAAGAGCATGACTTTTCTTTGATGCTTCGTCATAGCTTAAAAGGCGGTGATGACGCGCACGGTGCAGCACAGTTTGACTGGGTTTTCCCAATCAGTGGAAAATTACGCGGTCATTTCCAATTGTTTGATGGTTATGGTGAAAGCCTGATTGATTATAACCACCGCGCCACCTATGTTGGTTTGGGTGTGTCTTTAATGAATTGGTTTTAAGTAGATTAAGATTGATTTCTCATTATTGCTCGCTGAATATAAAACGCCAATTTTGAAGATTGGCGTTTGTTTTTGAAGTCGGATCGTATCCAGCTTTTATCCAACTTGAATATCTGCGGTTGGATGTTTAAGTCGGCTTTTTTGTGGTGTGGCGATTAAATAAGCCAAAGTCAGCGGCCCTAAACGACCTGCAAACATCAACAACATTAAAATAATTAAGCTGGCAGGTTGTAATTCACCTGTAACACCACGGGATAAACCCACCGTGCACGCTGCAGATACAGCCTCAAACAACAGGTCTAAAAAATTCAGTTTCGGTTCAAGGGCAAGTAAGCTAAACAAACCGAGGCAAATTAACATACCTGTGATGCTGATCACCGCCAAAGCTTTAAAGGTGGTACGTTCAGGTACAGCATGATTAAACACACGCACCTCATCTGAACGTCTTAAAAAACTGATCACACTTAAAATGACAATAATAAATGTGCCAACTTTAATACCGCCTGCGGTACTGAGCGAACCACCACCAATAAACATCAGAAGCATGGTGAGCAAGGTCGAGCTATTTTGCATACTTGCGACATCTAGACTATTAAAGCCTGATGAGCGAGGAACGGTAGCGTGAAACCATGCATTGAGGGCTTGATCGCCAATACTCATGGCTGCAAGGGTATGTGGATTATTGGCTTCAATCGCCCAAATCAGCAGAAAGGCCACAAAGTTTAAACCAGCAATGGTCGATAAAATCAGCTTGCTATTGGGTGAGAGTTTTTTCCAGCGTTTGGCACGTTTAATATCCATGAGTACCACAAAACCAATACCGCCAATGATATACAGCATACTAATAGTTAAGGTAATCAGGTATTGATCTGCAAAACTCATTAAGCTATTGGGAAATAATGAAAATCCACCATTGTTAAAGGCTGAAACACTATAGAAAGCCGCATAGAAAAATGCATCGCTAAATGGATAATCCTGCATCCATGCCAAGGTTAAAATAACCGTGCCAATCCCTTCAAAAAACAATGAGTAGAGCAACACGCTTTTAATGGTCATCGACACTTTAGACAGGTTGGTTTGCCCAATGGTGTCTTGCGCCATGATTTGTTGTTTTAAACCAATTTTGGATGACAAACTTAAAACCGCTAAAATCGCAAAAGTCATAAAACCTAAGCCACCACATTGTAACAACAACATAATGACCATTTGCCCAAATACGGTATAAGCATCGCCAATATTCACTACAGACAATCCAGTGATCGTCACTGCAGATGTAGCAGTAAATAAGGCATTAATCCAACTCATCTCGCCATGATGGGAAATGGGCAGTTTCAGCAAGATTGTGCCAATGCTAATAAAGCTTAAAAAGCCCAGTGCCAAAAGACTGGGTGGGCTTAAATTGACAGTTTTGATTGGTTGTTTCGCTGTTTTTTTCATTCTGACTTAAATTGTTTAGATAAGCGTTTTAATGGTTCAAGTTGTCCTTCAACCACCAAAATATCATCTGTTTGTAGCATTAAATTGGATTCAAGCGTATAGAAAATCGTTTCGGCACGTTTAAACAGTAAAAGTTTAACTTCGGGTGCATGTGACATCAGACTATGAATGCGCGTGCCATGCAAGTTGTCTTTAATTTTTACTTTTACAATATAGTGGTTGTCGTTTAGGCTCATATAACGACTCACCATCGGATAACTCAGCGATTGCGCGATGCGAACGCCCATATCTTCTTCAGGGTGAATAATTTTACTTACGCCCAAATGGGTCAAAATCATGGTGTGCGCTTTACTTTTGGCTTTCACGTATATTTTAGTGATGCCCATATTCTTTAAATTGAGAACACATAAAATACTGGCTTCAATATCTTCGCCAATTGCGACAACTACAGCATCACAATTTTGAATGTTTAGTTCTTCCAAAACGTGCTCATCGGTAGCATCAGCAATGACGGCATGGGTAATTTGATCGGCAATATTTTCTACAAATTTTTTATTGCTGTCTATGCCAATAACATCGTGGTTTAACTTGACCAGTTGCGTAGCAACCGTTGCACCAAAGCTGCCTAAACCAATGACTGCAAATTGCGCCATAGCATTATCCTGAAAAAGTGTTTTATTGTACGTGAGCTGTGATTTATTTTGCCTGAAGCTGCGTATTTTAAATACGCTCAACAGAGATGAATATTTTAAAATAATTCCTTGTGTTACACTGTAGCATTATGACTAAAAAACCGCCTTAGTCAGCGGTTTTTTAGTATATGAGAACAAATCAGCAGATTATTTTAAGAAGCGTTGATAGCCTAAGTTATTGGTAATCTCTTGGTATGGATAAGTGATATTTTCCAACGTTTCAATTAAACCATCTGGGTTCTGTTTGGCATCCGATGCTTCTAAACCAACCAATACACGACCTTCTGCTGCACCGTGGTTACGATAGTGGAACAAGGTAATGTTGTGTGTTGGGCCTAAGCGCTCCAAGAAAGTCAGTAATGCACCCGGACGCTCTGGAAATTCCACACGGAATAGACGTTCATTTTCAATATCGGCATGACCACCGACCAAATAACGAATGTGTAGTTTTGCTACTTCATCATCCGACAAATCATCAACATCGTACTGGGTTTTGAGTAACTCATAAATGTCGTGGCGTTCTTTTTCACCAGATTTTAAGCTGATGCCGACAAAGACTTGTGCAGCAGTAGCATCGCTGGCGCGGTAGTTAAACTCGGTGATATTACGACCTTGCAGCGCACGGCAGAAGTTAAGGAACGCACCTTTTTCTTCTGGAATGGTCACGGCAAAAATTGCTTCTTTATGTTCACCGAGTTCAGTACGTTCCGCAATGTAGCGCAAGCGGTCAAAGTTCATATTGGCGCCACATACAATGGACACAATATTTTTGTTTTGCAGTTGATGCTGCTCGACGTATTTTTTAATACCTGCCAATGCCATTGCACCTGAAGGTTCAACAATACTGCGGTTTTCATCAAAGGTATCTTTAATTGCGGCACAGATTTCATCGGTATTTACTAAAACTACATCGCGCTCAACAATTGGCCCGGATTGATCTGATTTTTGCAGTTGCAGCACTTCAAACGGTTTTTCACCAATTTGTGCGACGGCAGTACCATCGGCAAATAAACCCACTTGCGGTAAAATCACACGTTCATTGGCTTCAAATGCGGCTTTTAAACAAGCAGATTCATCATATTCTACAGGTATGACTTTGACATGCGGTGCGACATCACCCAAGTAGGCTGCAACACCTGCAATTAAACCACCACCACCAACAGCAACGAAAACATATTCTACATCACGCCATTGACGTAAAATTTCATTGGCAATGGTGCCTTGACCTGCCATGACCAATTCATCGTCATACGGTGGAATAAAAGTCATGCCTTCGTCTTTGGCACGCTGAATTGCATATTTGTTGGCAACATCAAATGAGTCACCATGTAATACCACTTCGCCACCCAAGCGTTTTACCGCTTGTACTTTAATATCTGGCGTGGTTTTAGGCATAACGATAATGGCGCGAATGCCCAGTTTTTGCCCAGACAATGCTACACCTTGCGCATGGTTGCCTGCAGAGGCAGTAATTACACCACGTTCAAGTTGGTCTTTGGGTAATTGGCTAATACGGTTATACGCACCACGCAATTTAAAAGAGAATACAGGTTGTAAGTCTTCACGTTTAAAGCGAATGTTATTGTTCAGTTTTTCACTAATTCGTGGCGCTGCGTCGAGTGGGGTTTCGATTGCAACATCGTAGACCGTTGCTTGTAAAATTTGTCGAACCAAACGAGACAGCATGTTAATCTTCCATCTAACAGTTTAAAATAGGGGGTTATTGTAACAAACCCCTGCACATTTGCGCTGTAAAATCGGCAACAAATGTCAAAAATAGTTGAGTGAAGTCATGAGTCTGTATGCTACCCAAGATGAAAAGAAGCAAGCGGCTGCCAAAGCAGCATTAAAACATTTGCCTAAAGGCGGGATTTTGGGGGTAGGTACAGGCAGTACAGTGAATTTCCTGATTGATTTATTGCCTGAATTACAATTAGAAGCAGCTGTGGCAAGTTCTGAAGCGACTGCGGAGCGCTTAAAGAAACTTGGTATTGAAGTGGTCGATATGAACTCTGTGGGCAGTTTAGATGCTTATGTTGATGGTGCAGATGAAATTGACCGTCACATGCACATGATTAAAGGCGGCGGCGCAGCGTTGACCCGTGAAAAAATTGTGGCTTCTATTGCACGTAAGTTTATCTGTATTGTCGATGATTCAAAATGGGTAGAGCAATTAGGACGTGAGTTTCCATTGCCAATTGAGGTGATTCCAATGGCTCGTTCTGCGGTAGCACGTAAAATTGTGGCTTTAGGTGGCGATCCTGCTTACCGTGAAGGTGTGGTAACTGATAACGGTAACGTGATTTTAGATATTTATAATTTAAATATTTTAAATGCGTTGGAATTAGAAAAAACCTTGAATGATATTCCGGGTGTTGTGACCAATGGTATTTTTGCCATCAATAAAGCAGATATTGCAATTGTAGCGACCAATAACGGCATTGAAGAACGTACTGCGGTTTAATTCGTCTCCCAAGTCCCTTGTTTTTAATGGGGGGCTTTTCTTCCTCCTTTATTAAAGGAGGGGTCGGGGAGGATTTAATAAAAGAACAACAATGACATTATCCGACTTACCTGAAATTCAAATCACACCACATGCAAAAGCAACACGTTTACGTTTGCGTGTCGAGCCGCATCAAATTCGCTTAACTGTACCGAAATATTGTACTCAGCGACAAATTCAGGATTTTTTGCAGCAATCTGAACAGTGGATGATTGAAACTTGGCATAAACAGCAGGCGCAGCAAGGACTTGTTCGGCGTGAATTGCCAAATCAGTTATCACTTTTTAATTTGGCTAAGCCTTTAAATATTCATTATCAAACACAAAAACACAGTTTTATTTTAGATTTAAAACAGCATTGCCTATGGGTTAGTGACCGCCAACCTGCGGCATATTTAAAAGCCTTTGTTATTGCTTATGCCAAACAAATATTGCCGATATATTTGCAAACAGTCAGTCATGAAATTGCTTTGCCATTTAAACAGTGCGCAATTCGTCAACCGAAAACCCGTTGGGGCAGTTGCAGTACGCAACAGCATATTATGCTCAATAGCGCCTTGGTGTTGTTTCCTGAACAAATTGTGCGATATGTTGCTGTGCATGAGTTGGCGCATACACGACATTTTGATCATAGTCCTGCATTTTGGGTTGAAGTACAACGGCATGATGCGCACTATTTGCAGCATCGCAAGCAGTTAAAAACAACGTCTTTGCCTTGGTGGTGGTATCAATAAAAAAGCCAACACCCACATGATAAGACTACAATGCAAAGGTGTTGCACGTATTGACTACAATCCAAATCATCTTTTATAAAATCAACAGAATAAAGAAAAGCCCCAAAACCCTAGTAAAACAGTTCAGAAAACCAAAACTTCCTGTCATACTATAGCGTTAGCTTAAACATGCTTTTGAATTGAGGTAATGCACGTGATTTCAGTTGGTATTGTCGGTGGTACAGGTTATACAGGCGTTGAATTATTGCGTCTTTTGCTACGACACCCAAATGTGAAAGTAAATGTACTGACTTCACGTACAGAAGCGGGTCGCCGTGTAGATGATATGTTCCCAAGCCTGCGTGGACACACAGACCTGTGCTACTCCGATTTAAACATCGAAGAATTAAAACAGTGTGATGTGGTGTTCTTTGCTACACCGCACGGCGTTGCAATGCAACATGCTGCGGAGCTTGTTGCAGCCAACACCAAAGTGGTCGATTTAGCAGCAGACTTCCGTTTGCAAGATTTAGCACAGTTTGAAAAATGGTATGGCATGCAACATGCTTGCCCAGACATTTTAAAAGATTCAGTTTATGGCTTGTCTGAACTCAACCGTGAGCAAATTAAACACGCACAGGTGATTGGTAACCCAGGTTGTTATCCAACCACAGTGCAACTTGGTTTAGCACCATTATTTAAACAAGCTGAAGCTTTAGTGAAACCTGAAAGCATTATTATTGACGCAAAATCAGGTGTGTCTGGTGCAGGCCGTAAAGCCAGTTTGGGCATGATTTATTCTGAAAATGCAGACAACTTTAAGGCTTATGGCGTTGCGGGGCATCGTCATCATCCAGAAATTGTAGAAGCATTGGAAAATATTTCGGGTCAAAAAGATGTGTTTAATCACATTGTGTTTGTACCGCATTTAGTACCTATGATTCGCGGTATGCTCAGCACCATTTATGTAGATTTAACTGATGCAGGTGATGAAGCAGATTTACAAAGCCTGTATGAGCAGTTTTATGCCAATGAACAGTTTGTAGATGTCATGCCAGCCAACAGTTCACCAGAAACACGCTCAGTACGTGGCGCTAACCAGTTGCGTATCGCATTGTATAAGCCACAACCGAAAAAATTAGTACTTTTGGTGGCACAAGATAACTTGGTGAAAGGTGCAGCAGGGCAAGCAGTACAAAATATGAACCTCATGTTTGGTTTTGCAGAACATGCAGGACTTGAGGTGATTGGTTTATTACCATAAGAACACGTTTTTCAACTTCACACACATTTAGATTTCGATTTAAATGTGTGCTTTGAATGAATCAAAACAAGAGATGACGATGCATAACACCGATACAGAAACCACGTCACAGTCGAATTCAAGCATGACACCCTCATCTACACCGCCAGAAAAAAAGCCATTTCTTGAAAGCAATGCGCCTTTGGCAATTGGTGCTGCCATTTTAATTTTAGGTAGTGGCTTTTTGGGCTATTCAGTCGGGCATCGTCAGGGCTTAACTGTGGTTGGTTACGATGCCGATGCAGAACAACTGGTTGAAGTGGTGCAAGAACAAAAAACGCGTTTGGAAAGTCTGAATAAGAGCTTAAATGCTGCGGTTCAAGAACGCGATGTTGCGGTCAGTAACTCCAATGATTTGTATCAAGCTTTCACTCAAGCAACTGAAGATAAGCAACGTACTGAAGGCATGAGTGCGATTTATCGTGAAGTTTTGCGTCAACGTGGTGGTTTAAGCCTGACCGTGCAAAATCTTGGGGTGAAACCATTACCAGACAATGCTTATGAATATCAGGTCGATTTGGTACAAGTGAGTCCAAACAAGCGACGTGCAAGTGGTACGGTAGAACTGCGTTTAATTCAAGGCACAGAAGTGCTGGTTGTTCCGATGGAAGACAGCAATTTTAATTTTGATAATTATGAGCGTTTAACAGGGCGCTGGAGCATGCCTAAAGGCTTTAATCCAGACTTTATTGAAGTCCGTTTAAATGGCGCAACTCCTGTGATTAAACGCTTCAGTTGGAGCAAAGGCAAAGCCGTGGAGGCAGATTCTGCCTTTATTTCTGAAATTCCACAAGCAGAAGCTAGCGCTCAATAATGTGTGATATGTAAAACTTATGCGAACCCAAAAAAGATCCATCTGTTTAAATGAAATTAAAACCACTTTTCATCAATCTGGCTATGTCGATTGGCATTTAACCCCGCGTTTAAGTGTGGATGATGCAGGACATGAAGATGATGGTGATATTGCGGTACAAACTGCGCCGCCACAATTAAAACGCCCACCTTTATATGTTGTCGTTTTAATGAACGATGATTACACCCCAATGGACTTTGTAATTGAAATTTTACAACAATACTTTGCAATGAATCTTGACCAAGCGACTCAAGTAATGCTAACTGTACACTATGAAGGAAAAGGTGTCGCAGGGGTCTATCCGCGGGATATTGCGGAAACGAAAGCGAACCAAGTCAATAATTACGCTCGATCACAAGGTCATCCATTACTTTGTCAGATTGAGCCTAAAGATTAAGGGGGTTACATGCTCAGTCGTCAATTAGAAGTATCACTACGTTTGGCTGTTAGCATGGCTCGTCAAAAGAGACACGAGTTTCTAACGGTTGAACATTTATTATTGGCTTTATTAGACAATGATTCGGCAGTCAATGCACTCAAGGCGTGTGGTGCAGATGTTATTGTGCTGCGTAAAGAACTCGAAGAATATGTAGAACAACATACCCCTAAACTTGCTGAAAATAACGATCAGGCGCCGCACCCGACCGAAAGTTTTGACCGCATTTTGCAGCGTGGTATTTTCCATGTGCAATCTAGCGGTGGTGACCGTACGGTTGAAGGCGCAGATATTTTAGTGGCAATGTACTCTGAACGTGATTCATTTGCCGTGTATCTACTCAAGCGTCATCAAATTAACCGTTTGACCTTAACGCAATACTTATCGCACGGTACACGTAAAGACGAAACGCAAGCGGAAGAAGAGGTTGAAGAATTAGATAGCGAAAGTTCAAGCTCTGCCAATGCTGGCCCGTTAGAGCTTTACACGCTAAATTTGAATACTGAAGCGCAAAAGGGTAAAACCGATCCGTTAATTGGGCGTGAAAAAGAAATTGAGCGTGCTGCACAAATTCTATGCCGTCGTCGTAAGAACAACCCATTGTTGGTGGGTGATCCAGGCGTGGGTAAAACCTCTATTGCCGAAGGTCTGGCGTGGCTGATTGTGAATGGTAAAGCGCCAAAACCACTCGAAAATGCCGAAGTATATAGTTTGGATATCGGTGCGTTGGTAGCGGGTACAAAATACCGTGGTGACTTTGAAAAGCGTTTAAAACAACTGTTAAATGCCTTGAAAAAGAAACCTGATGCCATTTTATTTATTGACGAAATCCACATGATTATTGGTGCAGGCTCAAGCATGGGTAGCACTATGGATGCATCAAATTTAATTAAACCTGCGTTGGCAAATGGTACTTTGCGTTGCATTGGCTCGACGACATTCCAAGAATATCGTCAGGTATTTGAAAAAGACCATGCACTTTCACGCCGTTTCCAAAAAATTGATGTGAATGAGCCTTCAATTTCAGAAACGATTGATATTTTACGTGGTTTAAAATCGAAATTTGAAGAATTTCACCATGTTAAATATGATGATAAAGCATTGGTGTCTGCGGTAGAGTTATCGGCCAAATTTATCAATGACCGTTTCTTGCCAGACAAAGCCATTGATGTGATTGATGAAGCAGGTGCGCAGCGCCGTTTAAGAGCTGAGCAAGATGATACTTTAATCACAGTAGAAAACATTGAAGATATCGTCTCTAAAATTGCACGTATTCCACCTAAAACCGTATCGAAAGATGACAAGACTGTACTTGAACATCTTGAGCGTGATTTAAAACGTGTGGTCTTTGGTCAAGATGAAGCTATTGAAGCGTTAGCATCAGCAATTAAACTGTCACGTGCTGGTTTAAAAACACCAGACAAACCAGTGGGTAGTTTTGTATTTGCTGGCCCGACAGGCGTTGGTAAAACCGAAGTTACCAAGCAGTTGGCAAAACTGTTGGGTGTGGAATTGGTTCGCTTTGATATGTCTGAGTACATGGAGCGCCATGCCGTTTCACGTTTAATTGGTGCACCTCCAGGCTATGTCGGTTTTGATCAGGGTGGCTTACTCACCGATGCGATTCATAAAAATCCGCATTGTGTGTTGTTGTTGGATGAAATTGAAAAAGCGCATCCTGATGTATTTAACCTATTGCTGCAAATTATGGATCATGGTTCATTGACCGATAATAATGGTCGTAAATCAGACTTCCGTAATGTGATTTTGGTTCTGACCACTAATATTGGTGCGGAAAGTATTTCCCGCGTGAGCATTGGTTTCATGGATCAAGACAACAGTAATGACAACCAAGAAGCGATGAAAAAAGCCTTCTCACCTGAGTTCCGTAACCGTTTGGATGGGGTCATTCAATTTAAAGCTTTACCTACTACAGTAATTGAAAATGTAGTGGATAAATTCTTGACTGAATTACAAGCGCAGTTGGATGATAAAAAAGTCATTCTGGAGGTTGATCAAGATGCGCGTGAATGGATGGCTGAGCATGGATATGATCGCTTAATGGGCGCACGTCCAATGCAACGTCTGATTCAGGAACACTTGAAAAAGCCATTGGCAGAAATGATTCTGTTTGGTGAACTTGCAGAACAGGGCGGTAATGTGGCTGTTTCTGTGAAGAAAGAGAACGGTAAGGCAGTCGGTTTGAAACTTGAAGTCTTTGAAGATCAAACGGCTGAACCAGCCTAATCAATCCTTATTTGAATTTTGAAAATAACCCATGTTGAACATGGGTTATTTTTTATGAATTCGCAGATGCGTGAACTTGAATCGTTACTGCTAAAAGAGAGACCACACAGGATTTATGGATTTTCAGATCACTAAAATTGCCAGCACAACGTTCTTGTTTTTTGTTACGGCAGTTATGGAAATATTAGGCTGTTATTTTCCTTATTTGATTTTAAATCAGGGGAAATCACAGTGGTTATGGCTGCCAACAATTTTAGCCTTAGCGGCTTTTGTGTGGTTATTGACTCTACATCCTGCGGCATCGGGGCGAATTTATGCGGCTTATGGTGGTATTTATATTTGTACAGCCTTGATTTGGTTAAAGTATGTAGATCAAGTCAATTTAACACGTTGGGATATGTTCGGTGGAATGATAGTAGTTTTAGGCGCATTGATCATTATTTTACAACCGCAAGGTTTAATACGTTAGGTTATATTTGGGTTTACGCATTAAACCTTAGGCATTAAATCTTAAAGCTGAGGTTGTTTTAGTTTTAAATACAGTTCAGTCTGCTTTAAATTGGCACTCGCTATTTGCCAATTGCACATTAAACTGGGTTTTTTCTGCACTGAGTTTTAAGTTCAATACATAGGGATTTACCCGTTGGAACTGATGCTCAAAAATAGATTCACAATTATGAATTAAGTTTTGTTTAATCATATTTTTGACATTGTTATAACCCGTACTTTCTACAAACTGCGTGAAGTCAGGTGAAATAATCATGCCACGAATATTGATTTGTTTGTCTGTCGCCGTACTTTGTTCAATCACTGTATTTTGATCGACCTGATAAGGCATAGTACGAGAATCTTCATCACTAATGACATCTAAAATTTCATTTAAAGCGACGGTATTTTGAATTTTATAATCTGCACTTAGAATCTTTTGTTGGACTAAATATTGATCTAATTCACTGGCTTTGGCATAGAGTGAAGCACTCGCGATCAGTGTAGTAGTGCACAGCGTAATTGTGGCAAGTGTTTTATCAATCATATTGTTTATCTAGGCTCTTTTAGAAATTTTAGAAAAATAGACCATAACTCAAGATTATAGCGAGCCAAATAAAAAAACAGCACCTTTTGGTGCTGTTTGTAACAAAACTCATCAAAGTTTTGCGAATATTTAAGACGGGTTTTAAAGCTTAGTCTTTTTTAAGATTTTCATTCAATAAAAACTCAACCAATGCTTTTTGAGCATGTAAGCGATTTTCTGCTTCATCCCACACTACAGCATTTTTGTGATCGAGCATATTTTCAGAAATTTCTTCACCACGGTGCGCAGGTAAGCAGTGCATAAATAAACAATCAGGATGTGCTAAATCCATCAGGCGTTCATTCACTTGATAGTCTGCAAACGCTTTTTCACGAATTTTTTGTTCTTCTTCCTGTCCCATGCTTGCCCAAACATCGGTCACAATCAGATCAGCATTCACTGCTGCATCCTCAGCAGAATCGACCAATTCTACGCAGTGTGCAAATTCAGACAGGAAGCGCTGTTCTGGCTCATAACCTTTCGGTGTCGCAATTTTTAAATTAAAGCCCCACATGTGTGCTGCTTCAATATATGAGTTACACATATTGTTGCCATCACCAATCCACGCCACAGTTTTACCTTCAATTGAACCACGGTGTTCAACATAGGTTTGCATGTCTGCAAGGAGTTGGCATGGGTGATGATCGTCAGTTAAGGCATTGATCACAGGAACTTTAGAGTAAGAAGCAAAGCGTTCTACAATGTCGTGACCAAAGGTACGAATCATCACAATGTCAAGCATACTTGAAATGACGCGTGCAGAATCTTCAATTGGCTCACCGCGACCTAATTGTGTGTCACGTGATGATAAGAAGATCGCGCTACCACCAAACTGACTCATGCCAGCTTCAAACGATACACGGGTTCGGGTGCTGGATTTTTCAAAAATCATACCCATGACTTTGCCAGGAAAAGGCTGGAAAACTTCATTGTTATGCTGTTTACGCTTAAGCTCAATGGCGCGTTGCAAAATTTGATTCAGTTCTAAAGTCGATAAATCGCGTAATGTTAGAAAGTGACGTAGAGCCATTCGTTACTCCACAATAATTGCTGAATGAGAAAAAACAACAATTAGTTGTTGGTTGGTTAAGTGAAAAAGGGAATCGGCTAATATACTATAGGATGCAGAAATTGCAAAAAACTAAGCTTTTTGATGAGCGTCTAGAAAGCGATCTACACAATAACTTACATAATTGGTTGTTTCTTGTTCTGTTTCTTGTTTTGGAATACCCATGATGATACGCCATTCAAAATTTCTTAAAATACCGAAATACAGTTGTGCAGAATAAATAGGCTGTTCACAGCAAATTAAACCTTGCTGACTGGCATGTTCCAATACTTTGGCAATACAAAGTTGCACATGCAAAGGGCCGCGCTCATGTATGTGTAAGGCAATATCAGGATTGCGCTGACTTTGCTCTAATACCAGACGCATAAAGGCTGCATTTTCTGGTTCCAAAATATGATGATAAAAATTCAATAAGGTTTGAATCAAATAACCACGTAAATTTGAATCAATTTGTTCAAAGGGAATGTGAATATCCTGAAAAAATTTATCACGGCGATAATCACAAATAGCTTTGAATAACCCTTCTTTATTGCCAAAGTATTTATAGATCGACGCTTTAGAACCGCCTGCGTGTTGCACAATATCATCTAAGGATACGGCATCGTAACCACGCTCTAAAAATAGCTCAGTTGCACTGACTAATAACGCTACACATCGCTCATGACCACGCTTGGTTGGTGGTATATCTTTACCTAAAGGAGCGAAATGGGCGAGTTCGTGCATATTGAGTAAAAAATCATCAATTAAATAGAAGGGAGATTGTCATTATAACAAATATATGTACAGCGTGCTGTGTCGAAGTGTACTTGCACATGGCATGATTTGAGCTGAAAAAGCCATATTTTTAGAAAATAGTTTAAATTTTGCTCATTTAGTGTACTAAAAAGCTGTGTTTATCAAAAATAAAGAATAACCAACATCACGAAAATTTATTGTGCAATAAATTTGAAAATTATTTGACTAAAGTTTTAGAGTATAGATTCTAAAAAGCCATGGCGTGATCTCGCATTCTCGATATACTCGAATCTCGAAAAATATAGTAAGAAAAGCGGAAAGGAAGATGACAGAACAAACATCTGCGGGCTTAAGATTCAGACAAGCCTTGGAAGTCGAAAAGCCATTACAAATTATCGGCACGGTAAATGCTTATGCTGCCATGATGGCAAAACAAGTGGGCTATAAAGCCATTTATTTATCTGGTGCAGGTGTTGCCAACTATTCTTACGGTTTACCTGACTTGGGCATGACCAGTTTAGACAACGTCTTGGAAGATGTACGTCGTATTACTGAGCGTGTTGATACACCATTATTGGTGGATATTGACACAGGTTGGGGCGGTGCATTCAATATTGCCCGCAGTATTAAACAAATGATTGCTGCGGGTGCTGCTGCAGTTCATATTGAAGATCAGGTTGCACAAAAGCGTTGTGGACATCGTCCAAACAAAGAAATTGTAACCCAGCAAGAAATGGTTGATCGTATTAAAGCGGCTGTTGATGCGAAAACCGATTCAAACTTTGTAGTCATGGCACGTACTGATGCCTTGCAAAAAGAAGGTTTACAGGCGGTTATTGACCGTGCTTGCGCATGTGTGGAAGCGGGTGCAGATGCAATTTTTGCAGAAGCTATGACTGATATTACCATGTATAAAACTGTATGTGATGCCGTAGGTGTACCTGTATTGGCAAACATTACCGAGTTTGGTGATACCCCTTATTACACCACTGAAGAATTGGCTGAGCAGGGCATTCGCATGGTGTTGTATCCACTTTCACCAACTCGTGCTATGCAAAAAGCAGCACTTGAAGTGATGCAATCCATTCGTAAAGATGGCACGCAAGTGAATGTCTTAGACAAAATGCAACAACGTAAAGAATTATACGAATTCCTTGATTATCATACTTTTGAAAATACATTAGACAAGCTGTTCAAACAGGAGAATTAAAAAAATGGCTGAAGGAAAAGTACTCACAGGCGCAGGATTGCGTGGACAAGTGGCAGGTAAAACCTCACTCTCAACTGTTGGTAAAAGTGGCGCAGGCTTAACTTACCGTGGTTATGATGTGCAAGACTTGGCAGAAAACTGTCAGTTTGAAGAAGTTGCATACTTGATTTTCTTTGGTGAATTGCCGACTTCAGAGCAATTGGCTGCCTATAAAGCAAAATTGAAATCTTTACGTGCATTGCCTCAAGCACTCAAAGAAGTGCTTGAGCGTATTCCTGCAGATTCACACCCAATGGATGTGATGCGTACAGGTGTTTCAATGCTAGGTAACTTAGAAACCGAACAGTCATTTGAACAGCAACAAGATGTAGCAGACCGCATCTTGGCGACTTTGCCAGCTATTATTTGCTACTGGTATCGTTATAGCCACGATGGCGTGCGTATTGAAGAAAATACGGATGATGATTCAATTGGCGCACAATTCCTGCATTTATTACGTGGTGAAAAACCAAATGAATTGCATGAACAAGTCATGAATGTGTCATTAATTTTGTATGCAGAGCATGAGTTCAACGCATCAACATTTACAGCACGTGTTTGCGCATCAACTTTGTCTGACATGCATTCATGTATTACAGGCGCGATTGGTTCATTACGTGGCCCATTACACGGTGGCGCGAATGAAGCAGCGATGGAAATGATTGAAAATTGGACATCGCCAGAAGAAGCTGAACGTGAAATGCTAGGCAAGTTGGAACGTAAAGAAAAGATCATGGGCTTTGGTCATGCGATTTATAAAGACAATGATCCACGTAACGGCATCATCAAAATCTGGTCTGAGCGTTTAGCGCAAGATGTAGGTGATACAGTACTTTATCCTGTATCGGTGCGTTGTGAAGAAGTGATGTGGCGTGAGAAGAAATTATTCTGTAATGCTGACTTCTTCCATGCGTCTGCGTATCACTTTATGGGTATTGCGACCAAACTATTTACACCAATCTTTGTGATGAGCCGTGTAACAGGTTGGGCAGCACACGTGATGGAACAGCGTGCAGATAACCGTATTATCCGCCCAAGTGCAGATTATACAGGCCCAGAATTGCGTAAAGTTGTACCAATTGCAGAGCGTTCGGCTGCTTAATTGGTTGTCTAAAAAGCTGTACCGTGCATGAACATCATGTGATGCAGCAGTTTAGGCTGAAGATAAGGTTTCATTGTTAAGCAATGGAACCTTATTTTTTTTGAGGTTTGGATGAGGGTAGTCAAAAATACAATGAGTAATTATTGAAGCGTTAGAGAATTAAAAAAGATCGGGCGTACGATAGCGCATTTTTAAATATTTGATCATAAAAGAAGGTTGTTGTATTTTGTTTCTTAAGGTTGTAAATGGTTGCATGATTGGCTAAAATTTATTCCATAATTAATATGAGGAAAAAGCAATGTCACATGTAGCAGTTAAAATCGACAGCGATATTGTTGAATCAGCAAAGATTTACGGGATGGCTGAAAGTAGAAGTGCAACTAAACAAATTGAGTACTGGGCTAAAATTGGAAAAATCGCACAAGACAATCCCGATTTAACTTTTCAAGATATAGCAGATTTGTTGCTTAGTATGGCGCATGTCAAAGCAGGGAATACAACACCATATAGCTTTGGTTGAGTTCAATGAATATACAACAAACTCCCTTATTTGAACGGACAGTGAAAAAACTAACCAAGCAGCAGAAAAAAGATGTTGATAATGCCGTAATAACCGTTTGGAATAATCCTGATATCGGAGAAGCTAAAGTGGGGGATTTAGCAGGAGTATTTGTTTATAAATTTAAAATGGACAAACAGCTTGTGCTACTGGCTTACTCTGTGAGTGATGACGAAATCATGACACTCTATCTTTTAAAATTGGGCAGTCATGAGAATTTTTATAGAGACTTAAAAAGATAGGTTTACTTCAGGGTGCAGTACAAGTGTTTGTATCTTGCATTAGATCAATCAGGTCTTGAGCGACTAACAGAGTGAGCTGTTCTAGTCGTTGTAATGGATTGCCATCTAAAAAATATTTGTACTGAAAAGTTTGCTGCTGATAATGAATGGCGATAAAAAATGTCCCTACAGGTTTTTCTGGTGTGGCACTGCCGCCTGGTTTCAGTAACCCTGTGCATGCCACAATAAAATCTGCATGTTGAAATAGTTTTTTGCCTTGAACTGCCATGGCTTGTGTGACTTCTGCGGATTCAGCGGTATAGGTGGCAATTAAGTCACTATTCACATGCAAAATCTCACGTTTAATGCTTGGGTCGTAACTGACTAATCCACCAAGTAAAATATTGGCACCGCTATTTTTATAAATAGAAAACTGACTACATAAGTAACCTGAGCTGGCACTTTCAATAAAAGCCACAGTCTGTTGGCGTTGTTCAAGTATGGCACAGCATTGTTTGAGCATGATAAATCTGCAAGTGAATAGAATAAGTTGCTCAAGTGTACTGAATTTTGTCGACTTGTGCGAAAAAACATCAAAAAGTGAAATGCTAAAATAAGAATGTTCACGATTTAACTGCCTATAAATACAGCAAAATTTACAATTATAGGTTTAATCGTGGCATGAACGGTGATACAAATAAAAGTAAAGCAAAAAGTAATAAAAAGGATGCTGTGATGAAAACAACGGTGAAATATATCGTTTTAAAAAGTTTGGACTATCAACTTGGTACATCATTATTTGAGGATGAAATTGATGCTGATGCACAATATTTTGACCAAATTCCAAGCATTATTGAATATCAAAACTTGCGCTTTAAAGTCGTGAGTAAAGAACAAAAGCGTTTACAACTGATTGAGGAAAATGAGGAGCATCAAACCATCATTGTCAGAGTTCTGGTGATTTAAAGTCATTTCAATCTAAATTAAACAGAGCTTCCATATAATAGCAGACTGGTTGAGCACCAGTGGAGCGTATCGAAGTTGGTGCTTTTTGGCCGCTAGATGAAAAAAATTGTATTTCACATCACAAGAAAAATTGAAGAATTGATTAAAAATGCCAACTATGTCACATATTTGTGTTGGTGTTTTTATCGATTAGCATTTTTCAAACAGGCTTGTAATGCCTTAAATAAGTTTATGTTTTTTAGGTTAATTTTTTATTTTAACTGACTTCTAAATGGGATAGAGAAAATTAATTAAAAACATCTTAAAAATATAATCAGGACAGATAGAAAAAATATAATTGAATTTTAACGTATTTTTTGAATATGTCTTACATTTTATTTTTTATTATATTGTTAAATAATAAAGTGTTTTTCTTAGATAAAATTAAAAAAACAGTGTATTTTCTTTATTAGAATTGAGCATTTTTGTTATTGCTGTGTATAGTCCTTGCATCTCACAATAGTGAGGAAGTTTAAAGGGGCTAAATATAATGAATCATAATGCAATTATCATGATGACGCTGATCATTTTAGCTGTGGGATTTTCTCTAGGCATTTATGTGTATTTTGAACAAAAGAGAAAGCAAAATGAAGAAATTCAGCTGATCATTACAGAAGCAAGACAGGGTCTAGTAGAGTTAGATCGGAAATAATGATCTAGGTGTAAATCGTATACTTCGATGCGGATCCAATGGGATATGTTAAAGGTGAAAAATAGACTTAAAAAAGTAATTTTATGCCACTGTTTGTCGGTCAGATGACGATAAAATAAATGAACGAAACATAGCTGTAGTTTCTTAGTTTTCCCACATTCCCATGTGGGATTTTTTTTGTCTAAAATTTAGACTAGCGCAGTATTTATTAAGATAAGTCATTATTTTTATGTACAAAAGTGACCTTTATTATAAAGATCAAAATAAGGTGCATATTCCTGCATAAACCTACCACCTATTCCTATTCGTTCCCTACCACTCATTCCTATTCCAAGTCGGCCACTTAGGGTTTATTCAGTAATAGAATTACAAGAAGAATGAACCTCATAAAAAGTATTCAAATGCCAATATTGCACAACAGCGCTACTTATATCATTTAGCGATGAACTGATTTACGATTACGTTCGATGATCGATTAAAAAATCGAACTTACACAAAATAATTTACAGGCTCTAAAATACGTTTAGTACTTTTAGCAGTATCAATAACAATACCACCACCTTTCTTCGCAACCGTTACCATCCCTGTACTAATCGCTGCTGAAAGACCATTGAGTGCTGTTGTCATCTCCTAATTTTGGTGGGTATTTAGCCTTATCGACTACAGCCCCTTAATTAATTACTTCAAGAAAATCATCTATTAAATTGAGTAAATCTAGACTTTTACATTTAGAAAAAATTACCTTATTTACAATGTTATCTTTGTATTCAAAAAAATGATCTTCATATAAAAACCAAGTAAAATAAATAGTATTATTATTCCTTGCTGCCCTTTTACTGAAATCATCAAAGGTTTCTTCTAAAGTGATTCTGTAATTCTCAGATAATAAACCTTTAGGATAGAAAAATTTTTTACAATTTTCATCATTTATCACATTGCTATAATAGTAATTATCATTTAGTGAGTTTTTTAGTGAATTTATAAAGCTAGTCACATAAGTAGGAGAGTCTAAAGTTCCTAGATACTCCCCCTCAATACATAAACGCAATGGGATGAAATTACTATTCTGATAATTTCCATCAAACTCTATAAAAACTTGATCGTTTCCAATTCTATTCATTTGCTATCTACCATTTTTATCAAGTCAGAAGGGACATCAGAAATCTTGATATTTCGTTCCTTTCCTGAGGACGTAATACCTTTTGTCGAACCATTCCAATGGAAATTGCCATTACCATCATCTTGAAACCTATGATAAATGACCTTCCCATCTTTATTTTCAATTGCCCATCTATTTTTGGATCACTATCAATTTTTACACTGTTTTCCCATAATTTTACATGATTGTCAGGAATTATTGCTTTAGTAGAGTTATAAGGCATATTTCCATCTTTCAAGTCATGATGTCCTGGATTTTCATAATATTGTGTTTCAACATTAATAACTTTATCTTTAGTTGATGGCTTGGTGCCTTCGACTATGTAATTACCAATAGTATTATTACTTTCGTCCTTATGTATGCCTAAAATCAGCAAAAAATCTATTTTTTAAATTCAGTAATATTAATAGGCTGATCTTTGACTAACTCAAGTACTCCTTCACCACCTTTAAAGTGAATAGATACACCATCATCATTGCTCAGTAAAATACCGCTACCAGATACAGCACGTTTTAAATGATAAACTGTGTCTGAATTATCTACCATTTCTGCAGTTTCAAAATTATCTGAAGATTTTAATTCAATGGTTAAATCTTTTGGGCCATTAAAATAAATAACTTGTGTTTCTGCAGGTGCATTACTTTGTACTTTTTCTTGGCTCACTTCATTATTTAAATTTGAGTTACATCCCATTAAACCGAATGCAAGTAATGTTGCCCCTAAAATATATTTCATTTTTGTACCTTTTCTAAAAAATTGAAGCAAACTTATACTAATGACTTTAACTTTTGATAAAAAGATGGAATTACACTTTTATACTAAATTTTACTGAAAGTAATGAAGCTAAAGTTGACTAAATAAATCAGGAATTGTCTTCTTTAAAAATTAATGCAAAAAAATATAGCAATATATGTTTCTTTAAATAAAACCTACATACACTCACATTCCTTGATCTTGAATTATTGTACGCTCATGTCATCTTAATTTTTGAATTTCAGCTATGAGTAAAAATAAAATGTACGATGCTCAGGTTTTACAGCAACAATATGAGCAATGGCATGATTTACATCGACAGATGCGAGAAGCGCAGCAAAAATGGCAAGCTGCAGAAAAGCTCTGGCAAGAATTACAGGCCTATTATCAAAGTGAACAATGGCTTGAGGATTATGAAAATGCGCCTGAACTTAGCTGCCGCGAAGGGGAATATTCTATATTATCGCAAGATACGCTATGGAATGCTTTAGAAGAGCGTCGCCAACATGCAATTGATTGGATGAAACTGAGTTTAAGTGTGATTGAGAATTAAACTTAATCCAAACTTACATCTAATTTATTTTGATCAATAAAACTATCATCACAGTTTTATTCAGTAAATTTACTGCATATTTAATCAGTTATGTTATTTTGAGTTGGTTTGAAGAAATTAAAAACGAGTATCAACATGAAAAAGTTATATAGTGTTTTGGCTGTTTTAAGTGTGGCAACTTTAGCTGCGTGTAGTAATCAGCCTATCAATGAACAAACTCAGGTGCCACAGACCATGCAAAATTGTGTCCCAGAATCTGCTGCGCAGTTAGTTGGTAAAACAGGTTTGACTGAAACACAAATTAAAGCGCTTACCCGAGCTGAAATTGTGAGAATGGTTACACCAGGTCAGCCTGTAACAATCGATTATCGTATGAATCGCGTCACTGTGGTGGTCGATCCGAAAACTAAAATTATTCTACAAGCTTCTTGCGGCTAAACAATTTTAAGAAATTTTCTCAATATTACCCTGAAAATTTGCTCTGATTTTCAGGGTTTTGCGTTTTAATCAGCCAATCACTCAAAATTAAAGGACTACAGTGTTAATATATCGGTTGTCATAAAATTTTAGATCAGGTCAGATAATGCACTTATTTATGTGTTTGAAAAATCAAGGAAATACACATTGATGCAAGCCTTGAATATATCGACACGCTTAGGTGGATTCTACTTTTTCTACTACGCAATTGTTGGGACGTTTTTGCCTTTTTGGAGCCTGTATTTAGAAGATCAGGGCTTTAATTATCAGGAAATTGGTGTTTTATCTTCTATTGCCATTTTAACGCGCTTTTTCGCGCCTTTTATTTGGGGATGGATTGCCGATAAATCAGGCAAACGGATGCTTTTGGTGCGCATCGCAACTTGGATGGAAGCCAGTATTTGGTTACTGATTTTTATTGTTCCGAATAGCTTTCAGTCTGTTGCATTACTCATGCTAATTTTTAGCTTTTTCCAAAACGCAATTTTGGCACAATTTGAAGGCGTGACTTTGTTTTGGTTGGGCGAGAAACGTGCGGAACTCTATGGCAAAGTGCGTAAATGGGGCTCTATAGGTTTTATTGTCGGGGTTTTTGGCATAGGTGCTATTTTGGAAATTATACCAATCTCCATGTTACCGATGTTGCTACTCAGTATTTCTTTACTGGCATTTCTATGGTCATTCAGTATTCAAGAACCAAGCTCCGCACCCATTGCACAAAAACAACTTGAACCCTTATTGCCTATTTTAAAGCGCCCAGTAGTCTATTCATTTTTTATAATTGAATTGATTTTACTGTTTTCGCATGCGCCATTTTATAGTTTCTACAGTAATTTTTTAAGTCAGGCAGGCTTTAGCACAAGTCAGATCGGTTTCTTGTGGTCTGTCGGAGTGATTGCTGAAATTATTATGTTTGCCTACGCAAGTTTGTTTTTAAAGCGTTGGTCTTGGCGTTCACTGGTTGCTGTATGTTTAATTTTGACAGGCTTACGCTGGGTAATTGTCGGTTTATTTCCATCCATATTTTTTGCGCAATTTTTTGCACAAAGTGTTCATGCCTTTAGTTTTGGCTTATTTCATATCATTGCCATGCGGGTGATTTTTCAAAACTTTTCTGCAGGGCAACAAGGTCGCGGGCAAGCACTTTACAGTACCATGTGGGGGTTAGGGGTTGCACTGGGGAGTATTTTGGCAGGGCATTATTGGGATATTGTTTCAGGCGAATGGATTTTTATTTTTGCAGGATTATCTACACTGATTGGTCTGTGTTTTATTTGGGGATTGCCAAAGCAATTAGAATCGCAGTTAATGTCGAGCGATACCAAAGCCTAGATTGGTGATTTTGCAGTGATACCGTTCTTTTATCAAAAATAGAAGCAAGCAAAGTTGGATGGGTATAGTTTGCTTGCTTCTTACTAATTGATTGCTACATTAAATACGGATTTTAGCGTATTGCTGCCACCACGGTTGAGCTGCTTCGAGTTGTACAGCCAGTTGTAAAAGCACATCTTCACGTGCAAAAGGCGCAATAAACTGCGAACCCAATGGTAAGTTATCTTTATTCCAATACAAAGGCACAGACATTGCAGGCAGCCCTGTAATATTGGCAAGTTGAGTAAATGGCACCCATTTTAGGTTTTCTTTGACAATGCGGTCGACCAATTTACCTTGCGCTAACCAATGTGCTTTACCTGCATGTAATAGTGTTTTTAAAATTGGTTTTTGCCATGCAGGAGTTTTAACTTCGCCATTTTTCGGTGCAACTGAAGCTGTTGCAGGGATGAGGTATAAATCATAACGCTCAAAGAATTGATTCATTTGCGCGACATATACCCCCCAATTATTCAAATTGCGAATGTAATCTACTGACGTGGTTTTTGCGCCAAAGGCAGCCAAAGCCAAAGAGTCGAGCTCAAAATTATCGGAATGATTTGGCAGGCGAGTTTGAATTTCAGCAATTAAATAAGCAAATTGGCTAAACCATGTGGTAATAAAATCTTTGGCCAATTGCATACCATCAATAGCCGGACGGTCTTCAACAACTTCATGCCCTAAAGATTCTAAAAGCTGTACGGTTTTTTGAATGGCATTGATCGCATCTTGTGAAACAGCTGTACCAATCGGAGATTGGGTCGAATATGCGATTCTTAATTTTTTTGGCGCTTGCTGAATTGCATCTAAATAACTGCGTTCAGGAGCTTCAATTTTAAACAGTGAATGACCATCTGCGCCATGTGTTGCATCGAGCATTGCCGCACTGTCACGTACACTTTTACTTAAAATATGTTGCATTGCTGCACCATGCATGGCTTCACTGAGTTGCGGCCCCCACGGGGTGCGTCCACGACTTGGTTTTAAACCAAACAAACCACAGTAAGATGCAGGAATACGAATTGAACCACCGCCATCACTTGCCCCTGCAATCGGTACAATACCTGCTGCAACAGCAGACGCAGAACCACCAGAAGAACCACCACTATTGTGTTTCAAATTCCATGGGTTTTTACACGCACCCCAAGCATTTGGCTCGGTAATCCCTTTAATCCCAAACTCAGGCGTGTTGGTACGCCCAAAGGTAACGATTCCGCTATTTTCCCAACGATTTACAATTTCTGCATTTTGTTCTGCAAGATGATGCGCACGTTTTAAACCCTGACAACCAAATGAAGTCGGATAGCCTGCATATTGTTGAAATAAGTCTTTGACTAAAAAGGGCACACCTGCAAATGGGCCTGTTAATTTTGTTTGTGTGCGCTGCCGTGCATGTTCATGCATAGGAATAATAATGGCATTTAATTGTGGATTCGTTTGTTCAGCACGTTGTAACGCAATATCTAATAATTCTGAGGCCTGAACATCCTTTTTGGCAACCAGCTCTGCCAAGCCTAAAGCATCATATTGGAGGTATTCTGCAAGTTTCATTTCAATCCTGAAAATCTGTATTGTCAAATTGATGTTGTATGCTATTTTTGTTTAAGAAGCAAGAATGACCCGATTACGACCTTGCATTTTTGCCTGATATAGCGCCTGATCTGCCTGAATAATTAAATCTTGTAAAGGGAGATTGGTAGGTAAGTGTGTATGTGACACGCCCATGCTTACTGTAAAGTGAATGGGTTCAAGGTTTTCTAAATTTAACGCTTGATGTTCAATACACATACGAATACGTTCTGCAATGCGTTGAGTTTTATTTAAGTTATTATTGTTCAGCAAAATAATGAACTCTTCACCACCAATGCGACAAAATAAATCGTGATCACGTAAATTGCTTTTAACGATGTTAGAGAGATGTTGCAAAGCACGGTCACCGACATAATGCCCATATTGATCATTCATTTTTTTAAAATCGTCGATATCTAACATAATTAAAGACAATGAATGATTGTTTTTATGCTTTAAAGCTTTTTCACTTAACTGAGTAAAACTACGGCGGTTCAGTGTTTCGGTTAAACTGTCATGATTTGCCAAATACAATACTTCTCTATACAACTGATTTCGGTTTTGGCTAATCACACATAAAATTAACGTGGCAAGACCTAAAATAATTAAACCCACACGAATAGAAATAATGGTGGTTAAATAACTCGAATTCACTTGATCTATAAACAAGCCTGTGACGCTGTGATACAGAGTTAAACAGACCAAGCTATTAATCAGTGCCAAATTAAAAAGTTGATAGCTGGCAGCTGCCCAAATTAATGCAGCCAATGGATACAACAATGCACCTGGTCCATAAAAAATATGGGTGCAGGCGATAGAGATCAGTAATGCAAAAAAGGGCAAGATATCCTGAATTTGAGTTTCTTTAGCATATTGATTATTTATAAGTTTTTTGAATTTAGACCAGCCTGGGGCAGCCAAAATTAAAGGTAAGACAATTACCGCATTTAAAATTTCACCAGACCACCAAGTAAAAAAATCAATCCAACGATTTTCTTTTAACATAAAGGTGTGCGGCAAATTTGGCAGCAGAAGAATGGCAAATAAAGCCCCAAAGAAACAGCCTAAAGTTACAGCAATAATATGTGGATATAGCTCTGACACATTATTATTGCTCGCTGGAAGTTTAGCGCGGGCAAAATTAAAGAAAAACAACCCACTAAAAACAGCTACAAAGTTGGAAAGCGTTAAACCTAGCGTCATCAGGAAAGTATTGTCTGTGACCAAATCGGCGCCCATATAGCCAAAAAAAGCACCCAAAATTCCACCAAAACTTTTTAAAGATGGAAAGCGAATGAGTAGCCCCAACAAGAGGGCGTTGCTTGGCCAAAAAAAAGAAAAGTAGCTAAGTGGGCGAGTAAAAATACCCAATAAACAAGAAAAAAATACCACAACGGCTAGCAGTCCAAAGGCAAATATTTGCTTTTGAGTCGAAGATATAGTTTGCGGTATGCTAAAGTTTTGCAAGTACTAAACTCACTTTTGCAATGGGTTGATAATTAAGAAAAAAACTTGAATGAGTGTGACGTTCACAACAGAAAGGCGATCATATCAAATAACCATTACCTACAAAGTCGATTAAATGTAAACTAAGTCACATTTTCGTTAAATAAAATTGTTGTCTTATGTTTATGCTTGCAGATTTGGATTAAAAATATGCTAAGTTGTCTAAACGGTTTATATCTTTAAATAAATGTATGAAAAAAATATATCTAACCACAGTTTTAAGCTTATGTTCTGTCTGCGCGATTGCGAATGAAAATACAACAATAGATTCAGCCAAGTTAACGCCAGTAGCAGCAGAAACGACCAATAAATTTCGTGTGGTGACCCGTCCAGAAATTGTGGGGCTGTGGGGCATGCAAATCCCAAATAATCGTAAATGTATTGAATATTACAACTTTAAAAGTAATAGCGATGTGGTGATTAAAAGCGGTCAAGAATGGTCTGCAGGTGTATATGATTATCAACCTTCACAAGACCCTGCAAATTCGTTACCGGCTTTAATTTTGCAAGTTAAATATGACAATAATGAAGTGGATTGTTCTGGATATCAGGAAGACCAAACAGGGGACATTTCACAATATTTTGTAAAATGGAAAAATGCGCACACCATTAATTTCTGTAGTAATGAAAAAGCAGAACAATGTTTTGCGACGTTGTACCGCGTCCTGCCTTAAACTTTTCATTATTTGGTCTATTAGAGATCTTTTATAAACTCGTACCCCTCATCCTGTAGCGCGTGTATTGATCATCTAGAGCGCTAAAGCACAAAAGTAGTGAATTTCAATCTTTCATTAGACGAATTATTGATGATCATTTTTCGAATCCAGAATCAATTAACAAGAGCGACACATTTTAGTGAGTTGAAAAGTTAGGTGAATTCTTAGAATCATTAGACTTTTTCAACCGGCAATGACCTTATTACATAAATTTGGAGCAAGCTGTGATTTAAAGGTTTGAGGAAATTTAAATATAATTAAAACATAGTGTTAGATATTTGTTTCAACAAAGCTCTTACAAATAAGACTTTATTTTCTCTTATTCATATACGAGTGTACGAGTGCATTTTAATTTAATGAAAATTTTATCGTCTTGCTGAAAATAAAAACGGCTACTGAGCCATGCAAGCATTTTGCGACACATGGCTCAGCAATAAATCCATAATTATGCCTCGTCAATTTCTAAAGGATTTAGACTTTGGACAGAACTTGCTTTAAATGGTGCAGCAATTTGCTTTAAATCTGAACCCGATGGGGCTTGATACACTTTTAAGCCAAACTCCGGAATAATTGCCAGCAAATGATCAAAAATATCGGATTGAATACTTTCATATTCTTTCCATGCAGTGGTTTTGGTAAAGGCATAAATTTCTAGTGGTAAACCTTCACTGCTTGGCTGTAGTTGACGAATAATCAATGACTGAGATTGATTAATGCCAGGATGCTGTTTCAGATAAAACTCAACATAGGCGCGGAAAGTCCCTAAATTGGTTAAACGGCGTTGGTTGTATTGTGATTGATTTGCTAACTGCTGATTAAACTGCTCAATTTCTTCATTTTTGCTATGTAAATATTGATCCAATAACAAAAACTCTTTAAGTTTGCTTTGTTCATGTTCAGTCATAAAGTGCACAGAACTTTGATCAATTAAAATGGCACGTTTAATACGTCGGGCACCAGCTTCCTGCATGCCACGCCAGTTTTTAAAGGTATCGGTAATGAGTTTATTGGTTGGAATAGTGGTCAGGGTTTTATCCCAGTTTTGCACGGTGACTGTATGTAATGACATATCAATGACATCACCATCGGCATTTAAAGAAGGCATTTCAATCCAGTCACCAATCCGTACCATATCGTAGGAAGAAATTTGTACCGAAGCCACTAGAGATAAAATGGTATTTTGGAAAACCAACATCAAAACAGCAGCCATCGCACCAAAACCTGCGAGTAAGGTAAACACATCTTTTTTCAGGAAAGTGCCTAAAATCATGAGGGCACAGACCACATAAATAATGAGTTTAACTAACTGCAAATAGCCCTTAATTGGCTTGTTGCGTGACTTAGGGTTGCGTTGATAGAACAGGTTAAAAATATTTAAAAATTCAGAAATTGCCAATGCAATGGTCAGGAATATAAAGGCTTGCGCACCCATTTGCACAAAGCTTTCTACTTTATCTGACAAATGCGGTACGGTGGTGATGCCGTTCATAATCACGACAGCTGGGACAATGTTGGCAATACGTCGGATGACACTATGCTGTGAAATAATTTCACTATTGGCAAAGGTCATTTTAGAAATCAGTTTGCGAATCCCGCGCACTACAATTTGCTTGGCAATAAAGTTGGCTAAAATTGCCAGTAGAATCACAATACTGAGTGAGGTCAGCATTTCTAACCAAGGGTATTGGTTATACCATTCCTGAATATTTTGAATAAAATTAAATTCTTGCAAAAGGTCCTCGCTTTAAGGTTGCTGATTTTCGTCTGCACGGCACTTAGAATTTTGGCCTGCAATTCACCTTAATTCTTCATTGATGTATGAAATTGTTAGATAGTGTATCGACTAAAGTTTAAATTTGAAGGCTGAGTAACTTTTTGCTACATTTCAATTATTTGTTTTTACTGAAAGTTTTCAATCAAGTTGCAGTCATAATAAAAAAGCCAGTACAGATACTGGCTTTGAATAGATACCTAGCATAAATATTTGCATAAATACTTGCGTGATCTACCACATTAAATCATCTGGAATCACATAGGCTGCGTATGGATCTTCTTCATCTGTCGTGGCTTCATTTTTCTCGGCATTATTGACAATAATAAAGCCTTCCATTTTGCTATTAATACGTTCAGCTAAAGCTTTAGGCAGGAACGCATAACTGTCATTTTCTTTGGCAATCACCAAACTACCTGCCACGAGTGCATTGTAAATTTGTTGATTGATATACACTTTTTTAATCTTGCCATCTAAAAACTGATAAGCCACTTCACCATCGGTATCACGAATTTTATGCTGCTGAATCATTTGCATAATTGCTGCTTTCAGTTCTTTTTCCTGTAAAGCGGCTTTCTTTTCTTGCTCAATAGCTTGGTCTTTGGCGAGTTTTTCTTGCTGTGCCTGTGCAATTTTGGCTTTCACTTCAGCATCTTTACTTTCACCTGTGCGCTGTTCGTGTAAGGTTTGTTTAGACAGTTTTTTTGCCTTTTTATTATCGACTAAACCCGCTTTGAGCAATTGTGCCTGTAGTGCATTTTTAACCATGATAATTTCCGAAACTTAATGTTGAAGATGTCGATAGCGAAAATAAATAATCCAATACACCAAACTCAAACTTAGGCTGAGTCCTGCAGGTACCAGAAAAGAATTCAGTTTAAATGTAGGATAAATGGCTGCAGCGAGTAATCCACCCACAAAGAAACCAATTAAAATCAGTAGGTGTAAAACAATACGTCTTTTTTCAACTTGTAAGCCCCGCACTCGATAACCGAGGGCTAAGCCTAAATCGGTCAATACCCCAGATAAATGTGTGGTGCGGATGATGGTGCCTTTATAGTAGCTGATCATGGCATTTTGTATGCCCATGGCAACTGACGCCCAAAGCAGGGCATAACGTGGGAAATAAGGCAATAATACCCAGCAGATTAAAATAAAAAAAGCCACCAAACTCATGGGAAAACCATAGCGACGCCCTAAGCGAAAATTGCTATTTCCTAAAATGACGCCGCTATAAAATGAGCCAATCACATAGCACAAAATCACCAGAAACAAGAAAATCATGGCTTCTGGTTTCCAGTCGATTAGCGCCATCGCCAAGATACTAACGTTACCAGTCATGTGCGAAACGGACTGGTGCAATACGGTCACCAATCCGAGTACGTTAATAATTCCAGCATTGACGGCTAGAAAAAAAGCACCAAATTGCACCCAAAGGGGTAAAGTTTGAAAAGGCATAATGGATGATTGCGTAAGTTTCCTAACGCATTGTATCTTAACTCAAACCACGGTCAACCGCAGTAGTAAATAGCACATCGGTAGATGAGTTAAGTGCAGTTTCGGTTGAATCTTGCAATACGCTAATGACCATACCAATTGCAACAACTTGCATGGCAATATCTGAAGAAATACCAAATAAGCCACACGCTACAGGAATCAGCAGTAACGAGCCGCCCGCAACGCCTGAAGCACCACAGGCCGACACCGTTGCAACCACAGATAAAATCAGCATGGTGCTAAAATCGACAGAAATTCCTAAAGTATTTACCGCAGCTAAGGTCAAAACGGTAATGGTGACCGATGCGCCTGCCATGTTAATTACTGCACCTAACGGAATTGCAACACTCGCGGTTGATTCCTGTACGCCTAAACGCTTGGCTAAGTCTAAATTGACAGGGATATTGGCTGCAGAACTACGGGTAAAGAAAGCAGTAATGCCACTTTCGCGTAAGCATTGAAAAACTAAAGGATAAGGATTGCTGCGGGTCACAAATGCCACCATGATTGGGTTGATGACCAACGCGACAAAGAACATCGTACCTAACAAGACTGCCAATAATTGAGCATAACTGGCTAAGGTGCTCAAGCCTGCATCGGCAAATGTCACGGCAACCAAGCCAAAAATACCGAAAGGCGCAAAGTTAATCACCAAGCGAATAACGCGATTGACTGCATTGGCTGCATCATTCAACAATGCTTTGGTGGACTCTGTAGCATGGCGGAAGGCAATCCCTAAAGCCACAGCCCAAGCCAAAATACCAATAAAGTTGGCTTCGGCAATGGCAACTACAGGGTTAGCAACAAAACTAAGTAAAAGATTTTTCAAAATTTCAGCAAGACTGCCCGGCGGGGTTAATTCTGACTGTGTTGCAACATCTAAAAATAATGTACTTGGGAAAAGCGTACTTGCAATAACTGCACTGAGCGCAGCCAAGAACATACCAATCGCATACATCAGCATAATCGGTTTGATATAAGCATTGCTGCTTCCAATTTTAAAATTGGCAATCGATGCCATGACCAAAATAAACACTAAAATTGGCGCAACAGACTTTAGGGCTTTAATAAATAAATCACCCAAAAGGCTTAAATAAGGCGCAGATTCTGGAAATAAAATTGCAACAGCCACACCGAGTACAATTGCAATCATAATTCGGGAGACTAAACTCAAACGCAAAAAAGCTGAAAACATACGAAAATAAGGTAAAAGAAAAGCGGCTATTTTATACTGAAATATCCATGTGCTTAAAAATAATTTTGATTTAAAAGTTAAGTCTATATTTTTAAAAGTGATATTTATTAAACTGTTTAAATTTCAGCAAGATAAAAGTACTCATTGATCAAAAAGTATGTGTGTTGAACATCCAGTTTTAAAGATAAAATTAAAGATCAATTTCTTGATCTTTAAGTCAGTTCAGGCGCAAGCTCTTGCATGGCTAAATAATGTGAAAAAAAAACTTTTCCATTTAAATGCTGCAAAAGTTTTGAGTGTTGTAATTTGTCCATTACCGGGCCTTTAATTTCAGAAAAATGCAGACAAATATTCAATTTTTTTAGTTCAAGATTTAAATCTTCCAGCATTTCGAGTGCGCTTAAATCAATACTGCTAATACTCGAACAATTCACCACTACATGCTTTAACTGAGGGTTTTGGCTGACTTGATTAATAAAAAAGCCTTTTAAAGTATTGGCATTTAAAAAGGTTAGATTTTCATCAATTCGCATGGATAGCACGTGTGGCGCGGTACGCACTTGATGCCGCTGAATATTACGAAAATGTTGTGTGCCTTCAAGTAAACCAATTACCGCAATATGTGGTCGGCTAATACGCCACAACATTAGAATAAAGGTGGACACAATCCCAATAATTAAACCTGTCGAAATATCAATGAATACAACACCAAAGAACGTCACCCACATGGCCAGACCATCGGCTTTGGAATAACGCCAAGTTTCTTTAAAAGATTGGAACTCGACCAGTTTCCAAATTGAAACAATAATGGTTGCAGCCAAAACAGCCAGTGGTAAGTCTTGGAAAAATCCCGTGAAGTATAAACTGACAATAACAATCACGATGGAGGTAAATACACCTGCCATTGGTGTTTTTGCACCTGCATCGGCATTGACCACGGTACGCGACAAACTGCCTGTGACGGGAAAAGAGGAGCTAACACCTGCGCCAAAATTGGCTAAACCGAGTGCAATCAGTTCCTGATTGCTATTTAAGTGACTACGTTGTTGTAAGGCGGTGGCTTGCGCAATAGACAGAGATTCCACAAAACTGATCATGGCAATCATGGCTGCGCCAGGAAGGAGTTGTAGAACAAGTTGTGCATTCCATTCAGGGAATTGAATAGGCGGAAATCCTGAAGGAATTTCTCCGACTGTTTTAATGCCGATTTGTTGCAAATGCAATGAATAAACCAAAGCAATTGAACCGATCACCAATACCAATGGCAAGGCTTTTAAGATAAAGCCGCTACCTCGAACACGCTCACGAATGGCATTACTGTTGATGATTTTAGGGGCATAAATTAGAAATAAAATGGCAGCAACACCCAAGAGCACGCTATAAAAATGGGTTTGTCCCATATATTTCCAAAAGCTGTATAAGAACTCAGGTAAGTTATTGGCTTTAAGGGGGATGTCTAACACAAATTTAAGCTGTCCAATCGCAATCATTAATGCAGAGGCAATAATGAAGCTTTTAATAACAGGATGGCTAATGAGTTGAATTAAAAAACCGAAGCGAAAAATCCCTAAAAGTAGCGAAATAATGCCGACCATCACAGCAAGTAAACAGGCTGCTTGAATATAAGCTGCCGAGCCGACTTCAAATAATGGATTGAGCGTCGCAAAGGTCATCATGGAAATAATGGCGACTGGGCCAATGGACAAGGTTGGACTGCCACCAACCAAGGCGTACATGATCATGGGGATCACGCTGGCATATAAACCCATGACAGGAGGTAAACCTGCAAGCATGGCATAAGCCATCCCTTGAGGTACAAGCATGGCAATGACGATAAACGCAGACAGCAGATCAGATTTCAATGTTTCTGCATTGTATTTTCGCAGCCATTGCCAAGCAGGCAGTACACGAGCCAAACGTGAATTGAAATCTGACATACTGAAATCTAAATCATAAATTTAGATATATTATGAACAAAAAATGCTAAGAAGTCTTTGAAATAGCAGGAGAGTATTCAAGTTTTATGGTGATGCCTGATAATACAGGCATTATCATTTAGTCCTGCGGGCAATAAAGTGCATATAGGGTATTAAGTACCTGCACCATTTTTTCATCTTTAATTGAATAAAAAATTTGCTTGCCATCACGGCGGGTATTCACCACATCACTTTTACGCAGCATCATTAATTGTTGCGATAAAGTAGGCTGATGAATTTGAGTTATTTCTTCAATTTGCGATACGTTTAATTCTTGTTGAGATAAATGACAAAGAATTAAAAGACGGTCACTATTCGCCAAAGATTTTAAAATTCCAACAACGGTATCCGCAGATTCACGCATTGATGTGATTTCAAGACCATCGTTCATTGTTTTATTCTCTTAATTTACAGCTAACCCAATATATATTAGGCGGGAGTGGAAGATAAATTATATAACATAAATCATTATTTATATATGAGAACAAGTATCATTTAAGAAAAGATATCAGCCAATCATAAATAATGGCCTGATATTCTAATCAAAAAATTGATAAAAAAGTGGCTGAGTTACAATAAAACCTATTTTTTCACCTGTTCAAAACTTTTTAATTCTTTCTCACTAAATTCACTCGATGCAGCTAATAACTCGTGAATTTCTGGGTTATACCAAGCAAAGTATTCAGACATTTTGGCACTAAAAGTATCATCTAGGCTTATCTGCGCAGCATTGTGTTGCAACAAGGCTTGCTGATCTAAACTGCTGATAAAACTTTTTAAGGTGGCACTATCAAAATAATATGCAGACTTAAATTGTGCAGAATCTGCAGCGCGTTGTAATACGGTTTTGGTCATTTTTTCCAAAACTTTCAGATTTAAAGGGATGTGTGCGCTATAACGCTGCAAAAGCCCTTGAATCAATACGAAATTATTTAAACTTGGTTTTGCCAGTTCAGCTAAGGCATAGAGTTCATGCTGTGTAGCTGGGTTCGGCTGTAATTGCAGATTTGCTTCTGTAACCCAATTTTGCTGAATAAAGTACGCCACAATTTTTTCGATTTCTTGAGAAAGTTCTTGCGCCGTCCATGCCAAGAAAAACTCTTGCTTCAAATATGGATAAATCGCCTGCAGTTTTTGCATTAAATCTGCGCATGATAATGCTAAATTTTGTTCATTAAACTGCTGCACAATTAATGCTACACACGCAGGCAAAATAAAGCAGTGCAAAATATTATTGCTAAAATAGCTCAATAAGATTTTTTGGCTTTCTGCGACTCGAATCTGTTCTACACCATCTTGGTTATAACGCTCAACTTGTTTAAGTTTTAGCGCATATTCAATAATTTCTTGTGGATTTAAACCCGTAATAATCATACGTGGGTCGTAGCACAATTGTTTGAGCAAACGTCGATATTGTTCAATTCGGGCGAGCAGCTCATCTTGTTTCAATGCATGCTGATCGGCATTTAATAAAATCAGAGAGATGAGGGCGATTGGGTTAATCACCACCGCTTTATTGATATTTTCCAAGATTGCATGCGCAGTATGATCTACCGTGTGAATCACAGAGGTCGGTAGTTCATCATTTATGTTCAGTTTTACATCGCGTGCTTGGTTGGCAGTTAAAACATCATCTAAAAATACAGGTTCGCCAAAGTTGACATAGACCTGACCAAAGACTTTTTCAATTTTACGGGCAGAGTTTAAAATACCCCATAAAGATTCGGCTTCTTTCGGTTTGCCGTTTAATTCATTTAAATAAGATGTGCCTTCAATCAGTTTTTCATAACCAAAATACGTTGGAATAAATGCAATTGGTTTGGTTGCTCCGCGTAAATGGCTTTGAATGGTCATCGACAACATGCCTTTTTTCGGCGGTAACAATAAACCTGTACGTGAGCGTCCACCTTCAATGAAGTATTCGAGTGGGGTGTTGCGTGACAATAAACTGTGTAAATATTCTTTAAATACCGAGGTGTATAATTCATTGCCGCTGAAAGTACGGCGAATAAAATACGCACCTGCACCACGCATTAATTGACCCACAATTGGTAAATTTAAATTAATACCTGCTGCAATATGCGGCACCATCAAGCCACGATTAAAAATCACATAAGACAGCAACAAATAGTCGATGTGGCTACGATGACAAGGGGTATAGACGATTTCATAGTCTTTGGCGAGTTCGCGTACCGTGTCAAAGTGATGCACTTCAATGCCATCATAGAGCTGTGTCCAAAGCTTGGTCAGTGCCAGTTCAGCAAAACGCAAAGTCGAATAAGAAAAGTCCGATACAATTTCAGTTAAATAGCTTTTAGCACGGTTTTCTGCTTCAAACATACTGACTTTTTGTTCGATACTTTCTTTACGAATAGCTTGTTGTACTGCTTCACTTTTCATCAACGCATGAATCAAATTACGGCGGTCAGATAAGTCTGGGCCTAAAATCGCTTCTTTGTGTTGATTAAAATTGTGTTCCAGATGTTGCTCAATAAAGTGCGCAGGCGATAAGTGTGGTTGTTGTTGTGTGGCTTGTTCAATAAGCTGACGTAAGGAAATTGCTTTATGAAACTCGATGTAGTTATCACGTGAATAGAGCGAAATATTAATGGTTTGTTTAAGCTTGTTTGGCGTAGACCATGCATCGGCAAATAATGCTTTAAACCAAGAGTCTTCGTATTCGGGTGAACGTCCCCAAAGTACAGTTACGGGAACTAACAACACATCATGTTCAGGATGTTGCTCTAAGGTTTCAATGAGTCGAATCAATTTAGCAGAGTAGTGATAAGCACTGTGCTGTGGGTTTTTCTCACGCAAGACCAAAATGGAATCGTCTTCCTGATGCTCGGCAATGTTTAAAGGCGCATACACAGAAGGTAAACCACGAGATTGCGTCTGCTGATCAATCAATACGGTATTGCTGAGAGAGGCATCTTGCAGCACATAACAAAATTGTGTTTTTTCAGAGCTTTGTGCAACACGATGTTCTAATTCTGCAGTCGTGCCTAATACTTGTGGCGTCACAATCTTATCTAAGATTTTTTTAGTGAAATTACGATAAAGCTGACTGTAACGTTTATTAGACATTGCATTCCCTACATTTTGTTATGTGTTGCTATTGTCAAAAAATAAATAGCAAATTTCAAACCCAAGTGCCGAGAAAATCGACAATTAAACTGAGGTCGTCATCTCTTTATTCTAATTCGCATTTTGTTGAAAGCTAATCATATTTTTGTATAAAACAATTTTCGTGAAACATCGGCAAAAATTTTATAAAAAGGTATGATAATTTAAATTTTGTTTATATAGATATAACTTAGGGAATAATCATGACCACAGATGCAGCTTTTTCAACACCAGCAAATTTAGGGATTGCCGTATATAGCAATAATGCAGAAGCGATTGGTAACACGCCATTGGTACGCATTAACCGTTTAATTTCTGGCGATGCAACGGTTTTAGCCAAAGTGGAAAGCCGTAACCCTGCATTTTCTGTGAAATGCCGTATTGGTGCTGCTTTAATTGCCGATGCTGAAAAACGTGGCGTGTTAAAAGCAGGTATGCATATTGTAGAACCGACCAGTGGTAATACAGGAATCGCTTTGGCATTTGTAGCTGCAGCAAAAGGTTATGAGATTACACTAACGATGCCTGCAAGCATGAGTATTGAGCGCCGTAAGGTGTTGAAAGCGTTGGGTGCAAATTTGGTGCTGACTGAGCCTGCAAAAGGTATGAAAGGCGCGGTGGATGAAGCAGAGCGTTTGGCAACCGAACATCCTGAAACTTATTATTTGCCGCAGCAGTTTAATAACCCTGCCAATCCGCAAATTCATGAAGAAACCACAGGCCCAGAAATTTGGGCAGCAACAGGCGGCAAGGTCGATATTCTTGTTGCAGGTGTAGGTACAGGCGGTACGATTTCTGGTATTTCGCGTTATTTCAAAAAGGTAAAAGGTCAGGCATTGCATACTGTTGCAGTCGAGCCTGCTGAATCTCCAATTATCGCTCAGGCCAAGCGTGGTGAAGCCATTACGCCTGCACCACATAAAATTCAGGGGATTGGCGCTAACTTTATTCCAAAAAACCTAGATTTAGATTTGGTGGATGAAGTGATTGCGATTGAAAGTGCTGAAGCAATTGACTGGGCGCGTAAAACAGCAACCCAAGAAGGTATTTTAGTCGGTATTTCAAGTGGTGCAGCAATGGCTGCTGCTGCAAAATTGGCGGCACGTCCTGAAAATGCAGATAAAAATATTGTGGTGATTTTACCTGACAGTGGTGAGCGTTATTTATCTTCAGTATTATTTGAAGATATTAGTGCAGAATGATGTGTCTTTAGACAGTCAAAAGAATTTGAAAAATCCCAAAGTTTGAACTTTGGGATTTTTTATTTAGAGAATAAATTTATGAGGTGAGTTAATACGTTCTGAAAAGCAAATTTCTTTCTACTTAGACGCTAATATTTAGCGGGATCAGCAATGAATCCAACGAAGCTAACTATGTAAAAATCAAACAATCGCAGATACTTTATCTGGCGTCATCAGTGCTTGATTAATATATAGCTTGATTAAGCGTTCACGTGACCCAATAGCTTTTTGATAATGGGTAGAATTGAGTAATAACGACGCACCATAAGTTACTGTCCAAATATAAGACAGATAATCACGGATCGACATCGCGCTGTTAAAGGACTCTAAATAGGCTTGGGTGATGTCCTTAATTTCTAAAATACGCTGCTCACGAATATCGTATAACTGTTCAAACAATTCATTTAGTTTACGTTCATTATTGGTTAAGCGTTCTTCAATCGAGTGCAGCAAAATCGTACGGTTGGAATTAAGCATGTTATACAGCATGTACTGCGAAACATAAGTTTGAAAGTTATGGTGATACTGTTTGGAAATATCCAATAAACGCTGTTCATTTAAAATAATTAACTCTAAATAGAGCTGATTTTTACTTTTGAAATATTTATAAATTGTGCCTTTGGCAATATCTAACTCTGCAGCCAACTCACTTAATGTAATATCATTATGATTTTCCAGTAATAAAACCTCAGCCATTGCCAAAATTTTCTCTTTACGACGTCGGAAATTTTCTTGGCGTAGAGTCGTCATCAATCAATATTCCAATTACAACCAATTAAGCATGTTGGAGTCTAGTGCAGTTTGAGCAACTTGAAAATAGCACCAAGGTCTTGAAAAGGTAAGTTTTAACGTATGTTCATCAGTGAACCAATGAATTTAAAAAATATCATGTGAAAAATAGCACAATCCATAAGCCAAATCGGTTGTCAATAAAACTGAACCAAACAGGTCATTTTAGTGAAATAAAATTGGATTTCTAAAACTTTTATTCTATTTTTCATAAGCAAGGCCTAAAAGTCTAAGATCAATCAAGCATAGCAATTCAGCACTTTGCGAGATTGCAATGCTCATCTTTTGATTTACATTTAACGTGAATTACTTGCTAACTCACAGGGATGTTATTTGTAATTTTAAAAAGCATGGCTTTTACGGTAATCACTTTAAAAAGACGGTAATAAGGGACTAAAAATGATTGTAATTGTAGATGCTGTACGTACCGCAATGGGCGGCTTTCAAGGTTCACTGGCAAGTTGTACAGCACCCGATTTAGGCGCGGTTGCAATTCAACACGCAGTTGCACGTGCAGGTTTAAGTGGGACTGACATTGATGAAGTAATTTTTGGTTGTGTATTGCCTGCAGGTTTGAAGCAAGGCCCTGCACGTCAGGCGATGCGTCAAGCGGGTTTACCCGATAGTACAGGTGCAACCACCATCAATAAAATTTGTGGCTCTGGCATGAAAGCTGTTATGCAGGCAGCCGATGCTATTCAGGCAGGTTCAGCGCAGATTGTGGTCGCTGGCGGTATGGAATCTATGTCGAATGCGCCGTATTTGCTAGATAAAGCACGTGCAGGTTTCCGTATGGGACACGGCAAAGTCACAGACCACATGTTTCAGGAAGGTTTAGAAGATGCTGAAACAGGCTTGTCGATGGGCGTGCTGGCGCAAGACATGGCAGACAAGAAAAACTATACCCGTGAGCAGCAGGATGAATACGCAATTCGCTCTTTAAACCGCGCGGTAGAAGCCATTCAAAACGGTTATTTTAAAAATGAAATCGTGCCTGTCACTGTTCATTCACGTAAAGGTGATGTGATTGTCGATCAGGATGAACAACCGTTAAATGCCAAAGTCGATAAAATTAGCAGTTTGCGTCCCGCATTTAAAAAAGATGGCACGATTACAGCCGCCAATGCCAGCTCTATTTCAGATGGCGCATCTGCTCTGGTGATTACATCAGATGTGGTTGCGGCAGAGCGTGGCTTAAAACCGCTTGCAAAAGTTGTGGCATACGCGACACATTCACAACATCCTTCTGAGTTTACTCTTGCTCCTGTAGGGGCGATTCAAAAAGTGCTAGATAAAGCAGGGTGGTCGGTTGCCGATGTAGATTTGTGGGAAATTAATGAAGCCTTTGCCATGGTAACCATGCTTGCGATAGATGCTTTTGATTTAGACCCTGCCAAAGTGAATATTCAGGGTGGTGCATGTGCTTTGGGGCATCCTCTAGGTTCTTCAGGTTCACGTATTATTGTGACGCTCATTCATGCATTGCAACGTATAGGCGCGAAAAAAGGCGTGGCATCTTTATGTATTGGCGGTGGTGAAGCCACAGCGATTGCGGTGGAGTTAGTTTAAGTCCAGCTCGTCTAACTGCAGATTCATCTATAAAAAATAGAGTTCTCGAAAGAACTCTATTTTTTTAACTTTTAACTTTTAACTTATTAACAATAACAATGAAGTTTTATGCTTGGATAAACTGCTTCACTGCTTGGTTAAATTCATTTGGCAATTCTACGTTAGAAATGTGCGATGCATTGATTTCAAACAATTGGCTATTGGCAATACGTTCAACCATAAATTGACCATCGACAACTGTTGTCACAGGGTCTTGCTGACCTGCAACCACTAAAACAGGCACGGTGATGTCTTTAAGTTGTTCACGTACATCCGCTTTAGCCAAAGCTTCGCAACAGCTCGCATAACCTTCGGCGCTGCCAGCTGCCAAGTCGTTTTGAAGATTGTTGACCACTGTCGCGTTGCTTTGGATAAAGGGTTCAGTAAACCAGCGTGATGCTGCAGTCGAAGCAATCGGTTGTAAACCTTGTTCACGTACCGATGCGGCACGGTCATTCCAAGCCTGTTCTTGACCAATTTTTGCCGCAGTATTACACACCACCACCTGATTAAAACGTTCAGGGCGATGAATCGCTAACCATTGACCTGTTAAACCGCCCATAGAAATACCACAGAATGCCGCTTTTTCAACATTTAAGTGATCGAGTAGATTTACAACATCTTGACCCAATTGATCAATGCTATATGGACCTTGCGGAGCTGATGATGCACCGTGACCACGTGTGTCGTAGCAAATTACAAAAAAGTCTTGCTGGAAAAAATCAATCTGTGCTTGCCACATTTTGAAGTTTGTACCCAGCGAGTTTGAAAAAATCAGTGCAGGTTTTGTAGCATCACCAAAAGTTTGGTAATTGATTTGCGCATCATTTGAGGTAAAAGTTGGCATTTTTTTTTAAATCCTTAATCTTATAAATCCCCCTAAATCCCCCTTTATGAAAGGGGGACTTTTAATGAGGATTAAACACGTTCAATGATCAAAGCAATACCTTGACCAACACCAATACACATTGAACATAAACCGTATTTACCGCCAGTTTGTTCAAGTTGGTTCAGTGCTGTAGTGACTAAACGCGCACCAGATGCACCAAGTGGGTGACCTAAAGCAATTGCACCACCGTTTGGATTGACTTTCTCTGAACCATCTTCAATGCCTAAGTCACGAGTACATGCTAATGCTTGTGCAGCAAAGGCTTCGTTCAGTTCAATCACGTCCATTTGTTCAATGGTCAAACCTGTTTGTGCCAACAATTTTTTGATTGCAGGCGCAGGACCAAAGCCCATAATACGTGGTTCAACACCAACAACAGTTGAAGCAATGATTTTGGCACGTGGTTTTAAGCCGTGTTGTGCAACCGCTTCTTCAGAAGCAATCAGTAGGGCAGCCGCACCATCGTTAATACCTGACGCGTTACCTGCAGTCACAGTACCGTCTGCTTTTACCACTGGCTTTAATTTTGCCAATGCTTCTGCTGTGGTTGATGCACGTGGATGTTCGTCTGCAGCAACAACGACAGGCTCGCCTTTACGTTGTGGAATTTCCACTGCAATAATTTCTTTGTCAAAGAAACCGCGTGCTTGTGCAGCAGCAGTACGTTGTTGGCTGGTTAGAGCAAACAAGTCTTGATCGGCACGGTTAATATTGAACTGTTCCGCTACATTTTCAGCAGTTTGCGGCATAGTTTCTACGCCGTACATTTCTTTGAGTTTCGGGTTAATGAAACGCCAGCCCATTGTGGTGTCTTCAATTTTTTGACTACGACCATAAGCAGATTCTGATTTACCCATCACAAATGGAGCGCGGCTCATTGATTCAACACCACCTGCAATAATCAGGTTTGCTTCACCTGCTTTAATTGCACGTGCGGCCATTGCAATTGCGTCTAGCGATGAACCACATAAACGGTTTACAGTGGTTGCTGGCACTTGGTACGGTAAACCTGCTAAAAGTGCAGACATACGACCCACGTTACGGTTGTCTTCACCTGCTTGGTTGGCACAGCCGTAAATCACGTCATCAACTTGTTCCCAGTTTACAGATGGATTGCGTTGCATAAGTGCTTTGATCGGTAATGCGCCTAAGTCATCAGCACGGACTGGAGCTAAACCACCTGCATAACGACCAAATGGGGTACGGATGGCATCGACGATATATGCGTTTTTCATATTTTATTTTCCAAATATCTTAATCTCTCCCAACCTCCCTTTAAAAAAGGGAGGAGATTCCCACCTAAAATTACTTGATGGAAGTCCCCCTTTGAAAAAGGGGGATTTAGGGGGATTAAAAATTATATTTAAAGACGATTAAGCCTGAGTCGCATCAATCAGCTTTGCACCAGTCAATGACTGTAATTCTTCAAAGCTCAAGCCTTCAACTTTTTCAAGAACTTTCATGCCTTCAGGAGTTACGTCAATCACACATAAGTCAGTGTAAATGCGGTCTACACATTTCAAGCCAGTTGCTGGGTAAGTCAATTCAGCCACGATTTTTGGTTCACCTTTTTTGGTGACGTGATCGGTTGTGATAAAGACTTTTTTCGCACCAACGGCTAAGTCCATTGCGCCACCAACAGCAGGAATCGCATCTGGCGCACCTGTGTGCCAGTTTGCCAAGTCGCCATTTTCAGCCACTTGGAATGCACCCAATACTGCGATGTCTAAGTGACCGCCACGCATCATGGCAAAAGAGTCACCATGATGGAAGAATGAGCCGCCTGTTAGCATGGTCACGAATTCTTTACCTGCGTTGATTAACTCAGGGTCTTCTTCACCTGCAGGAGGTGGTGGACCGAAAGCCAATAAACCGTTTTCAGAGTGTAAGAATACGTCTTTGTCTGAAGGCAGGTAGTTTGAAATTTTAGTTGGTAAGCCAATGCCGAGGTTGACATAAGCACCGTCTGGAATGTCTTGTGCCACACGTTCAGCGATTTGATCACGTGTTAATTTGGTATAGCTCATGATGTTCTCCTTCACGTGACAGTTATGCAGATTGTTCAGGTTGTTTTGCGCCAACGGCAACAACGTGCTGAACGAAAATACCCGGAGTGATGATGTGTTCAGGATCTAACGCGCCTAACTCAACCACTTCAGAAACCTGTGCAATTGTCACATCGGCAGCCATCGCCATGATTGGGCCAAAGTTACGTGCAGATTTACGGTACACCAAGTTACCCCAACGGTCGCCTTGCTGTGCTTTAATTAAAGCAAAGTCTGCGCGGATTGGGTTTTCTAGTACGTAGTCTTTACCTTCATAATTTAAGGTTGGTTTGCCTTCTGCAAGTAAAGTACCAAAACCTGTAGGGGTATAGATTGGACCTAGACCCATACCTGCAGCCTGAATACGGCATGCCAAGTTACCTTGCGGCACCAGTTCAAGCTCGATTTTGCCTGCGCGGTAAAGTTCATCAAATACCCAAGAGTCAGACTGACGTGGGAATGAACAGATAATTTTACGTACCGCGCCAGCTTTTAGCAGTTTCGCTAAACCGTAGTCACCATTACCTGCGTTGTTGTTTACAATAATTAAATCTTTGATGCCAAGTTCAATCAAACCATCAATGAGTTCCGCTGGCTGACCTGCGGTACCAAAACCACCAATCATGATGGTTGAACCATCTTTAATTTGCGAAAGGACTTCTGTTAAAGAAGTTTGACTTTTATCAATCATAATGTGTCCTAGACAATTGCCTGTCCATTAACTTTTGGAACTTTGAGTTGAAGGTAGGGGTGCTGCTGAGTTGTCGCGTTTGGTTAATACCCAATGTGCGATCAAACCAATACAGATGCCCCAAAATACAGAACTTAGCCCTAAAAACTGCATGCCAGAGGCAGTTGCTAAAAAGGTGATGAGGGCTGCATCACGCTGTGATTCTTTACTCATTGCAACTGAAATATTGGTGGCAATTGCACCCAAAAGTGCAAGTCCAGCCAAAGCTGCAATCAGTTCTTTGGGCAATAGGCTAAATAGCATGACGATGCTACCCGCAAATAACCCACCTAAAATATAGAAAATACCGTTTGCAACACCTGCAATATATCGCTTTTCTTTCAGTTCGTGCGCATCTTTACCTAAGCATAATGCTGCAGTAATAGAGGCAAGTACAATGGTAATTCCTCCCACACACGCAACGGCAAGAGAAGCGATACTGGTCGCACTAATAATAGGCTTAGCAGGCATGTCATAACCGCTAATTTTAATAATTGCCATACCCGGTAAAAACTGCCCAGACAAGCTGACTAAAATTAAAGGTAATGCCAAGTTTAAGGTTGAATTCCACGTCCATTCAGGTGCAATAAACTGTGGAATTGCCAAACTAAAATTGGTGGTGACAGGGTTAATTTTACCCAGCATTAAGCTGAGTATAATGCCTGCAGCAAGCACCCAAATCATGGCATAACGTGGACTAAAACGCTTTGCCAATAAAAATACCGCTAGCATCCCAAATACAATGTATGGCAGGGTATCGGTTGCAGTAAATAAGCCTAAGCCAAATTGAACCAAAATACCTGCCATCATGCCTGCTGCGACTTCTTGCGGAATCCAAGACAGGAGTTTGTCAAAATAACCTGTGATTCCGATCAAAAAAATCACCACAGCAGAGGTGATGTAGGCTGCAACTGCTTCATTCAGGGTAATATCGGGAAACAGTGTGACCAGCAATGCGGTACCAGGTGCAGACCAAGCGGTGACCACAGGCACTTTGTATTTAATAGACAAAAAGATACCTGCGACAGCAGCACCAATAGAAATTCCCCAAATCCATGAAATCATCATGTCTGGGGAAACTTGGGCTTGCTGTGCCGCTTGGAAAAAGATGATCAATGGCCCTGAATAGGAGATCAGCACTGCTAAGAATCCTGCAACAGTGGCTGAAATTGACCAGTCATTTTTTAAAGTTTGGAACAGGTGACTCATTGACGATTTGCCTCCTTGCGTCAAGCAATGATCCTGTTGAAGTTGGTCATGATCTTGGCTTAGCCCTGATCACCACCACCTACAGGTACAACGGTACCTGTCATGTACGATGACTCATCAGAAGCAAGGAACAGAATCGCATTCACTTGTTCCTGAATGGTGCCATAGCGACCCAAGAAGGTACGATCAATGGTTTGATCGACCACTTGTTGCATCCACTCTTTTTCAGATTCAGAAAGTGGGTTGGCATTACGTGGCACTTTACGTGGTGGCGCTTCTGTACCGCCAGTTGCAATAGCATTCACACGAATACCATCTTTGGCATGTTCAAAGGCGAGGGAAGCGGTTAAACCGTTTACACCACCTTTAGACGCCGAATATGGCACGCGGTTAATACCACGTGTTGCAATTGAAGATACATTTACGATTGTACCTTTTTGATTCTTAATCATTTCTGGCAACACGGCACGGCAGCACCATAGGGTTGGGAACAATGAACGATTCACTTCCTTGATAATTTCTTCTTCAGAAAATTCTTCAAAAGGTTTCATCCAAATTGCACCGCCTACGTTGTTGATGAGCACATCAACACGACCATAGGTTTCAAGTGCTTTAGCAACCACAGATTCTGCACCTGCAAAAGTTTCAAGGTTGGCTTTTACGGTTACTGCATCGCCACCGTGTTCTTCAATTTCGGCCAACACTTCTTCTACATAGGGAGAAAGGTCTGCCATAACCACTTGGGCACCTTCACTTGCCACTTGTAAAGCCACACCGCGACCAATGCCTTGAGCGGCACCAGTCACGATTACAACTTTGTTTTCAAATCTTTTTGTGCGATTCATTGTATTCTCCGACTATGTTTCTAGACTGTATAACAAACTTAGTTGGCAGAGAATTTTTCAAATAGGAAGCTTGCAGGTTTAACACCTTCTGCATCTAACCAGCCACGTACCGCTTCTACCATTGGCACTGGACCACATAGGTAGATGTCTACATCACCACCGTTGAGCCATTCGTTTTCGATATGGCCAGTCACGTAACCTTTACGCTCGTGTGCAGATTCTGGATTTGCCACTACAGTGCGGTACTCGAACCAAGAGAATTTTTCTTGTAGTTCGTTTAATTTTTCAATTGCAACCAAGTCAAAGTCATTGGTCACACCAAAAACTAAACGTACAGGGTGCTCAGAACCTTTTTCTTCAAGTACTTGCAGCATAGACATAAATGGTGCGATACCTGTACCACCTGCTAACATCACTACAGGGCGTGCTACATTACGTAAGTAGAAGCTACCAAATGGACCCGTAAAGGTCATTTTGTCGCCAGCTTTGGCATTTTGGCTTAAGAATTCGCTCATTTTGCCGTTTGGTACGTTACGTACTACAAAACCAGTTAAGCGGTTACCAGGCTTAGAGCTGAAAGAATATGAACGGGTTTCTGTTGTACCAGGAATACCCACATTCACGTATTGACCTGCAAGGAAGTGAATGTCTGGTTGACCTTCATCTAACTGAATGTCAAAAGTAATGGTCGAGTCAGATAAGTTTTCGACACGAGCCAAAGTACCTTCAAATGCATGAATTTCAGTTTTACATACATCAGAAGTTGCTTGAATTTGGAATACTGCGTCAGAAGTTGGTTTACATTGGCATGCAAGAATGTAGCCTTGTTCAGCTTCTTCTGGTGTCAATGCATCTTCAATATAAGTTTCTTCAGGCATGTCATACGAACCTGATTCACAAAACGCACGGCACGTTCCACATGCACCGTCACGGCAGTCCAAAGGAATATTGATCTTTTGACGGTAAGCTGCGTCTGACAGTGTTTCACCATCTGTAACAGAAATAAAACGTGTAACGCCATCTTCAAATTGAAGTGCAACATTGTGGTTTGACATGGCTGAATATCCTATATAAATCTTTGAAACTAGACCTTTCAGCCAAGATTCCATCTGGCTGAAAGGTTTTTACCTTGCTGTAAATGAATACAGTCTTAGAGGTGGTAGATATCGATTACTTGGTTGATGTAATCGTTTTTCAGCACCACGTACTTGCTTAAAATTTGCGGTTTGTCGCCAGAAAAATCGATTTCATAGCGTGACATACCAAAGTAGCTGTAGTTAGTTTTGTAACGGAAACTTAAAGTGTTCCAGTTAAAACGTACAGTGACTTTATCGCCATCACGTTCAACAATTTCAATGTTGCTGATGTTGTGGCTTGTGCGTGTATCTGGCATGGTTGCAGATGAACGCTCAGTTTTGATACGGAACACACGGTCTTCTAAACCTTGACGGTCTGGATAGTAAATCAAAGAGATTTCAGACTGTGGATCTTGAGTTAAACGGTCATCGTCATCCCAAGCTGGCATCCAGAAAGAAGCAGTAGGAGCGTAGCACTGTAACCACTCATCCCATTGCTCATCATCTAAAAAGCGAGCTTCTTGATAAAGGAACTGCGCAACTTTTTCTAAAGTGATGTCGCTCATGCGTTTTCTCCTTCAGTAGATGCCGCAATTTCTTTTTCAGTTGTGATGCCTTGTTTGATGAGTTCTAACCAGTGTTGGTGCTGAGCAAGGTATAAACCTTCGTCTTCAGTTTTAATACCAGACAGTTTTGGTTTTAAACCAATTTCGTTGGCTGCATCGTCTGGACCTTGGATCCAATGCTTAGAGCCACGGCACATATCGTTCCACTCAAGTGCGATACCTGCGTAACCTGCTTGACATGCACGGAATTCTTCAAGATCGTCTGGGGTTGCCATACCTGATGCGTTAAAGAAATCTTCGTACTGACGGATACGGCGTGCGCGTGCTTCTGGCTCTTCACCTACAGGTGCGATACAGTAAATTGTCACTTCAGTCTTATCTACAGACAGCGGACGTAACACACGAATTTGTGAACCGAACTGATCCATGAAGTACACGTTTGGATAGATACACAAGTTACGTGAACGTTCGATCATCCATTTCGCCATTGCTTCACCGTATTGCTCGGTGTATTCATCTTTCTTGGCAAAGTTAGGACGGTCTTCTGGGTTAGCCCATTGAGTCCAAAGGAGCATGTGACCATTTTCAAAGCCGTAAGAACCACCGCCTTGTTTGCCCCATGAACCTGCGCTCATTGCACGGATGTTATCGCCAGCTTCTTTTTCTTTACGTTGCTGAGTTGTTGCAGCGTAGTTCCAGTGTACTGCAGACACGTGGTAACCATCGGCACCGTTTTCAGCAGTTAACTTCCAGTTACCTTCATAGGTGTAAGTCGAAGAACCACGTAAAACTTCAAGACCTTGTTGAGATTGACCCACAATCATGTCAATGATTTTAGTCGCTTCGCCTAGGTATTCTTCTAAAGAAGGAACATCTGGGTTTAAGCTACCAAACAAGAAACCTTTATAGCTTTCAAAGCGGGCAACTTTTTTCAAGTCGTGTGAACCGTCTTTGTTAAAGCAATCTGAATAACCTGCATCTGCTGGGTCTTTTACTTTTAACAACTTACCAGAGTTGTTGAAAGTCCAACCGTGGAATGGGCAAGTATAAGTTGCTTTGTTACCACGCTTGTAACGACATAATTGTGCACCACGGTGTGAACACGAGTTGATCATGGCATTCAATTCGCCATTGCGGTTACGCGCAATGATGATTGGCTGACGACCAATGTAAGTGGTGTAGTAGTCATTGTTGTTTGGAATTTGGCTTTCATGTGCCAAATAAACCCAGTTGCCTTCAAAAATGTATTTCATTTCTAGGTCAAACAGGGCTTGGTCTGTGAATACTGAACGGTGTAATTTAAATTCACCAGATTCAAAATCATCAACCAATAATTCGTCAATACGGTCTAAGTGGCTAGTATTGATAACAGGAATACGAGGCATGTCCTTTCTCCGACTTTCCAAGGAGGGCAGTCATCGGGATGGGGCAACGACCACATCCCGATTCCATTTCAAATTATGCGCTTGCGCGGCGACGTTCAACTTCAGTAGAAGGAACGCCAGCTTGATCTTTCTGAAGAACAATGTTGAACTGGATGTGTTTGAAAGGACCTTTCAGACCACGTTTTGCAATTTCAGCTTTATCAGTCACGTCAACCGCAGTTGCCACCAGACCTTCACGAGTCGCGAATGCAAAGTCATCCCACAGGTATTGGTCGCCTTCAATATTGAATTGAGTAGTCAGCTTGCGGTAACCTGGTGCAGATACGAAGTAATGTACGTGCGATGGACGGTTACCGTGACGGCCTAGCTTGTCCAGTACAAACTGAGTTGTACCTTCTGGAGGGCAGCCATAACCCACTGGCATTGTCGTCAATGCAGTATATTGACCATCGGCAGCGGTAATGATGCTGCGACGCAGGTTAAAGTCAGACTGTGACTTGTCAAAGAATGAGTAGTTGCCCAGGCTGTTGGCATGCCAGATTTCAACTTTAGCACCTTCAACACGGTTGCCGTCAGTATCAGTCACTGTACCTTCAATGATCAGCGTCGGGATTTTGCCTTCTTCAGAACCATCGTCCATACGCGCAAAGCTTACTGTTTCAGGTGCGCCAGAGACATAAAGTGGACCTTCAATCGTACGTGGCGTACCGCCAGTAATGCCTGCTTTAGCATCCGCTTCATCAGCACGTAAGTCTAGGTAGTGTTCCAGACCCAAACCTGCAGCCAATAAACCTAATTCGTTCGCTTGACCGGCATCAGTAAAGTATTCCAGACCTTTCCACAGTTCTGACTGAGAAATATCAAGATCTTCGATCGCTTGGAAAAGGTCACCCAATAAACGCACAACAACTTGTTGTACACGTTCATCTACAGGGCCTGTCGCTGTATCAACGTTCATTTGCTTAACTAATGCATCAATTTCTTGGCGATTCATTTTCATTCTCCTTGGAGGTGTGCTTTGGTGGCGAATATCTCTGGACTAAAAACGAGATAATTGGCTGCCACTTTCCTTGTTTACTTGGTTTGCTAAATGTTTACTTTGGTGCTGGAGTAAGGTGCTTACTCCAGTTTCCGAATTAAATCAGGTGTCATCTTCACGAATTGATGAAGGGTGGCGGTTCAATGCCATCACTTCAATATTCATGTAAGGGTAGAGCGGAAGACCTTGCAAAATGTTGTGAAGTTCTTCATTGCTCTCAACATCAAAAATACTGATGTTTGAATACTGGCCAGTAATACGCCAAATATGACGCCATTTACCTTGACGCTGTAATTCCTGTGAATATGCTTTTTCAACGGCTTTAATTTCGTTAGCAGTTTCTGCTGGCATATCCAATGGAATGTTTACATCCATACGTACGTGGAAAAGCATGGGTTTCTCCTAATTACTGACGACGCAAGTTGTCAATTTTGTCTTCATCCAACTCAATGCCTAAACCCGCACCTGTTGGAAGGTGTAATTCAAAGTCTTGGTACTGAAGTGGAGTTTTTAAAATTTCTTCGGTCAGCAATAACGGACCAAATAATTCTGTGCCATACGCTAAATTTTGGAAGGTCGAGAACACATGCGCAGATGCAATCGTGCCGACAGGGCCTTCAAGCATTGTGCCGCCATATAGGTCGATACCTGCCAACTGTGCGATAGTTGCAACTTCACAACCTTCGATTAGGCCAGCAGATTGAGCAACTTTGACTGCAAATACAGATGCAGCATTACGTTTTGCCAATTGATAAGCACTTTGTGGGCCCATCAATGATTCGTCTGCCATGATGGCAATATCAAATTTGCGAGTTAAACGCTCCATGGCATCAATGTTGTCAATTGCACATGGCTGTTCAATCAGGTCTACACCACCATCTTGTAGAAGTTGGATACCTTTAATGGCTTCAAGTTCTGACCAAGCACGGTTTACGTCTACACGAATAGAAACGTCTTTACCCAATGCTTGTTTGATTGCCAATACGTGTTCTACATCTTGTTCTACTGGGCGTGAACCGATTTTGAGCTTGAATGTGTTGTGGCGTTTAGCCGCAATCATTTTTTGTGCTTCAGCGATGTCTTTTTCTGTATCGCCAGATGCAAGTACCCATAACACAGGAACCGAGTTGCGTAGGCGACCACCTAAAATTTCACTTAAAGGTTGGTTTAAGCGCTGCGCTTGAATATCTAATAAAGCAGTTTGAATGGCACATTTCGCAAAACGGTTACCATTGATATTCTTTTTAATGACCTGTAAAGTTTGCGCAACGTTCAAGCCAGCTAAAGTTTTTAGCAATGGTGCGAAATATGTTTCAATATTGGTTTTCACACTTTCTGGGCTTTCTTCACCATAGCCCAAGCCACCAATTGTGGTCGCTTCGCCCCAGCCAACAAAACCATCTTCAGTGGTGATTTTGACTAATACAAGGGTTTGGGTTTGCATGGTTGCAACCGCCATCTTGTGTGGACGGATGGTTGGTATTTCCACCAGCAAAGTTTCTACTGACTTATACATGGTTTGCCCTTCATATCATTGCTTTATTACAGTTATGTGATATACCTTAAAAGAATAAATTGCATTGGTCGAAGATCAAATATGCATTTTTTTATACTTAAAAGGTATTTTGAGCTATGGAACTCAGACATTTACGTTATTTTGTTGCTGTTGTAGAAGAGCAAAGTTTCACCAAGGCAGCAGAAAAACTCTTTATTGCTCAACCACCTTTGAGCAGACAGATCCAAAATTTAGAACAAGAGCTTGGAATTCAACTATTTGAGCGTGGAAGTAGACCGCTTAAGACCACCGAAGCAGGCCAATTCTTTTACCAACATGCCGTTAAACTTTTGTCTAATGCGGAAGAAATCAAGTCGATGACAAAACGTGTCGGTATTGCTGGTCGTACTGTGACTATTGGCTTCGTTGGTTCTTTATTGTTCGGATTATTGTCAAGAATTGTGTATTTGTTTAAGCAGCAGCATCCGCATTTAAAAATAGAAATGGTGGAAATGACCACCAATGACCAAATTCAGGCACTTAAAGAAGGGCGTATAGATGTTGGATTTGGACGCTTAAGAATTTCTGATCCTGCAGTTAAACGTATCTTATTACGTGAAGAACGCTTGATGGTTGCAGTACATTCGAGCCACCCATTTGCGGCACAAAAAGAAGGTGTATATTTGGCGGATGTTGTTGATCAACAACTATTTTTATATCCAAATCACAACAAGCCAAACTTCTCTACCCAAATTCGTGGCGTGTTTTCTGAGTATGGTTTAGAACCTCGCAAAATTCGTGAAGTGCGTGAATTACAATTGGCGTTGGGTTTTGTTGCTGCAGGTGAGGGCTTGTGTATCGTGCCAGAAAGCGCACAAAATATTCATTTGGCACATTTGCACTTTATACCTTTATTAGATGACTCGGCTGTAAGTCCTGTGTTTATGGCAATTCGTAATATGGATGAAAGTGAAGACATTCGATCTTTGTTTGACTGCATTTATCAAGTTTATGATTTGGAAGCAGTTACTTATGATCGCAATGTATTCTAGTAAAGCCATATAAAACAAATATTTATAACTATATTTTTTATATAAAAGCACAGATATTTTTAACAAAATACTGTTATGTGAATTGCCTGAAAAAACTTTTTTAAGCATCACATTACAGTATTTTTTTTCGCCTTGTTATTTTTATCTATTTTAAAATCAATATCTTACAAAACTATAGACTTTTTAGGTATGTATCCATGCCTATTCAGTTTTGGACAAATTTTAACTTATTATTCATTGTGTGCATCTGAGTTGGAGTAACGGACTTCACAATTAGGAGGTGAAGCAAGATGCAAAGCAATAAAATTAATATTAATACCTTGATTGACGAGGCCAAGTTCACGCCATTCCATTGGGGCGTATTGTTTTGGTGTTTGATGATCATTATTTTTGACGGTTACGACTTGGTCATTTATGGGGTTGCATTACCACTACTGATGCAAGAGTGGGCGCTCAGTGCAGTACAAGCAGGTTTACTGGCCAGTACGGCATTGTTTGGCATGATGTTTGGTGCCATGACCTTCGGTACCTTATCGGACAAGTTAGGTCGTAAAAAGACCATCATGATCTGTGTGGCTATTTTCAGTGGCTTTACATTCTTAGGTGCGTTTGCAAGTAATCCAGTTGAATTTGGTATTTTACGTTTCCTTGCTGGGCTTGGTATTGGCGGTGTAATGCCAAACGTTGTGGCCCTTATGACAGAATATGCGCCAAAGCGTATTCGTAGTACTTTGGTTGCGCTGATGTTTAGTGGTTATGCCATTGGCGGTATGACTTCAGCATTGTTGGGTGCATGGTTAGTGCCAGAGTTTGGTTGGAAAATCATGTTTTACATCGCAATTATTCCATTGGTGGCTTTACCATTAATTTGGAAATTCTTGCCTGAGTCACTCATGTATTTGACCAACAAGAAAGAATTAGAGCAAACCCGTAACATCGTACAAAAGATTTCACCTACACAACAATTGAATGGTGACACTGAATTCGTATTGAACGAAGTGATCAAAGGTGACGAAGCTCCTGTAAAAGCATTGTTCCAACAAGGTCGTACTTTCAGTACCTTCATGTTCTGGGTTGCATTCTTCATGTGCCTATTGATGGTATATGCATTGGGCAGCTGGTTACCAAAATTGATGATCCAAGCAGGTTACTCACTTGGTGCAAGTATGATCTTCCTATTCGCACTGAATATTGGTGGCATGATTGGCGCAATTGGTGGTGGTGCATTGGCTGACCGCTTCCATATCAAAAAAGTACTCACCATTATGTTTATCTGTGGTGCAGCAGCATTAATTCTGCTTGGCTTTAACAGTCCACAAATTGTGTTGTACACCTTAATTGCAGTTGCTGGGGCAGCAACCATTGGTTCACAAATCTTACTTTATACTTTCGTCGCACAATATTACCCATCTACTGTACGTTCTACAGGTATGGGCTGGGCATCAGGTATTGGTCGCATCGGTGCAATCGTTGGGCCAGTACTCACAGGTGCACTATTAACCATGAATTTACCGCACCAAATGAACTTCTTTGCTATTGCGATTCCAGGTGTAATTGCTGCCTTAGCAATCTTCATGGTGAATTTAAAAACGTCTGTAGAAGCTAAAGCCGCTGCGGAGCCTACTGTAGAAAGCAATCCAGTCGCACAAAAAGCAACCCAATAATTTCTTTACCTTTCCATTAATCTACAGTCATCAATGATATAGATCGCCATCGTAAGAGATGGTGATCTGTTGCTAGAATTTGATGGCACAATAACAAGTGAGTTTAGGATGAACGCGAAAATATTAACCCAATCTACACATTTTCAATCTACAACGGTTCGACCAACAATGCAGCGTACGCTCATGATGAGCATGATTGCATTGAGCATGGGCGGTATGAGTGTTGCAGCACAAGCGCAAACTCAACAGCAAAAAGAAATTGAACAACTTAGACAAGAAGTTCAGGCTTTACGTGGTTTGATTGAGCAGCAAAAAGTACAAAATGCACAAACTGCAACAGCAATTGCCAATGTGCAACGTACTGCAGCAGCGCCAGTTGCTAATCCTGTGTTAAAAACTGCCAAAGGTGCCGAATTTAATCTATATGGTAATGTGCGTTTAGATGCTTCTTATCAGGTAGAAGGTGGCGCTAAAGATATGCCGTATAACCAAATTAACGGTGTACCACTTGAAGGCAATAAAGAACAAAGTGATCGTTTAAGATCAACACTTTCTGCAACCCGTTTAGGTTTAGATTTTAAAAGCCCTGTGGGTGAACAAGACGTAAAAGGTAAACTTGAAGTTGACTTCTTAGGTGGAGCAAACCTTGATAACTTACGTATTCGCCATGCTTATTTGAACTATGGGAATTGGTTGATTGGTCAAACTTGGTCAAACTTTGCAATTCCAGACTATATGCCAGAAACCATTGATGCTTTGGCGTATGTTGGTGGTGCGGTGAAACGTACACCACAAGTACGCTATACAACAAAGTTTAGCCCACAAACCAATTTGGTGGTTGCAGCTGAAGACCCTAAAGACAGTTCAATCAGCCAGCGTTTACCTGCATTAACTGCGCGTTTAAATCATCAATTTGCAGATAATTTAAATGTCAGCGTACGTGCGATGGGACATGAAAAACGTGTCAATTCTGATGAAGAAATGGCATGGGGTGTCGGTGTAGGTGCTAAATACGATGTTGTACCGGGCACGACTTTAAAAGCCGATTATTACCATGTAAAAGGTGATAGCAGCTTTGTATCATTTACCAACAAAGGTGTTGCTGTTACTAACCTTGATGACAAAGGTGCGATTACTGCAACGAGTGCTATCGCAGCGCAAAGTGAATTCGATTCAATTATGGTCGGTATTACACAAAAGTTTGGTGACAAAGTGCATGGCACTTTGGGTTATGGTTATATGAGTTTTGACAAAGACCCTAACTACATTGCAGCAACGAAAGACACAACCACGATTAACAAAGACTTATGGCAAGCTTGGGCAAACGTATTCTATAGCCCACGTAAACCGTTAAGCTTTGGTTTAGAATATGTTTATGGTGAGCGTGAAGCATTTGGTGAAGCAGCAAATGGCAGCAAAACAGGTGAAGATAATCGTTTAAATCTTGTAGCTATTTATAACTTCTAAAATTGTACTGTAAACCACAAAAGAGCTGAGCCAAAAACTCAGCTCTTTTTTTATTGTCGGGTGATAGGCTTGGCAATTAGGCATGAGTATATTGCGTGATGTGCTGTTGTATCACCTCAGACAAAACATCCAATGCAGCAGCAATATCACTGTTCCAAGCAAAAGAGCAGTTTAAACGAATAAAGTTCTGGCTGACCTGTTCAGAACGGAATAACTGACTTGGCGCAATGCCAATCTTGTTTTGAATCAATAGCTGATAAATCGTATAGCCATCTATATATGCAGGCAGTTCAATCCATAAAAAGTATCCACTAGAATAGTAGTGAATTTTGCAGGTTGGGTTTAAGCGTTGTTTCAACTGCTGATAAAACACTTTTTTGTGTTTTTCTAATTGCTTGCGTAATTTACGCAAATGTTTTTCATAATGATGATGTGACAGAAAATCGACCAAAGTGTTTTGCAGTAAGGGACTTGCAGAAACCGTGCTCATGAGTTGCAAATGCTGAATAGCATTGGAAAATTGACCTGCATAAACCCAACCGACCCGCACAGCAGAACCCAAAGTTTTAGAAAAAGAAGCGCAATGCAGTACGCGTTGTTGTCGGTCAAAATACTTCATGGGCAGTGGTTTTTGCGTACCGTAATACAATTCTTGATAGACATCATCTTCAATTAAATACACTTGATATTCTTCAAGCAAACTCGCAATACGTTGCTTAATTTCATCTCTGACACTAAAGCCAATAGGGTTATGAATATTCAACATCAACCAGCAGACTTTAATTGGGTATTGTTTTAAGGCTTGTTCAAATGAGTCTAAATCGAAACCTGAAACAGGGTGTTCTGGAATGGTAATCACCTGTAAACCAAGACGTTCAGCCGCTTGCCATGCACCATAAAAAATAGTTTCTTGTAATAGAATAAAATCTCCAGGTTTGGTCAAAGCTTGTAATGACAAATTGAGCGCATCTAATGCGCCAGATGTAATGACAATGTCATTTGCATGGGTGGGTATGCCTTGTAAACAGTAGCGATTTGCAATTATGGTTCTTAATTCATAATTGCCCGGTGGCATGTGGTCGTGGCTAAAATAACTGCTTTTTCGCTTGGCGTGCTGCGCTAAAATTTGCATTAACTTTGGGTTAAACAGTAATTCTGCATTGGGAAAGGCAGAGCCTAAAGGACTGACATCTGCAGACTGAATTGATTTTAAATAGCCAAAGACCAAAGAGTTCATTTGAATATGTGCATTTAAACTCAAACTGCTTGGTACAGGTCGTTCAGTTTGATTGAGACGTTCTGCGACATAAAACCCCGACTTTTGTTTAGCGTAAACCAATCCCTGAGCTTCAAGTTCTTGATAAGCGTTTAGCACGGTCATTAAGCTATAACCACTGATTTGTGATTGTTCTCTTAACGAAGGTAACTTGCTATGTGCTTTCCATGCACCATTTTCAATGAGTTGCCGAATGTTCAACGCCAATTGTTCAGATTTATACATGGTATGACTCAAGCATTTTTTGCAGCTGTTACTTATTTTGATCTATTTTTAGGTTTAAAACATTAAATAATTTCTTTTTTTATAACAGATTGGCATGTATCTAAAATCAACTGTTATAGTTTTTAATGAATATTTTGTATCTACAGCAATGCTTTAGAATTTTACATAATCTGTATATCCCCATAATCTGGCTAGATTGGAGTCGATATGCAAGAAGATAACTCACGCAAACCACAGAAATATGCCGATAGCAGTATTTCAGACAAAGCATTTAAGCACATGATTATTTGGTTTACCGTGTATGTAGCTTTATTTTGTATCGGCGTGGCTGTTGTGGTGAATTTAGATAAGTTCTAAACAGTTTTTGAATAACAGCACACCTATAATCGCTTCAAGATATGAAAAACATTCATTTGAATTTTAATGAATGTTTTTTTTGTTTATAAAAGAGATCGTAAGCGCATAACTCAAAAGCAATAAAGATCGCAAAAATAACGGAATAGGCGTAAATTATAACTTTATCAGTAAAGCATTTGTGGTTGCAATGATTTCGAGTTGGGTGCTCTTTACCTTAATGGCTGCATTTATGCAGGCATGGCGCAATGCCTTTCAAAAACAACTCAGCACAAGTGTAGATGTTTATGGCGTGACTTTGGCACGTTTTATTTTTGCCTTGCCTTTTGCACTGGCGTATTTAAGCATTTTACAATGGCAGCAGCCTGTACAAGCAAAACTGCATTTTAGTTCGGTGTTTTGGCTGTATATCATTATTGCAGCAGTGTGTCAGATTTTAGCCACGGCTTTAATGGTAAAACTGTTTCAACAAAAAAATTACGCAGTAGGTGTCGGGCTTGCCAAAAGTGAAGCAGTTTTAGCCGCAATTGTAGGCGTGATTTTCTTACAAGAACATTTAAGTGCATTGGCTTGGTTCGGCGTTGCGATAGGCGGTATTGCGGTATTTCTACTCAGTAAAGGCAATCAACGCAGTGATTTTTCATTCACGACTTTAGCCATTGGAATCGGTAGTGGACTCAGCTTCGCGGTGACTTCTTTATTGGTGCGTGAAGCCAGTCTAGAACTCGATTTCTTACCGTTTATTCATCGTGCTGCATGGGTTTTGGTGTGGGTTATTGGCTTACAATGTTTTATCTTATTGGCTTTTTTAGGCATATTTAAACGACATACCTTATATGCCATGTGGCAGCGGGTTGGATTAACTTTTAAAGTGAGCGTCTGCAGTTTTTTAGCATCATTGGGCTGGTTTAGTGCCATGAGTATGCAAACTGTGGCGATTGTGAAAACACTCGGACAAATTGAAATATTATTCAGCTTACTTATTTCAGCGTATTTCTTTAAAGAAAAACTTGCTCGTACCGATCATTGGGGATTGGGATTGGTCGTGCTTGCGGCAATGTTGGTTATTTGGGCGTAGCATCATATTTCAAAGCTAAGTAATTTCAAATTCATGTCATATCCGTTGCACTTCATTTGAGCATCTCAGAAATATAAAAATAAAGATTCTCTATCCGTACAATCTCGTTAGAATACTCACAGCTTATCTTAGAGAATTGTCATGTCTAAACCACAGCAAAAGCAAAAAAACTCAGCCTTGGCAGAATTGATAGAAGAACAAAAACTGCTCTGTGAAGAATTTGGTTCAGCCTATATTGCAGTGAGTGGCGATGATGTTGTCGCAGTTGCAGTCCAGACCTTAAATAAAGACCCAATTGTGGGCTTGCGTAAAGCGCCAGAAGGTGAAGAAAAAGTCGCGTGGTACATTTATGGCGGTGAATTGGGTGAAGATGAAGTGAACTTTGAAACCATGCCTGTGCGCGAGTTGCAAGATATTTTGCCTGACGTGCTTCCATATCTGGCTTTAGAACAAGGCTACCGCTTTATGATTGATGCTGATGACTATGAAGATGTCTGGAAAGAAGGCGATGAGTCTTAAGCTTATGCGCATGTCGAACATGGCAAAAATATCGGTGAGCATTATGCTTGGACTGCAAAGTCTGAGCGTAATGGCACAAGGTATTCAAGCGCAGCAGTTGGCACCTGAAGCATCATCTACACCTATTACAATTCCACATACAGCCAATGGGTTGACCCAAACACAATATCAAGATTTGTTAAATCAATACACGCAAATTGTGAATGACAGCAAAAAAATATTGGATGATCCTACGAGCCAAGCAACGGCAGAACAACAAAAACAGGCATTTTGTGCACGCTATCACGCCTATAAAAATATTGCTGAAATTTCCGAGTACAATCCAAACTTGTATCCTGCACCTGTGATGTTAATGGTGGCAAAGCGTTATTTAGAACAGCAGCACAACAGTTTCACGGCTTCAGGTATGACTGAACAAGTTTTTTGTGCAGGAGCTACATCTAAATAGTGTGATCTGCCTTATAAGTGAATAGCAAATTTAAAGATTGAAGATGCAGGCGTATAAAACCCCAAAAACTGGGGATTCCTTTTAAGCAGATTGTGAAGTCATACTTCATTTTTTATCAATTTTCATGCAAAACTAACTTTGCAAAGACTGTAGAATCTTTTAACTTGCAGGTAGTGAACTGAGGGATAGGCGACATAGATGAAATGGGATGAAATTGGCGAGCAGCCTTGTTCGATTGCACGAACCTTGTCGGTGATTGGTGACCGTTGGACGATGCTGATTATTCGTAATGCCTTTATGGGCATGCGTCGCTTTGATGATTTTCAACAACATTTGGGCGTAACGCGGCATGTATTGTCAGATCGTTTAAAGCGTTTGGTGGAACATGAAATTTTAGTCAAAGTGCCTTATGTAGAGCGCCAAGAACGTTTTGAATATAAATTGACAGAGAAGGGCTTGGAGCTTTATCCCTTAATGCTGTCTATGGCAAATTGGGCAGATAAATGGATGGATCAAGGTTTAGGTAAGCCTGTGGAATACATCCATAAAAATTGTGCTAAGACGTTTCAACCTGTCGTGGTATGTTCGGAATGTGGTGAAGAACTGCATGCCAAGCAAGTAAAACCACATTTTACCCCAGTGTATTATCAGTACATCCAAGCACAGCAGAATTTAAAACAAGCCTAAATCAGTGCTGTATTAATCAGCAACAGTTTGTCTATAAGCAGTTGGCTGGTTTAGGAATACCCGCTAAACGACTTAAATGCCGTGCCACCAAACCTGTATTAAATTTTTCCTGCAAAACAGCGTTGTTAATCTCTGGGCTTACAGTTTTCATTAAAAATTTGATTAAAGGACGGGTTGCAGGTGAGTGTCCAAATTGCTGATAAAATTGGCGTACAGCGTGCAAAACTTCAAAATGCCAAGCTGTGAGTTCAAGCTCTAAACTTTGCGCCAATTCTTGCGCCACTTGTTCATTCCAGACAGTGTAATCCAGCAAATGTCCATCTTGATCTAATTCTAGTGTCATCTCTTGTTTCATTCACCCTTAAAAATGCTTTGCATTGGTTTCATATCATTACGGCTTGCTATTTTAAGCTGATACAGCGCTGATGTGCTAAACACAGCGTTGCAAAAGCTGCATAATTAATCGGCTGTACATTTTCCGCCAAATGACCATTCAATATTTCTGCATCATTTTCCAGTACATATATTTTGTCTAGCTGGGCACAGAGTGGATGTTGCTGATGCAATACCGCATCACCCATAAGTACAACGCTGTCTTGCGGAACATACAAGGCATTTAGCTCTGCTAAAATTGTTGCGGTGCTATCAAAGCTCGCTTGGATTAAATATAAATTTGCGTCAGACATGCTTTTCTCTTTAGATGTTTAGATATGGTCAAATGATCAATCAGATTGTTAAACCACCGATCAACCTACCAATATAAAACCCGATCAAAGGTTTGAATCAGCTCCCGATTCAGTTCCACCCATTCAATTTCATGTACCGTATTTTTGATAAACGGCGAGTTAGCATGTTTATTTTCAATCAAAATTGGGCTGAGGTCATAAAACTCAAAGCTATCGACCAAATTGGATGCCACTTTAAAAGCATGTTTTAGTGAATCAAATGCCAGTTCCGACTGTAATAGGCTTAATGCCGCATCTTGTAATAACACTTTGACTTCACAACCAAAAGTTGCCAGTACCATTGTTGCAGACAAGCTTTCATGCACTTGTAAGCTGTTTAAATTGGCCTGACGTAAAACCACGAGTACAGTTTTCACACAATTTACCTTTTAAATGCAACAGATTTACAAAATGAATCGCTTAAAATTGAATCAGGCGTTTTGTGCTTTGCACTGCATCGGCCAGTTCGCCCAAGCCAACCAATTCAAAGCCTGCGGCTAAATTGTGTTGGCTCAGTTGATGGCGTTTGGCATTGTCTGCATCGCTAATACCACGTGCCAGTGCGGCACTTACACATACGGGTAAACGAATAGACAATTTTTGCCATTCTGTTTTGAGGTTGCGTTGATCATCGGGTACCCATTGCAACTCATTCGCTACAGCAACGCCATCTTGATAAAAAAACACACGAAAAGCCTCATTTTTCTGTTGTAAGGCTTGAGCAAGACCGAGTGCATGCCATGCATGAATAGAGGTTGGTGCGGAGGTTATTAGTAATAAGGTGCTCATCAAAATTCACTAATGCAATGTGCCAAGGCGCATTCAGACTTTATAAAAAAAGGTAGTATAAATGATTTTAGTGACTGGTGGTTTAGGCTTTATAGGCTCACACATTGCATTAAGCCTAATGGCTCAAGGGCAAGAGGTCATTATTGTAGATAATTTATCCAATGCAAGTATGCAGACTTTAGAGCGACTTGAATATATTGCAGGGCGTTATGTGCCTTTTGCCAAACTGGATGTAAGAAATACGCCTGCGCTGAACAAAGTTTTTGAACAATATTCGATTATTGCGGTGGTGCATTGTGCAGGGTTTAAATCTTTAGAAGAATCGGTGCTTAAACCACTGGAATATTATAACGATAACGTCAGTTGTATTATGAGTTTATTGCGTTCCATGCAACGTACAGGTGTGCGTCGTTTAGTGCATCTTTCAAGTATAGCGGTCTATGGCAAGTCAGGATTGAATCTGGAAGAAAGCCAGAGTTTTAATTACACCTATGCCAATCCGTATGTGAAATCTCAGCAGATGGTTGAAGAAATCATCCGCGATACTTTTAGAACCGATAATGAATGGAATATTGCTATTTTGCGCTTGAGTAATATAGCAGGTGCATTTGAACACGGCATTTTAGGTGAAGTCGTTGCTCCGTTACCTAAAAATATTATTCCTTTGGCGATGCAAGTCGCAGTACAGCAGCGTGAAGCGATTGAATTACGTCAGCAAGCTAATACTGCAGATCAAACTGTAGAACGTAGCTTTGTGCACGTACTCGATGCCTGTGATGCTGTGATTGCAAGCCTGCATTGGTTATTTGAGCAAACGCATAGCTGTGAAGCTTTTAATATTGCGGGAGAAGTGGTTTCAATTCAACAATTACTTGCACGTATTAGTGAAGTCACTGACACTGAAATTGCTACAGTTCCTGCAATTCATTATGAATATCCTGAGTTAGATCAGTTAGGTGCAGTCGTAGATAAGGCACAACAATATTTACACTGGCAGCCAAAACGTAGTCTGGAAAAAATGCTAGAGGATGAATGGCGTTTTTATCAAAATACGCTTAAGCATTAAAAGTAAGCGCTATAAAATTCGTTGAGATGCGATTCACGAAGCCTCATAGCTGAAACAGATACAATGCAACGGAATTATTGATAATAATTATCATTTACTAGGCTGTCTGTTTTTTATAAGATCGAGATAAGAGCACATGACATCATTGAAATCACGAAGGAATGAGGCTGAACATGCAAATACGTATTGAACATGACACCATGGGTGAGGTTGAAGTTCCGAATGACGCGCTTTGGGGCGCACAAACTCAGCGCAGCTTACAAAATTTTAAAATCGGCAATGAGCGTTTACCACGCGCCATGATTCGCGCTATGGGTTTGGTTAAAAAAGCTGCGGCAATAACCAATGCAAACTTAGGGCAAATCCCTCAAGAGTTGGCGCAGTACATTGTCGGTGCAGCAGATGAAGTCATTGCAGGGCAGTGGGACAGTCAATTTCCTTTGGTGGTGTGGCAAACAGGTTCGGGTACGCAAAGTAACATGAACTGTAATGAAGTGATTGCCAATATCGCCAATCAAAAACTGGGGAATCCTTTAGGTGCACAAAAGCCTGTACATCCGAATGATCATGTCAACCGCGCCCAATCGACCAATGATTCTTTTCCAACTGCAATTCATGTGGCAGCGAGTTTGCAAATTAATGAACTGCTCATTCCTGCAGTAAAGAGTTTGCGCGATACGTTGCATGCGAAAAGTGAAGAATTTTCTGAAATTGTCAAAATTGGACGTACACATTTACAAGATGCGACACCATTAACTTTAGGGCAGGAATTTAGTGGCTATGTATCGCAGCTAGATCATGGTTTAAAACGTCTAGAACAGGCTTTAACAGGCTTGTATGAGTTGCCATTGGGCGGTACAGCAGTCGGTACAGGCTTAAATGCACATCCTGATTATGCGGTACAGGCAGCGGAGCAATTGGCACAGCTAACAGGCTTAGCATTTGTGACTGCACCAAATAAGTTTGAGGCTTTGGCGGGGCGTGATGCTGCGGTATTTGCTTCAGGTGCATTAAAAACTTTGGCGGTGAGTTTAAATAAAATTGCGAATGATATTCGCTGGTTAGCCAGTGGCCCGCGTTGTGGTTTTGGTGAGCTGCGTATTCCAGAAAATGAACCTGGTTCAAGTATTATGCCGGGCAAGGTTAATCCAACACAAAGCGAAGCAATGACCATGGTAGTTGCACAGGTATTGGGCAATGACACCACAATTAACGTGGCTGGTGCATCGGGCAATTTTGAGCTGAATGTATTTATGCCAGTAATTGCATATAACTTATTGCAATCTATTCAACTCTTGGGCGATGCATGTAATAGCTTTAATGAGCATTGCGCCGTTGGCATTCAAGCAAACCGTGAAAAAATAGATCACTTTTTGCATGATTCACTCATGTTAGTGACCGCTTTGAATCCTGTAATTGGTTATGAGAATGCAGCGGAGGTGGCAAAAACAGCTTATAAGGAAAATAAAACCTTAAAGCAAGTTGCAGTAGAGCTGAATTTGGTCACAGCAGAGCAGTTTGATGAAGTGGTACGTCCTGAACAGATGATTGCTCCGAATACCAAATAGTCAGTTTTAAGTAAATTGAGAGGTCTGTGTTTGTCTGCTCAAGATGACAGATAAACACAGACTTTGTTTATAAAAATCAGTGAAACTTTGATGTATTCTTTCTTATTAAAATTATGTTGTGTATAATTACACAATGAACAGCAAAGACATTATTAAGCGTCTTGAGCAGGAAGGCTGGTACAAAGTGGGTGGTAAAGGCGACCATGAAAAGTATAAGCATCCTGAAAAGCCTGGACATGTTGTGGTACCACATCCACGTAAAGATATGCCAATAGGAACTCTACGCAATATATATAAACAGGCTGGTTGGGAGTGGAGGTAAAAATGTTATATCCAGTATATGTTCACAAAGATGAAGATAGCGCATACGGTTTAACCTTTCCTGACTTTGATGGATGCTTTAGCGCAGCAGATGAGATGCAAGATATTCAGCGCATGGCACAGGAAGCGGTTGAAGTTCACTTTGATGGTGAAGATATTCCGTTACCAGAACCATCAAGCCCAGAGCAATGGTTAGGTGATGAGCGATTTGAGGGGGGTTTTTGGTTGTTAGTTGATATTGATACAACAAAAGTAAATACAAAGTCTATTCGTATTAATATCAGCATGCCAGAAGCTTTAGTGAAACGTATTGATGCTGTTGCAAAAAAACAACATTTAAGCCGTTCGGCATTCTTAGCTAAAAGCGCGGAAATGGCGTTGCATTAATCAAGTAAAATATACTAAACCCAGCCTAAATGCTGGGTTTTCTATTGCACCTAATTTGAATGTAGAGGGGTAATTCATCCTAATACGATTTTAAATTTATGTGTTGGTGTAAAGACATAATTTGCATAACGGCAGAATAGGCTGCTACAAGGTGCTATCTAAATGTAATAGTTCAAAACCCGTCATTTAGTCGCATTAACCACTTTTAGATGCTTTCTTTTATGTCCGTTCCTTATTCAACTTACATTGATTAAGCTGCCATAATTGCTAGAATACGCAATACTTCAAAATACTGTTTTGCTAAAGTTTTGCATTTATTTTGCAAAATTTAATTTTTTATAAGCAACTCAATATCTTAACTACGGAAATTTTCAATGCTCTCAATTTATTTAACAGATGTTCAGCAACACGTGCAATTTAAAGATTACCCGGGTGAGCAGCCTGTTAAATTTATCTTGAATTTTAAAAAGATTTTTCCAAGTGTAATGGAGCTTTTACTACCTGTATTGCCTGAAAATGAAAATCTGGAAGAAATGACGTGGGAATCGACCACTGCAGATTTAGAATTATTTAAGTTGTTGCTCAGTGGGTGGGGCGTGATTGAATTACGTTTAAATGCGCTCAGTCAGTTCAAAGGCAAGACATTTGCAGATCAATTGGTGAAACAAGCCCAACAAAAACGTAAAGACTTCGCCAAAGCCCAACAACAATTACAAACTGTAGAGCTAGATTATTTATTTATGCATGAAACACATGCCTTAATTGATGCAGAATTGGTAGAAGTAGGTGAAAAGTTCTATTTGCCAATTTTGCGTGATTTATGGAAAGGCAAAGTATCTACAAAAGTTTTGGAAGCGAAGTTTTAAGAACAAACCCATATTAAAAAGCTGCCTCGGCGGCTTTTATTTTTTATAGAATCATACAAGACGATTAGCAACCACTTGCGAATCCAGATCAACCTCAAATAGCCTAAGCAAAAATTTTAGAAATTTCCTCTCTTAAAAAATAATGCCTTGAATTTTCCTGTAAATCTTTATGCCAATACATCCCCATATTAATTACAGGCAAGTCTACAGGCACATCAAAAATATTCAATTTTTGGCTCATATTCAAATGCTTTAAAATCATTTTAGGAATAGTTAGTATGGCTTGAGGATGCTGCTGTAAAATCTGTAACGCCGTAGAATAGTGCTGACAACGTAAAAAAACCTGCCGTGATAATTGCTTTTGATGCAAATAAATATCTTCTAGCAACATACCAGTACGCCGTGATGAAACCCCAATATGTGCAGAAGATAAATAAAGTGCAGTATTCATTTCTTGTTGTGAACTACAGACCACAAATTGGTCTTGAACTAAGGATTGAAACTGAATTTTATCGCCAAAGTTTTGTTCTAAATCAATTACAAAATCAATTTGTTGTGTTGCTAAATCTGCCAAAACCGTTTTGCGGTCTAATTTGTGGCTCAGAAATTGAATATCCAAGTTCAACTTTTGAAAATGCGCCACCAATTTAGGAAAAATAATCGGTTCAATTTCATCATGGATAGCAATTTTGAGCGATTGCAACATATTCGGCTCAAATTGCTGTTTCTGTATTGCAATACTTTGAATCGCCAACAAGGCATTTTTAATAGTCGGATAAATTTGCTCGGCAAAAGGCGTAGGCAGCATTTTATTGCCACTTCGCACCAGTAAATCATCTTGTAAATGTTGTCTTAAACGCTGCAAAGCATGACTGGCGGCAGATTGGCTAATACACAAAATTTGTGCAGCTTTGGAAATACTGCGCTGCTCATAAATTGCAACAAACATCGGGTATAAATTGATGTCTAAACGATGAAAAACGGTAAGATCAACTTTTGCATTGTTATGAACATGATTCATAGTGTTTTATTGAATTAAATCATTTTGTTCATATTACTTTTCAAGTTAAGGTGTTGTAAAGCAATGAATACAATATTTTAAGGGATTTGAACCATGTTTGAGCTATCTGCACGCGCCAAAGACTATATAGAACGTACCAAAGCCTTTATTGCCAAAGAAATTGAGCCGATTGAAGCTGAATTCTGGGCAGAAGTTCACGAATTAAATCAGGGTGGTGACTGGACTAAATGGCAATGGCCAGCACAATTAGAACAATTAAAAGCCAAAGCCAAAGCTGCAGGTTTATGGAATATGTTTTTACCTTGTCCAGAATTAGGACAAGGTTTGTCGGTACAAGAATATGCACATATTGCAGAGTTGAGTGGACGCAGTTTGATTGCGCCAACCGTATTTAACTGTAATGCACCCGACAGCGGCAACATGGAAGTTTTATGGCGCTATGGTTCTGAAGCACAAAAGGCAGAATGGCTGACACCGCTGCTTGAAGGTAAAATTCGTTCTGTGTTTTGTATGACTGAACCTGCAGTGGCTTCAAGTGATGCGACCAATATGCAGGCAACAGCAGTCGTAGACGGCGATGAAATTGTCTTGAATGGTCGTAAATGGTGGTCTTCAGGTTTGGGTGATCCAAATGCCAAAATTATTATTTTTATGGCGCATACACCCGATGAAACCAAAGACCGTCATCATCAACACTCTATGGTTTTAGTCCCTGTGGATACTGCGGGCGTTAAAATTCAACGCATGTTACCTGTATTTGGTGATTACGACGCGCCACACGGTCATGGCGAAGTCAGTTTTGATAACGTGCGTGTGGCTGTTGCCAACTTTATTGGCGGTGCAGGACAAGGTTTTGAAATTGCACAAGGTCGTTTAGGTCCGGGGCGTATTCACCATTGTATGCGTTGTATTGGTGCAGCCGAAAAATCTTTGGAGTTGATGATTGACCGTGGCATGAGTCGTACCGCATTTGGCAAGGAAATTCTGAAACTCGGTGGCAATTTGGAGCGTGTAGCGGAAGCACGTGTGGCGATTGACCAAGCACGTTTATTAACTCTCTATGCAGCCTATAAAATGGATACTTTAGGCAATATGGCAGCACTTACCGAAATTTCTGCCATTAAAGTGGTTGCACCAAGTGTCTTGGAAAAAGTAGTTGATATGGCGATGCAGATTCATGGTGGTGCAGGCGTATCTAGAGATACACCGTTGACAGGTTTCTTTGCCCAAGCGCGTAGTTTACGTCTTGCCGATGGACCAGACGAAGTACACAAAGGCATGATTGCCAAACTTGAGTTGGCTAAACGTGGTTATCGTAGCAGCCGCAAAAAATAAGTCAGTTGCGAATTTTTTATTGTGTCGCTTGGTAGTGTATTCGGCAATATTTCTGATATTGCCGATACATCTCAAGAGAACACGGAAAATCTATGTTAGATTAAAAAAATTGGAAAATTAGGGAAAAATAATGTCAGTTATTGATGTAGGCGGCACAGTACGCGAAGGCGAAGAACTCGATATTCAGGCAGTGACAGCATGGTTAAAACAACAAAATGTCGATGTTGTAGAACCTGTAGAAGTCACACAATATTCAGGCGGTGCATCGAACTGGACATATCGCCTTAAGTACAGCAATGCTGATTTAATTTTGCGTCGTCCGCCCAAAGGTACTAAAGCTAAATCTGCACATGACATGGCGCGTGAATATCATGTGCAAAAGAATTTAGCCCCGTTTTATCCTGTGTTACCTGAAATGGTGGCGTTGTGTCAGGATGAAGCTGTAATTGGCTGCGATTTTTACGTGATGCAACGTATTGAAGGCATTATCCCACGTGCAAAATTGCCACCAGAGCTTGATTTTAGCGAAACTCAAGTACATGAACTTTGTGTAAATGTCATTGATAAACTGATTGAGCTGCATCAAGTACCTTATGCAGGAACTGAGCTAGAAAAATTAGGGAAAGGTGATGGTTATTGCCGACGTCAGGTAGAAGGTTGGGATGCACGCTATGCCAAAGCACATACCATCAACGTGCCATCTTTTAAATATGTGCGTAAATGGTTGTTAGACCATATTCCTGTAGATTCAAAAACCTGCATTATTCATAACGACTGGCGTTTTGATAATGTGATTTTAGACCCGAAACATCCGACTCAAGTGATTGGCGTTTTGGACTGGGAAATGGCAACACTGGGCGATCCACTCATGGATTTAGGCTCGGCTTTGGCATATTGGGTTGAAGATACCGATAATCAAATTTTTAAAGCCACCCGTCGTCAACCAACGCACTTAAAAGGCATGTTCACACGTCAGCAAGTGGTGGACTATTATTTGCAAAAAACAGGCTTGAGCACCGATAACTGGACATTCTATGAAGTGTTTGGAATTTTCCGTTTAGCGGTGATCGCCCAGCAAATTTATTATCGTTATTTCCACAAGCAAACCAATAATCCTGCATTTAAGGATTTCTGGATTGTCATTCATGCTTTGCATATTCGTGCCTTAAAGTTAATTGGTTTACAAAAACTGGAAGCAAATGAACTAGCACAAAAATATATCGCCAAATTTAAGGAATTGATGCCGAAATGACCACCATTTATTTAATTCGTCATGGGCAAGCATCTTTTGGGGCAGAAAGTTATGATCAACTTTCGCCTAATGGTGAGTTACAAGCCAAATTGCTCGGACGTTATTTTGATCGCATTTTAAAAGAAGCACCCTATGTGGTGGCTGGTTCAATGCAGCGCCATCAGCAAACTGCACAACTGGCTTTGGCAGAATGTTTTCCTGAGGTCGAAATTCATACCGACAGTGCATGGAACGAGTTTAATCATCAACAGGTTTTCGCGCAGTATGAACCGCGTTTTAATCAACCTGAATTGATGAAAGAAGATGTCGCCAAAGAGGTCAATCCTCGTGCATATTTGGCAAAAATTTTTGAAGGTGCGATAGAACGCTGGACGGGCGGTGAATATCACCATGAATATGAAGAATCTTGGCCGCATTTTAAACAGCGTGTCGAAGATGCATTGCAGCATTTATGTGATGACTTAGCCCAAAAACAACCACGATATGCTGTGGTATTTACTTCTGGTGGTGTGATTTCTGTGGCTGCAGGTAAAATTTTAGGCTTAACGCCCAATAAAACCTTTGCATTGAACTGGGCAATTACTAACTCAAGTATCACCACTTTACGTTTGGTCGGCAGTGAACCACAACTGTTAAGCTTGAATGAACATCATTTTATTAAAGCTGAAAACTCAAATTTATTGACTTGGATTTAAGGATCAAACCATGACAAAAACAATTCTAATTACAGGTGCAAGTTCAGGTATTGGTGCGGGTATGGCACGTGAATTTGCTCAAATGGGTTATAACCTTGCAATTTGCGCCCGACGTTTAGAGCGTTTGGAAACGCTGAAACAAGAACTGGAAAGCCAGTTTGGTATTCGTGTTATTGCAAAAACGCTGGATGTCACCAATTATGATCAGGTGTTTCAGGTGTTTCGTGAATTTAAACAAGATTTTGGACAAATTGACCGCATTATTGTCAATGCAGGCGTGGGCGAAGGACGTCGCATTGGTAAAGGTAATTTTGCCATCAACAAAGCCACAGTAGAAACCAACTTTATTTCAGCTTTGGCGCAGTGTGAAGCCGCGGTTGAAATTTTCCGTGAGCAAAACTCAGGGCATTTGGTGATGATTTCATCTATGAGTGCCATTCGTGGTATGCCAAAACATCTTACTGCTTACGGTGCAAGTAAAGCTGCAGTAGCACATTTAGCAGAAGGAATTCGTGCAGAATTAATTGATACACCTATTCAAGTTACGACTATTTTCCCTGGTTATATTCGTACCGAAATCAACGAAGGTGCAAAAAAACTGCCTTTTGAAGTTGATGAAAAAACAGGTTCACGCTTACTTGCTGCAGAAATTGAAAAAGCGCCAATTAAAGCCTATGTACCTAAATGGCCATGGTTGCCATTGGGCTTAGCTATGAAAGTTTTACCATTAAAATTGGTCAATAAACTCGGCTAAATAGCAGCGATATCATAGTATTTGAATAGCATCCTGAAATTTAAAGCTGATGATGAATGCAATCACTTTAAATGACACGATGCTATTTTTATATTTGAGTCTCTACTTTTGTTTGGGTTTAAAATTTGTATTTTCGGTTTTCGTATTTAAGAGTGAAATGTGATGTGGCTTAGAACAGCAACCCTTGCCTTAATTCCCGCTTTGGTGATTCAGGGAAGTCGTGTTAAAAAGAACACGATCCGATTGCCTGAAGCCGAAGGCGCACGAGAAGGTATTACAGGGCAAGGGCAAACGCTGTCATTATTGATTTTAGGCGATTCTGCCGCTGCAGGCGTTGGGGTAGCACATCAAAATGATGCGCTTTTAGGTGCGGTGATTTCTGCTTTGCAGCATCAGTACCAAGTACATTGGCGTTTAGAGGCGCAGTCTGGAGATACTACCTCACAAGTCATTCAAAAAACGAAAAAACTGGTAAATCAAAAATATGATGTTGTGGTTACTTCTGTTGGTGTCAACGATGTAACACGCTTAATGTCGGCACAGACTTGGATTAAACAACAGCAACATTTTTATCAACTTATTCAAGCGAAATTCCAACCTGAATTAATCATTGCTACGGGGGTTCCACCAATGCATTTATTTCCCGCATTGCCCAATCCATTATCTTGGCTATTTGGACAATACGCAAAACAAATGAACTTACAATTAGAAAAAATGATTGCACAACAAGAAGATATGCAGTGGATTGAATATGATATTCGAAAATATCAATCCATGAATTTAGAAATGGCAAAAGATGGTTTTCATCCAAGTAAAGAAATTTACCAGATTTGGGGGAAAGAAGTCTCGGATAGGATTTTGGAGTGGTTTTAGGTAAATTAACTTAAATAATGGTATAGTGTTAACAATCGTCAACACTAAATTATAATTAAATCATCAAGCAGAATGAAAATATGAAGAAACATCCCAATAAACATATTCGCGAAGCAATTGAATATGCGATTGAAAACGGCTGGGATGTTGTCGATTCAGGTAAATCAGCACATGCAAAACAAATCTTGCGTAAAGTAAAGCAATGTCATGGAGATGAACTATGAATAACTATCACTTTACTGTTGTGGTACGTGACGCACGTTCTGATCTGTCTGTGCTAGAAGATAAGTTCTTTGAAGCGGGTTGTGATGATGCATTAGTTTGTAGTTATAACGATACAATTTATCTTGAGTTTGACCGTGAAGCTGAAAATGCAGAACAAGCGATTCACTCAGCATTAGACAATATTCGCTCATTAGGATTTCATGATCTGATAGTAGAAGAGCAAGGTTATTCAACTTTGGCAGTAATGGCTGAACGTGCTGGAATGACTCGTCAAGCATTATCTTTATATGCGCAAAATAAACGTGGTGACGGAAACTTTCCACGTCCGATGTATGGACTTGCATCTAGATCTGCAATGTATTTTTGGCCAGAAGTTGCGACATGGTTATTCAATCAAGGGAAGTTACATAAAAATCATTATGAAGTTGCTCGTACTGCAATGTCTTAGCTTAATTTAAAGACCAAAGGTTCAATCTATAAATGTCTGATTCTAAAATAGAAACCCATCCACTCGAACCCTTTTTACCAGCCAATGCCAAGCTGTTAATGCTTGGGAGTTTTCCACCACCTAAAAGCCGTTGGAAAATGGATTTTTATTATCCGAATTATCAAAATGTTAGCTACTAATAAAATGCTAAGTTACTGTATATAAATAGTTTTATAGTATATTTTTGCCCTAAAAAATGGGCAAAACACACTAAATGGAACATAATGAAAACAATAACTTAGCAATACGTTTTGCAAAAAACTTTTATGTCACTTCTGCAAATGGCAGCTTAATCCCAACATCCACATCGTTCCAAATAATTTCATGACCAGACTCGTAGTGTTCGGTCATTTTAACTGAGCTATGACCTGCCAATGCCTGGGCGCTTCGACCTGCTTTTTTATGCAAGAAAATAGCCAATGCACGTATTTCGTGGAAGGTCGGAATTTGTCTACCCTCTAATTTTGGATAGGCATTTGAAAGTTTGACGATCCGTAAAAATTCCTCTGACAAATACAAAGGCAAGATTTGAGTCCAGTGTTCTTTCTTTGAGTTTTTTACCTTGCGTTTTGGCACATAATGAATCACAAAAGGGCTAGGGACATTGTCCGATTTGCAACGATCCAGTACCTGTTGTAATTCATCATCAATCTTTATTCGGATATAACCTGAGCCATCTAGAACTTCAAAATCATCCACTGGATCATCAGTCGTTTTTTGCTGGGCAATATGAATATATCCATCATGAATATCAGTCCAACGAATGTTGACAATGTCCGATCGGCGTTGGGTTGTTAACAGCGATAGATCAATTGCATTTTGCAGCCATAAAGGGGAATGATTACGAATAATCTGTAGTCCCTCAACGGTATGTCTTTTTCTTTGCTTGGGCACATAGCGGCTAAGTGTAATTCGTGCTGGGTTATCTGGACATAACCCTTTACTCACCGCCACATCAAAAATGTTGCACAGCAAACTGCGTACAGATTTACTATTTGACGGCGTGAGGCTATCAAGGTATTCATTGACCATTTTCAGAGTAATCGATTCAAGTTCTTTGTTTCCCCAGACTTTACACAGTCTGTTTAACTGAACCTGATACGTCTGCCGAGTATTTTCCGATATTGGTCGGCCATCTTTCCGACGCTTATTAAGTAAATACTCATCAGCAAAGCTTCCAAATAAGACGCCACCACCAAGAACCCTAGACACTAAGTCTGTCTCAATCATTAACATCTCATTTAATTTTCGAGCTGCTTGAAAGGCTTTATTTTTGTCAGTTCCCATTGAGTGAAACTTTCCCGTAATGGGGTGGCGGTAACGCCAAGCGTTACCATCACCCCGATATAAATTAGCAGGAATATCCTTATTTCCTTTATTGCGTGGTCGAGCCATATTTTTAGCCTCGCAACACCTTATCCACTAAATCATCACCAGTTTGTTGCTGGTAAATATGCCACTGTATATACCAATGTTTGCCTTTTTGCTCAGCAGGAATTAGGCCCAATCTACAGTGACGTGCAATAGTTTGGCGCGTTGGTGGAGTTGCACCTTCGGTACCATAAACGCGCTTAATAAATTCAGAAACTTTAATTAAACAGGTCATAGCTCGTTACTCCTTAGCCTCAAGCACAGTTTTAACAGCGATCGTAATCAGCTCTTGAAGGCGTTCGTGGGTAATAGTTATTTGCCCAGGCACATCTGCTTTCAGTTTTTCAATCTGTTCAATAAGTTTATTGTTGATTTCAAATTGTTCGAGTAGGGCTTTTTCGGATTGGGCTTTGGCTGCCAACCAAGCCTCCCATTCGTCATCATAAGTATATGACGGGTATCGATAGCCATGCTCGCGCTCATGCTCATCATAGTAAGCCTTGAGTTCGTCATACTGATCTTTAAATTTGTGGCACTCAAACGCTTCTCTTTCTTTCTGCAAATCCATCACGCCTCCAAATGCTCTCTAAACTCTGTGTATAGCTGTGTCGCTGCCTTGTTGAGTCTGCCATTTGCCAAAATAGCCACGCCACGCGGAAAGTTTTTATTAACTGTTCTGCAGTAGAACTGTGTTTCTCCCGTTGGATGACAAACGCCTCGATAGCCAATCTTTACTAGCCATTTCATAAACGCTTCAGACATGATTGGATCAATTTTGGTGATTTTGGTTTTCATCACTCACTCCCGATATGACCACATCCATTAATTTATGAATGTGGCCAACCTAAAAATTAGCCAAATAACTCTGCTTCACGTTGCTGGGCTGCTAGATCCAAACGTTGCTTGCCTTGATCAGACAATTCTTCATAAGCGGGGTCAGTGTAGACCTCGTTAATATCATCCTGAGTTTTGGCTGCTTGAATACGCTGAATAGCACCCTCAATCCAAGGTTTGTTTTGTGCAAACATATCCTGCTGATTTTCGATGAGCTCTTTACGCATTCTGTAGACCTCAAGTAACTCACCTTGATGGTCTAGCGTGAGTTTTGGTTTATTCTGCGTAATGAGTGTGGCTACATTTTTTAGTTCATCTGTGGTTTTGGCATTTTCAATTGATGTCTTTAAACCACCCATAATGGATTTGCTTTTAATCGGGTCAATTTGCACCTTGCCCAATTCCTCAATCTTCTGGTGAATCGCATTCACTAGATATGTTTTATGCGCATCGGTAAGGTCGGGATGTCCTTCAATAATTGGAATAATGGTTTGCAGGTCTTTGGCATGTGTAAATCCATTAATTTGTTCTAGATACTCTTTACGCAGTTCCAATGAGGATGGCTTTTTTGCAACATCATTTGATGTTTGATTTTGGCTATCTTCAATTGTTTCTACCGTCTCAGCCTCGACAGCTCTTGGTTGACGTGTACGCTTTGGTTTTTCTGCAGGTACTTCTTGATCGTCAGCAGGCGATTCTTTAACTACGTTTTGCTTGATGCTATCCAGTGTTACTGGTTGTGCTGTAACTTCAGGCTCAGGCGTAATGTCGATAATTGAATCAAGTTCTTCTTCATGTGTGCGTAGACCCATTAATAAGTCAGGCGCATAGATACGGCCAAAGAATGATGCAGCACGGTACCGCAACATTTGCTCAGGCATGGTTTGCCATTTTGAACCATTCTTTTGGAACCAACCTTCTTTTACAGCCAGTTCCATGGTGATCGGGCTAGACTCAAGGCGCTCACCAGTTGCTTTTTCAATAACCCATGCCACACATCTAAGATTTTTCACGCGGGCAACTTTGTTTGAATCCACAGGCTCACGCTTACGAGTCTCTTTGTTATATTCCCACTCTGTAACTGCATAAGGAATTTCCATTTCCTCATCACCACCAGTGATGTCAAAACGTAATGGGCTATAACGTCCACAACTGTTAATTGCAGCAATAATAAATTGGCTTGACCAACTTGGACGACCATCCACTAAATACAGGTTTTGCATAATCATCATTGGATCTGCACCTAAACGCTGTGCCATATTCAAGGCGATGATGCAGTTTGAAACGCCATTTGGGTTTTCTTCAGGTCGGTACAACCATTTTTTAGCATTCTGGTCAAAACGATCCTTAACCATAATGGTGTTGCGGAATGCTTCAGGAATGATCGTACTATTAGCCAAGCTTTCAGCCATGTGGTGCATTGCTTGGAAGCCACGATAGGTATTGAAGTTCGCCTCAACATTTTCAGGTTTACGTTGTGTGCGAAGTTGCTCAGTTGTCATTACTTGTGAAGTCATGGGTATATTCCTTATATTGAAATTAATTACTTACGAAATTTGCATGTAGCGAAAGCAGGGCAAAACTTTTCATTGCAAAGCATGGATTTTGAATTGCCATAAAAAGTGCCGTGTTTCAGAATTTTGGCGGCATGGTGAAGTAGTCCTGGTTCTTCTTCAGTACCAAGTAAAACTTCTGCAGGTGATTCAATCTCGCCAATACCTACGTGTTGGCCTTTGTCTGTTTTGGCCGTAGTTAAGCCATATATACGTGCTGGAGCAGTGACGGATTCTTGCAAGGCATGTGCTGCCAGCACGGTATAGATACCCATCTGTGGCGTATGTCCCGATGTTTTAACAACACCATCACTGCCCACCGAAGTTTTACCGGTCTTGATGTCACCAATACCAAGTTCGCCTTCGTCGTTTTCATAGATACGGTCAATGGTTCCTGTTAGCTCAATGCCTAGATCGGCAAGGATTAAGGATTCACAACGGACTTCTACGCCAATAAATTTTTGTGTTGGCGCAATCTGAGTGATGTATTTGTTCACCAGTGCATGACCAATAGATTCAGCACTGTTTTGGTCTAAGTCAGCCCAATCTACTTCCTCATTGGGTTGCCAAATTTGCTGATGCAAAATTTCAGAACATTCTTCTGTAGAAACAGATTCACCAATTAAGTGCATGTGGTCCCACTGGGTCACAGCTTCGTGGATTGCTGTACCCAGGCGTGTACGGGCACCTGCAGGCATACGCTTGTTTAAAAGGTTCTTTGCTTCCCAACGTGCAGGACAGTCGAATAAATCAGACAAAGAACTGGCACGAATCGGAATGATTTTTGTTGGGTTTTCGGCAATATTCATCGTGTTGCCTCCAAATGTGCTTTAGTGGCATTGAGCTGATTTTCATATTCAGCATCACAAGCTTTTAAACTCATGGCCATAAAGCCAAATGCACATGCTGCCAGTACTGCAGATGCCGCAGCATCGGAAAGGATTTTTTTAAAGCGAAGTGATAGTCGCTTTTTGTTTTGGCGCTGTATCAGCATTGCGACTAACTTGCTATGGGATGTGTTTTGTTTCATACTTATCTCGCTATATGCAGAGCACCCAGAAGGTCGAAGGTCGGGGTGCTTTTTTGTGCCTAGTGAAATAAATACTACTTTAAGTAGAATTAAGGTCAATACTTTGTGGAAAATAATTCTACTTTTAGTTGTTTTTTTATAGTAGACAAAAGAAAACCCACCGCTAGGGTGGGTTGATCTTAACTGGACACTTTATTTTTTTACTTCAGTAATACTGATCGGCTTGTCTTTTTCAAACTCGACAACACCTTCACCGCCTTTGAAGTGAATAGAAACACCATCATCATTCGCTAAGCGAACTCCACTACCAGAAACAGCATGTTTAAGATGATAGACCTTACCCGATCCATCAATCATTTGTGCAGTTTCAAATAGGTCAGATGATTTTAGGAAAAGTTTTAAATCATTAGGGCCTACAAAACTGATAACTTGTGTGTTTTCAGGGGCATTGCGTATCACGTTTTCGCGCGTTACTTCTTTATTTGGAGTCGAAGTACAGCCAGTGATCGCTAGAGCTACAAGAGTTGCACCTAACACGTATTTCATTTTATTTTCCTTTTTATCTTCTAAATCATAAGAGTAAATATAATAAATGGTATAAAAATTCGTTTAAATACACTGTTACAGAGTTATTACACAAAAAGAACCCACCGCTGGGGTGGGCAGAGCTGAAAGATTAAACTTATTAATATGTTATAACATAACATTATGAGTGCTAGTTTACACTTGTTCCACATAAAAGAAAACCCACCGATAGGCATTGGCGGGTCAGTTTTGCGCTACTTCGTTATTACAGGTCAGGAGTGCGTTTGACCTTGATTCGATAATAATCACTAGATATGACAGTAGTTTTACTTCATGGATTGCAGTTAATCTCAAATAAAGTTTAACCTTGCTTTCATGTATCTTAAAAGATACAATTTTATAAAAGCTACAGATATACTGTGATGCAGATTAAAAAACTACCACCTTTTGATAGATGGTTTAAAAAACTTAAGGATTCACAGGCCAAAGCTCGGATACAAGCTCGACTTGATCGTTTAGAGGAAACAGGGCACTTTGGTGATGTAAAGACGGTAGAGCACCCTGTGTGTGAAATGCGGTTTTTCTTTGGCGATGGGTACCGTGTGTACTATTTGCAGGAAAATGAAAGTATTGTTTTGCTGCTTATTGGTGGCGATAAAACCAGTCAGCAGGACGATATTAAAAAAGCCGTACAACTTGCTGCAGCCTATTTGGAATTAAAGGAGAGACACCATGATTGATCCAGCTGATTTAGTTGCAACAAAATGGGACAGTGCCGAGTACCTAGAAACTGAAGAGGATATGCAAGCCTACTTACAGGCCTGTATTGAAGAAGCAGGTGATGACGCAGCTTTTATTGCCAAAGCACTGGGAACGATCGCACGTGCCCGTGGTATGACACAACTCGCTAAAGATACAGGATTAGGGCGTGAGTCATTATATCGCTCGTTATCTGGTGAGGTTGTACCCAATTTTGATACTGTCCTAAAAGTGGTACATGCGTTGGGTTTAAATTTGACTGTAACACCTAAAACCACTCCTGCTGGAGCTTGATTTAACTTTTACAGGTTGCAGTCAATCACATACTTTTCTTTGTAATAGTCCACGGCTCTGTCGAGTGCCTGACTCAACTCTTCATCGGTATATTCTGGTGAAAGTTGCTTTAAAGCAGGGACGTACTGCTTGTAATAGATATCAGGCCAGTCTTTGCAAAGGATCTGTTTGCGTACCTCTTGTGAAGTACTTGGATTTTCCAATAAATCAAAATAGCCGTTAATTTTTTCATCCGATTCTTCAAACTGCTTTGTTATAGCTGTACGTTCATGTTCAGGTAGGGCAGCTGGCTGCTTTTGGCAGCCAGTGATGATAAGGGCAAGGAGTAGGGTGGTTATGGTTGTTTTTTTCATAGTTTTGTCTTGTTGTTATTGCGTCTAAAATTATAAACTAAATGTCGCAGATTCAAATCCCAAGTGCAACACATTTGTAGTTAGTTGAAAAAGTTAGGTGTATTCATAGAATCATTAGACTTTTTCAACTCGCAATTGGAAAGCACACAATGAAGAAATACACCCAACTTTCTCAAGATGAAAGATACGAAATTTATGCTACTTTGAAAAGTAAAAGTTCAATCGCTACCCTTGCTCGGGAATTAGGACGTTCACGATCAACCATCTACCGTGAATTAAAAAGAAATACTGGGCAACGTGGATATAGAGCTCAACAGGCAGCTAAATTTGCAAGTCAAAGACGGTACCATCCTTCATCATCAATGACAGCATTTGCCTTCGCTTATATTGATTATTTGATTGGTTTGGACTGGTCACCCGAACAAATTTCAGGTGCTTTAACACAACGCGGTTGGCTGGATGTACCTTCACATGAGTGGATTTACCAGTACATTTATCAAGATAAATCAAAAGGCGGTAAACTTCATCTACATTTAAGGCATCAGAAGAAATATCGAAAACGCGGTTACAAAAACACGGATCGTAGGGGTCAAATCATTGATAAAACAAGTATTCACTGCCGAGACCAGGTCATTGATCAACGACAACGTTTAGGAGATTTCGAAGGTGACACGGTGATTGGTAAACATCATAAAGGTGCTTTATTGACTCTCGTTGATCGAAAGAGCCTGTATGTACATATTGTTCATTTAGGGCCAACGAGAGCATCCTCTCAAACGATTACTTGTGCATTAGATCGTTTACAAATGAGCCATGCCTATAGTGTGACATTTGATAATGGCAAAGAATTTTCCGAACACAAAAGAATTACTGATGCTGGCATAGAGACGTATTTTGCTGATCCTTACAAGTCTATTCAGCGAGCTAGAAATGAAAATACGAATGGTTTAATCCGTCAATATCTGCCAAAATCATCATCGTTTGATGACGTGTCAAACGAACAAATAGAGCAGATAGAATTTGCACTCAACCATCGTCCTAGAAAAACACTAGGTTGGTATACACCGAGTGAAGTTATGGCTGGTTTTTATACTGTTGCACTTGCCGCTTGAATCCGCCTGTTAAAAAATATGCAGCGATATAAAATTAGAGCATTTTTGGGGGAAATGGTGTCATCTTTTTTGATTATTGTTGGGTTTATGCTCGCTTGTATTGGGATAATTTTTGGCTCTCATATTCTAAATGAAAAAATTCATAATTACGCAGATGCGCGAGCTGCGGGTTTCTTGTGTATGTTGCCTGGGGTGTTAGTGTTTGTCCTTGGGTTTTATTTAAGATAAAACCCTCCATGAGGTAAAGATTAATCAGCAAAACTTAGTTGCTTTGACTGAACTTTTAAAGGCTGTAAGTCATCACAATAAATCATCACTTCAGCACCTTTCATTTTATAATAAGCACTGTAATTCAACTCATAGTCTTCTTGTGTATATCCTGAATAAATTTCTTTAATTTCAGCACAATTATCGTATGACACAATCCACTTTGTCTGCACACTATCTAAAGCTTTTCTAATTTGAACATGATCTTCATGGACATAAAAATTTCGATATAAACCTTGCCCTTTTACATAGTAGGGTGGATCTAAATAAATTAGAGAGTCTTGAGGCAATAGATTGTCAACGTTTTGCAGTAATGACAAAGCATCTTCATTGTAAACTTTTATGCGGTCTTTATAACGACCAATTTTTTCAATTCGTTTTGATAAGTTTTCTTTGTGAAAGCGAGCATCAAGCTTGTAATTGCCATCCTGATTTTTCCCGCCAATTACACCACCTTTTAATATGCCAGAGCGATTGGTACGGTTCAAAAAGAAAGCAGAAAAGCCGTGTTCGAGAGCAGTATGCTCGTTTGGAGTAGCAAGGATAGCTTTTTGTTTTTGCCACTCATCAATTGTGACATTAGTATCTGTTAGAAGTTTTAGAAAATTTTCGGTATCTTCTGTAACTGACTTCCAAAAATTAAAGATTGCCAAATCAAAATCATTGATATGAATATTTTGGCAGTGGTTACCAAACAATAAGTCTAAAGCAACGCCAGCTCCTCCCGCATAAGGCTCGAGATAGTCTCCAGTAAGGTTGTTAAGCTCCATAAGATCTTTTACAAACGGAGCAAATTTACCTTTACCACCTGGATAGCGGAGGGGAGTGTAAAAAATAGGCATTTAAAAGTTCATCAACATTTTACGAAAATTACGTGTTATGACCCAATTCTACTTTAACATATGCCAAATTTAATGCATAACCTTCAGTTAACACGAAAGTCAATTTCTCTTCAAGATCAGTTAGGAATGTGCTTGAGATGTTAGGATTGTGCTTAAGATAATATCTAAAAGGATTTGTTTCAGCTTTTTTGATCATTCTTTGCAAGTTGCTAGAATTATAAAAACCTTTAAAAAGATCTCGAATTTTTTTATTTCCAGCTTGGATATCTGCTGCTAATAATTGTGGCAAATCATAACCTGAACTAGGTTCATCTTTTAACTTTAATCTATCTAAAATATCAGATGCATCACTTAGGAAAATCTCTTTGGTGAATTGAATTGAATTAGTCCAATAACTATCATTCGCTGGTAAGCGAAACAAAAAATCAAAGATTAATTGATCGGGCGGGAGACCACCTGGCAGTTTCAGAACATTTTTATATTTATTTGTATTTCTTACATCTGCATCTAAAACAACAATACTTTTCGTGGTAAATTCTGGAATTTTTTTATCCATCAAGGAAATATAAAAGTTACTACCATTCGTAATATTATCAAATTTATTTAAGAACGAATTGAGATGTCTTGAAGTTACAAGAGCAGCGAAAAAATCGGAAGCCTCTTTATCTTCAAAATATACATTAATTTTTGGTAACTTAGCCTTTTGTTTTTCTGGCAGAGTTTCAATATTTAAATCTGCATTAATGTTATCCCAACTGTAATCATCATAAACCTTGATAGAACCATGTGCATTTGACAGGTAAATAACTTTATATTTTTCATTGGCACCTTTGTATAGTGATCGCTTTTTCACTTCTTCTATAATTATTGGTGAGTGAGATGTCATGATAATTTGTAAATCTAATTCTTTCGCATATGTCATTAATGTTTCAATTAGATTTTTTTGAGCTGCAGGGAAAAAACCAGCATCCACCTCATCAATTAACAGAATACCACCGCTATACTTCTCACCAAGGTCATCTTTAAGTTTCTTAAAGGACATTAAAGACAAAACTAATTGTCCGCAATTATCTTCACCAACTGAAACAGATTCATGATCGTAGTTTTCACCATGTGCAACTGCTGAATCTAATGTTCCTGAAGTTGCGGTTAAAGAGCTACTATTTCTTTTTCCTAGGATCTTATTACTGATAGTAATAAAAAGAGATTTATTTTTATTTAAATATTCAATATCATTTTTATCATACTTGGTTCTTTCAGCAAGTGGGATAAGTCGTTTTAAACTTTGGTAAATCACAGGGTGTGTAACATTTCTACTGGTGTTTGCTGTAAAATCTGTTGTTAGGTTCCCTCGCACAGTTGTTCGGAAATCACGTCCTTCGGTATTCGTCATTGTAAGGTTTAAAGTATCAATATTTTTATCTAGTAAACCATCATAAAGGTGGTAACTACATTGCATACTACCAGCAACATCAAACTTTTTTGAAAATCTAAAATGTTCTTTAAATTGTGAAGTAAACCGTTTTCCAGTTAAAGTTCTATAATCTACTTTGAGTCCTTCAGCATTTATATATTTTAATTCTTCTCCAGTAGCATAATTCATTTCAAAACTAAAAATTTGTGCTATTAGACCTAAAATAGTTGATTTAGCTGTACCATTTTTACCACAAATGACTGTTATATCAGAACCAAGAGTAATATTTACATCTTTTAAAGCTCGAAAGTTTTGTACATTAATATTAGTCAATTTGGTAATATTCACTCTCTGATTCCCCTACGATATCCTCAAACGGTTTTAAATAGCTTAATTAGTGAACTAGAATTATATTTAAATTTCAAACATCCCTATACAACCCAACAACCTTACCCACCAACTTACATCCATCCACTAATGGAATCGTTTTTTCAGGCCAGTCTGGGTTAAGCGGTTGCAAATACATATTGCCGCTTTCAACAATCAGCTTTTTAAAAGTTGCCTCTAAATCACCTTCACAAGAGACGATGACTAAATCACCTGTTTTTAAATCATTTGTTTGAAAGTCAGGATTTACATAAATTTTGTCTGCAGGGCGGAAGTCTGGAAGCATCGACTCACCAACTACGGTCAATCCATATCCGTTCTTGCCACATTTCGGGTTAGGTGGCAGCCATTCTTCAAACTGAGTACCTGCAGGTACAGATTCAACTGTGGTCCATGATCCAGCTTGTACCCAAGAGATAACGGGTACCAATCGACCAGCAATGGGAAAGGGAGCAGTGACGTTGGGTTCGATACCTGAGCCATGATCCAAATAACTAATATCTACATTAAATTTTTTAGCCAGTATTTGCATTTTCTCTTCACGAGGTTTTGCAATTCCAAGCGTATAGCGTCGTGCCATTTCATAAGTGACATGAATAGCATCTTTTAATTGGTTTACGTTTTTTATTGGTGAGCCTTCTTTTTGCATAAGGCCATTAAGCCGTGAAGCAAATTCTTGGTATTTGGCTGTTTGCACCTTACAAACCTTCTCATTTTCTACGCTAGGTAGAATATTAACCCGTATTTTAGGTTGCACCAATTCTATTTTTGGTAGTATATTATCTTCTACTTTAAGTAGTTTTGTTGGTAGCATTATGTCATCTCCAAAAGACGCTTTTGAAAAAGCAATCAAAATCGCAGGCAGTAAATCTGCTTTAGCTCGAAATTTGGATATAACGCCTTGGGCTTTAAGTAAATGGAATTTCGATAAAATCCCAGAAGATCGCTGTCTTCCAATTGAGAAATTTACGAAAGGAAAAGTTCGAGCTGAGCAACTACGTCCTGACATTAATTGGGCGTATGTACGTTCTACTCAAAATAGTAAAGAAGCCGTTATCTAATAACACGTTCAAAAGGACTTTCAATGAACATCATCGATGCGGCTTATCACACTGTGCACGATTACCCAGGTGGCGCGACGGCGTTAGCACCAAGGCTCGGTATTAAAAGCCCAGCCGTGTTGAACAGTAAAGTAAATCCAAATACGGATACACACCATCTATCACTTTTAGAAGCCACAAAAATGATGGCCATCACCAATGATTACCGCATTTTGCAAAGTATGAATGCGCACCTAGGCAAGGTTGCGATTGATCTGCCACAAATCCCTGAGTGTCGAGATACGGCGCTCACTGATCTTGTGCTGAGCTTTGGAATGCAGGGCGGGGATGTATACACGCTATTTAAAACAATGATGGCTGACGGACGCATCACACGTGGTGAAGCAGTCGATTTATCCAAAGTCATCCATAAATTGCACGAAATATTGGCTGAGCTAAATGCTCAGGTACACAAATGTATTGAGGAATAAAAAAGCCTGATTGTTAGGAATCAGGCTTTTGCGTTCAATTCAGAGGGAAATTCTTTATGAACACAAATACTTTACCAAAACACCCATGTCAGGGCAAATGCACGGAATTTAAAGAAGAGCAGTGCAGCAGCTGCTTAATCTTAGTGCCGCAATGTGATTACTGCGGATCGGACAGCATGGTCAGCCGTACAGAAAACAATGATGGTTTTATTTGTGCTGACTGTTATTGGGAAGACAAACCAGAACATACCGTGGCGTTGTTTGTGAGTGATGTGGAAATACATTATGCACGAGCATTGAATGCCCAGGGAGAAGTGTCGTGAAAGAACATCCTATTTTATTCAATGTTCAAATGGTCAATGCAATTTTGGAAGGTAGCAAGACTCAGACTCGTCGTGTTATGCGCCGTCAACCTGATGCTGTTGAGCGCTTCCATCGTGGTGAACCAACAACGGACACTGATGCTCGGCATGCTATTTTGCGCTGCAACAATAATCCAAAAGGCTTTAAGAACTGTAATAGCGGTTGGCTTGCCCATGCGACCTATAAAACACCTTTTTCCGAGTTTAACGTAGGTGATCGGTTATGGGTGCGTGAAACCTTCATGGATTTAAGCGGCACAGGAGTGGAACATCGAGATTCAAACGGAAAGCTTCAAAGATACGCTTATGCATCAGATTGCCCTAAGGGTAGTTATTCAGATGAGGCGCGAAAGAATTTTGGGCTTAAATGGAAACCATCGATCCACATGCCGCGCTCTGCATCACGAATCCTTCTTGAAATTACAAAGATTCGTGTTGAGCGTCTTCAGGATATAACCAAAGAAGATGCAAAAGCTGAAGGCTTTGACTATTCAACTCATCCATCCGCAATTGAAATGGGTTATGCAATTGGTGCTAGAACCAATTTCCATTTTACCTGGGAAGAAATTTACGGTCAAAGTTCATGGAATAAAAACCCGTGGGTTTGGGTAATTGAATTTAAGGTTATCCAAGGCGGTGCAGCATGAGAGAACCGTTAATTCCAAACAATATCGACCTTAGAAGCTTTGAGTTTATGCCTCTCGATGTGGTTCGACTGCGTGATAGTGACTTTGCTGCTTTGGTAAATGCAGAAGCATTTCGAGCGGGAATTTTATTAATGAGTGCCTCTTGGCATCAGGTTCCTGCTGGTAGCTTGCCAGACGATGACAGAATTCTATCTAACCTTGCTGGCTTTGGCCGTGTAGTAAAGGAATGGAAAAAATATAAAGAAGAAGCTCTGCATGGTTGGGTTCTATGTAGTGATGGACGTTATTACCATCCTGTCATTTGCGAAAAGGCAATTGAAAGCTGGGCAAGCAAACAAGATTACAACTATAAAAAGTTTGCTGAGCGCTTACGCAAAGCAAATATGAAGTTATCTGAACAAGATCAGGTTTTAATTCCAAGCTTTGATGCTTGGATTGATGCAGGAATGCCAGAATCATGGGCAAGGAATTCCCAAGTTGCTGAATTGGAAAGTAAAAAGAATTCCAAAGCTGTTCCGCAATCATTCCAAGAGAATTCCGCAGTCGTTCCACAGGAATTCCAAACACGTTCCGCTGGAATTCCGCAGGATTTTGGACATAAGGGAACAGAACATAACGGACAGGGACAGGTAACGGATATAAATATTAATAACACACAAGAGAGTTCCGCAGCCGTTCCGCAGAAAACCGAAGAAAAGTGGAGACCTAATTCAGATCATCTGCTGAATATTATTCGGAAAAGCAAAGGAACGTTGGCGGAATCTGTGCTGGATATGAGTGACTTTGAGTTTCACCTCGAAGCATTCAACGCACATTGGGAAAACAAAACAGACCTCACTGAAAACCAAAAGACCACAAGGTTTGCTGTATGGCTCATTGATAAATTTGATCGAGCGGCAGAAAAGCAGAAAACCGTAAAACCAAAGCAGAGCACTACGCGATCAGCAGGCTTGAACGTCAATGATGCCTGGAAAGATCAACCCATGAACGATCAGCCATTTTACGGCAAGGTCGAATTACCTGAGGGCATGGAATGAACGCACATTTTCAATTCAATGGTCATGTGATGTCACAGGAAGTTTGTGAGAAACATGGACTGCAAAAAATCTCAACGGGTAAAAATTTAATTTGTCCTGAATGCGCTCGTGAATTTGTATTGGCTGAAAAAACTAAGCATCAGGCTGAAACGGATAGAGCTGTATTTGAAAAACATATTGCAAGTGCAATGCTTCCAGATCGTCACCTGCATTCTGCATTTTCAAATTATCAGACGCACACCCAAGGTCAGGCACATGCATTGAGTCAGTGCGCTAGCTATGCACAACGTATCACTGCCAAGCGAATTTCTAATTTCATCATGGTGGGTTCAACAGGTACTGGCAAAACACATCTTGCTTGTGCAACTGCAAAACATCTGCTGAAAAAAGGACTGAAAGCGCGTTACATCACCAGCGAAGAAATTGCGCAGCGAATCATGAATGCATGGGACAAGGACACAAAAGATCAATCTGAAGAAGCTGTGATTTATCAGTTTGCTCAATATGATCTTTTGATTGTGGATGAGTATGGATTACATGATCGTGATAAGCGCTTAGAGCTTGTACACAAGGTTTTGACAAGGCGCTATGACAGCAAAAAACCAACCATGCTCATTTCAAATTTCACCTTAAAAAAACTGCATGATGATTTAGGAGATCGACTCTGGTCACGCTTCCAGCATGATGGTCTGACCGTGGTTGAGTGTAATTGGTCTGATGCGCGTATGGGAGATGGGTGTGAAAGATCAGAATGATGATAAAACTGTCGATTGGGTTGGTGGACGTGCTTGCAGTTCGTTTGAAAAGCGTATGGATATTTTGATTTTTGCAGTACATGCGAAAAGAGAAATCACGGTGACGGACATTGCGCAGTGTGTGTTGAGTTGTTCACGTATGACTATTCGGAATTGCTTGAAGGATTTGGTGTGCAGTGGCTATATGGCCAAGACCTCAATTTACACATATACGGCGACTAACAAAACTAAAGAGCTGTTTGGAGTCGGGGCTGAATGACAAGCATTTCACTTGCTGAATACAAAAAACTCTACTGCGGTGATCGTAAGAGTACGAGCAAGCGCAAGAGCAAAGTCAAAGGTGAAAAGATTGTGAGCAAGGGAGAAGCAGCATTAATCCAGCAGCTCGGAGCGTTAAAAATTGAATTTGTGCAGGAATTTAAATTTCACTCAACACGAAAATGGCGGGCAGATTTTCATATCAAGAATACGAAGCTGCTGATCGAAGTTGAAGGCGGTATATGGTCAGGCGGAAGGCATACACGGGGTAAAGGTTATTTGGGGGATATGGAAAAATATAACGCAGCAACAATGATGGGATTTCAGGTTTTACGGTTCAGTACAGAGCAAGTGACAAGCGGTTTTGCAATTAAACAGATTGAAGGGTTGGTGAAGTGATGAATGCAGCAGTATCAGATAAGTTTGAGCAATTTGAATGGTTGACCAAGGGTATTACAGCGAAGTCACCAAACTTTGAACCAAATGTGCGTGGCACTGGAGAGCAACCATTGAATTACGAAGATCGTTTAGGTGCGATTGCAGCTATGGAAACACAGCTAGCGAAGTCAGTAACTGCGTTAATTATATTTGAGGGCAAGTGCGAAAGTGATTATGAATATGTGCGAGGGCATCTTGTAAATATCATGCTTAAAAACGTCGTAACGGATAAAAAGCGCGAGCCTGAGCACATCACAATGAATCACTTGGCGTATTTAATTGCACGTATGGTCATAGACTTTGCATTGGATCCTCAGCTTGAGGCTAATTTCACAGCACAGGGGCGTTTGTATTACGCGGGTATTAATTGCCACCAGATGACGGTAGATAATTATCGGATGACATGGAAAACCTATGAAAGACTTATGGTTATGGCTATTGAATCTGCAATTGATGAGGCGTCAAAGGCAATTGAAAAGTATAAAAAAAATACTTACAAAGAATTGAGAGCATAAGTATTTCGTTATTCCGAAAACTAGGGTATAGTTTTTATAAGATGGTCATATTATGGCTATCAAGCTTAATAAGCGAAAGCAAATGACGATCAGGAAAGACTGGTAATTACCGTAAAGGCTCACAGAAATGTGGGCTTTTTTGTTGCCTGTAAAAAGGCGACCTAAGCCTACTGGAGTGCTGACCAGTGGAACATGCCATCGAGTAAACTTCCTTCGGGAATCTAGATCAGGGAGTAGCGTCCCGAACTAAAGAGGATTGAAAGCAAGTAAAGCAGACCGTGCATGTTAGGTGTGTGTGATTGTGAGTAGCGTTTGGCCCTGCGAAAAGGGCTTTTTTAATGCCTTGAGAAATGTTCTGTGAAAGCAATATCAGGGCACCAATGGCGGCTTTCTTTATTCGTAGTGGTTTAAATTGAATGCCGCCACTTATTAGCTTCAAAAGGTGAGTACTACTTTGGATTGGCGACCCATTAACACAATCAGTTATGAGCCATTAAGCACACACTACTAAGCCAACTAGGAAGAATTATTTCTTAGTTGGTTTTTTATTTGCGCCATTAGCTCAAATGGATAGAGCATGGGTCTTCTATACCAATGGTTGTGGGTTCGAATCCTACATGGCGTGCCATATTCTGATGAACGGCATATAATTTGGTTAAATAGTGTCATACACTTTATTCAGAGTGTTCTGTAGTTCTTAGTTTTATACCCGCATTTCCCCAAATGTGGGTTTTTTTATGCGTGGAGAAAAGCATGCTCCAGTTTTTGATGTGTTTGTTTGGATTCCATGGTGCGACTGAGATCGACTACACAATTGATGATGAAGAAATCAAAGTGTGTCGGGATTGTGGGAAAGAGAGATCTAGTGAATGCAATTAGTATAGATATGAAATATCATTGAATAATTATAATGAACAAATTGTTTTATGGATTCCACAAAAGTTTTTCAGCTCTCTACTCAAATGGTTGAAGAGCTTAAGAAGGAAATAATCAATAGTACAGTGATTGATGGTGGGTTGCGTTTAGAGCTAGTTGAACAATGTATTTATATTTCATTTGATCATGGTTTGGGCGTAACTGGTCTTTTGGCAATTGGCTTGCCTACACAAGCTATGGTGTTATTTAGAGCTCAATTTGAAGCAGTTGTAAGAGCATATTGGCTGCTGTTTATAGCTTCTAATCATCAAGTGTCAAAACTGAATTTCAATTACACATTTGATGAACAGTTTACGAGTGATACCTGTCCAATGATAGGTGAAATGCTGGAAAAGCTAAGTAATGCTGATTTACCTGCAAAATCAGTAATTGATCATCTGTGTGATTTTAAAAAGTATCATCTAAAGCAGCTTAATTCGTTAGTACATACAGGAAAACAGTCTTTTACTCGTGATGTTATGGGTTATGACCCTAGTATGATTCTAAATCTAATGCGCCAATCAAATAATTTAGTTACTGTTGCCGCTCAAATTATGCTTAAACATACAATTCCAGATAAACAAAAGTTTATTCATTATTTGATCGAAAAATATAGACCGTGTTTCTATTTAGATGAGGATGTGGATCCTTCCATGAAGGCAAGGGTTGAAGGCTATTTTAAGTAAAATTTTACAAAACTTATAGGATGTCCTGTTGTACATATTAAACCCTCGCCACTTCGGTGGCATTTTTGCCGAACGTATTACGGCACATAAACCCCGCTCAATATGCATTATTGGCGGGGTTTTTCTTTTCTTATCGGGTGGTGAGTGTGAAAAATGAAGGCTGCAATATTTGAAGGGTGTGATCTGTGACAGACAAAGTACAGGCGAAACAAGACTTAGAATTTTGCAGTGCTGAGCTGTCTAAGTATCAGAATCTCAGTAGATTGGGATTAACGCGGGCAGAGATGCTAGCGATTGACGGCATCATGCGCCGCTTGAAAGATCGCATTAGAAACTTACGGAATGTATTGCTGTGAAACGACCAATGCCGCCTCAAAACCTGCTTGATCTTGACCCTGAAGAACCAGTGGGGTTTGAGCCTGCACACGAACTAAAAGAATGGATTTTAAAAACATTCATTGATGAGGATGGCGAGCTACACAATCCTGATCACATGCATATATCGCCATGGGATGATGATTTATTTATGGTGCTATGGGCATCAAGTGGATTTAAAAAGTCTGAAAAAATTGTTTTAGGTCAGACTGAAAAGTTTGCGTCGATGGCGGGCGGCTGGCGAAAGATGCGTCAAGAAAAACAGATGATTGACTGGTTTTGTTGTGTACCGAATTTCATCATCACGATTGATGCATGGTTTGCACACAATGCAAGTGATACTGATTTTTGCGCTTTGATCGAACATGAGCTTTATCACATTGGTGCCAAGCGCGATGAGGATGGCAATTATTTGGTGAGTCAATCCACTGGTGAGTACAAGTATTACCTAAGGCCACATGATGTTGAGGAATTCCACGGGGTTGTTCAGCGTTACGGTGCATCACCAGACGTTCAAAAAATGGTAGAGCTTGCAAATGATGGTCCAACAATCGGCAAAGCAAAAATTGCCCATGCATGTGGTACGTGTTTATTGAAGTTGGCTTAAATTTTTTTGCCTGCTTTGCTTTACGTAGCTTTACAGAGAGGTGGTTGTGGCAGCACTAAAAGAGCCTGTAAAAATCTTTATAGTTCAGTCTCTTGCTTGCTTTGAAACGCCTCAACAAGTAGCAGACACTGTAAAGCAGGAATTTAAAATAGAAATTAGCCGCCAACAGGTGGCTCTATATGACCCAACGAAATATTCAGGTCGAAATCTAAGCAAGAAACTAAAAGACCTTTTTGAGAAAACGAGAGCTGAATTTAAATCCAATGTTTATGACATTCCGCTAGCAAATAAAGCTGTTCGTTTGAACGAACTTCAGAAGATGTATGACAGTTGGGGTAAAAACAAAATCATTAAGCAAGGCATCATCAAACAAATTAAAGATGAGATGCAGGGCTATGATGCACAGTTACTCGATCTTGAGCTTAAGAAATTAGAAATACAGCGTATTCGTGATGGCGAGGATGGTGCAGGTGATGACCCAACCCCTGTGAAAGTCACAATTCAAGTTGTAGATGCGAGTAAGAAAGATGCCGAACATCAATCCGACACTGAATGTTCCTCAGGCGAACTTTCTACAACTGAACAATAAGTTTAGGGCATTTGTCGCGGGTTTTGGGAGTGGAAAAACTTGGGTAGGGTGTTCGAGCTTATGCGATAAATCTTGGGAATTTCCAAAAGTTCCGCTCGGTTATTTCGCACCAACTTACCCGCAAATTAGAGATATTTTCTTTCCAACTATTGATGAAGTTGCGTTTGATTGGGGTTTAAAAACCAAGATTTACGAATCAAACAAAGAGGTCGATATTTACTATGGCCGCCAGTATCGAAGCACGATTATTTGCCGATCCATGGAAAAACCTCAAACGATTGTTGGTTTTAAGATTGGTCATGCGCTGATTGATGAGTTGGATGTCATGCCGACTGTTAAAGCACGGCAGGCATGGCGGAAAATTATCGCACGTATGCGTTTTAAACAAGCTGGTTTGTTGAATGGTATTGATGTTGCAACAACACCAGAGGGCTTTAAGTTTACTTATGAGCAGTTTGTAAAAGAAGCGAATTCAACACCTGCAAAACGTGCTTTATACGGGATGATCCAAGCTTCAACTTATGACAATGAAGCTAACTTACCTGATGACTATATTTCTTCGTTATATGAGTCATATCCACCACAATTAATTTCAGCTTATTTGCGTGGCCAGTTTGTAAACCTGACTAGCGGGGCTGTGTATCCTGACTTCGACCGAAAGTTAAATCATACGGATGAAGAAATAGAGCCGCTTGAGCCATTAATTATTGGTATGGACTTTAACGTATTGAAAATGGCAGCAGTGGTTTATGTGATTCGAGATGGTAAGCCGTAGGCATTGGATGAAATGGTTGGAGTGAGAGATACACCAACTATGGCACAACTTTTAATTGAGCGTTTCCCGCTTCATGAGATGACAGTAATACCCGATGCTGCAGGTCAAGCCAAATCTTCAAAAAACAGCAGTGAGTCAGATCATCAAATTCTAAGGGACAAAGGTTTTCGGGTTGAAGTGGATGGGACAAACCCTGCAATCAAAGATCGTATTAATGCAGTAAATGCATTGATCTTGAACGGTGATGGTGAGCGCACATTGCGGGTAAACACCAATAAATGCCCACGTTTTACAGAAACGCTTGAGCAACAGGTTTATGACGACTTTGGCATGCCAGATAAGAAATCTGGACTTGACCACATTGGTGATGCGGGCGGTTATCCAATTGCCAAGCGGTTCCCGATTATTAAGCCAGTCACACATCTAAACATCCCAATTTATGGAAAAAGAAAATGACAGGTATTACAAGCACACACGCAGATTATGATGAGCATGCACCACTATGGAAAATGGTTGACGATGTATGCAAGGGGCAGAAAGCCATTAAGGCTTCTAAAAAAGCGTACTTGCCTGTACCGAATACCTTTGGTGATGGCGATGATAATCGTTATGACGAGTATCTAGATCGAGCTGTTTTTTATGGTGTAACAGGCAGAACACTAAACAGCCATGTTGGTTCGGCATTTAATAAGTTGCCTGAGTTTAAGCGTCCTGACGAGCTAGAGTACCTTGATCGAAATGCAGATGGTGCAGGACGTTCTATTTACCAGTGCTCTCAGCGTATGTTGCGCTATTTGTTAAAGCATTACCGCTGTGGCGTTTATGTGGATTATCCGCAAGTACAACCAAGCCGTAATCGCGCTGAGGATAAGCTTAAAAATGCATTTCCGATGATTCATGTTCTCAAGGCTTCAGCCATTAAAGACTGGGATCACATCATTGTTGGAAATCAAAAGAAGTTATCCTTCGTCAAAATTAGTGAATCTGTATCAAATCGAAGTCCAGATGGCTTTGAGCGCTCAACCAAAGAACAATACCGAGTTTTGCGTTTAGAAGATGTGGGGTCTAATGAATTTGTTTACTCGGTTCAAGTGTATGAGCAGGATGCAAAAGGCAACTGGGTAGAAGGGCAGAAATATACTCCAACCGACTACCACGGCAATCATTGGTCATATATTCCATTCACTTTCTGTGGTGCTGTAGACAACACGGACGAAATGGATAATGCGCCACTGCTTGAATTGGCTGAACTAAATTTGGCGCACTACCGAAACTCAGCAGATGTTGAAGAATCAGGTTTTATCGTTGGGCAACCCGTTATTTCAATGCCTGAAATTACAGAACAGCAGTATGAACTTATTCAGCGTGATGGCTTGGCAATCGGTGGTCGATCAGGATTCCCGACTAAGGTTGAAATTACCCAAGCGAGTGAAAATAACCTAGCAAAACAACTCATGACGGATAAGTGGGAGCATATGAAAGAAATGGGCGCTCGCTTGATTGAGGTTGGCTCGGCAAATAAGACAGCAACACAAGCAGACAATGAGGATTCGATTCAACACTCTGTGGTGTCGTTGGCTGTATCGAATATCAGTGAAGCCCTACAAATGGCGTTACGCTGGTGTGCAAAGTTTGCTTTACCGAATCATGAGTTAAGCACTGATGAATTGAGCTATGTCATTTCACAAGACTTCAACAAGCCGAAATTCAGTGAAGAACGTGCGAAGCGATTATATGAAGCTTGTACTGGTGGCAATTTGCCCTGGTCTGTTTGGTACAAGTATGAGCAAACAGGCATGTTCACTGAAGAAAAATGGGAAGAAATTGAAGTGCTACTAGAACGTCAGCGTGATGGTGCTTTCAATATGGGTGAATGAGTATGAATAATGCAGTGCATAAAGCTTTGATAGATGCGCTATCACAGCACCAAGCGTATTTATTCAGAGCATCTTCGCAAAGCGTGAATCAGCTGACAGCCTTGTTTAACAAACTCTCGAACAAGCAGTTAATGCGACTTGGAGAGGTGTTAAATGATTTGTCAGATACAGAGCGAAAAGCACTGCAGGGACTTAACTTTTCAAGCAAAAGCAAAGCCAGTAGAAGCCTTGAAGAAATCAAAGTAATTCTGAGTGAGTGGTTTAAATCCATTGATACTGAATTGAGCCTTGATTTTGAAAAGTCTGCTTTGCAACTTGCGATATACGAGGCAAATTACACAGCAAGCTTGGTTGCTGGCACTGCTGCCGTTATTGATGCTGAAAAGATATATAAAACCATCAAGAAAACCCCTTATGCGGGTGGTCAGCTGATGGATTATCTTTTTAGTGACATTACCTCATCGCTGCGAAAGAAAGTTGAATATGCTATTCGTGATGGTGTTTCACAAGGCTTAAGTAATCAGCAGATCATTCAAAAGATTAAAGGTCGAAAGTCGTTAAATTACAGTGATGGGATTCTAAGTAAAACCGCCTCTGAGATTGAGCGTGATGTTCGTACCGCAAGAAGCCATATCAGCACAGCAACCTATATTGATACTTACAAAGCTCTCGGCTATGAGTATGTAAAAGTTGTGGCCACACTTGATGGTCGCACCTGTAAATACTGCGCCTCAATAGACGGGGATGTTTATTCGATTGATAACCCAGAGCGACCAAGATTCCCAGTACACCCAAATAATCGCACCACGTATGTTGGTTGTGATAAGGATGGTAAGGTTTTAGGTAAGCGCCCCTTTGTAATGGATGAGCGTAAAGTTAAAGACATTCCAAAAGATGAGCGTGATCAACTGATAGGTCAACTTGATGCCAACACTTCATTTAAAGAGTTCTTTGAGCAATCAGACGAGTTCTTCAAAAAGACTTGGCTGGGTAAATCTAAGTATGAGCTTTATAAAAAAGGTGAGTACAGCATTGATAAGTTTGCTGATCCGCTGAATAAGCGTGGTTATACATTGGAGGAGTTGAAGGCTTTGGATGAGAAGACGTTTGAAAACATATTATAACTTCAACTATTTGTATACACACGATTTTTCTTGATTAAAAATATCTCTGTTGCATAATCTGTTTCAAATTAAATAAATGGAAAATGATCAGTGGAAAATTTAATCAAAGCGTTTCTGGATATCTTTAGAACGCATAATATTTTGCTATATGTTGTTTGTATTGCATCAGGTTTACTTTCATATAATGTTTTTAATTTGGCGGAATTGACAGGTTTTGATGCTATCAAGCCTGATTATAAAAACTATGTTGGCCTTGTATTCCTTTTTTCACTAATCACAATTTTGGTGCTTTGTATAAAATCAATAGTTGCTTATTTGAGACAACTTATTGCTGAAAGAAAATACAATCAGGAAAAAGAAAGATTGATTGAGCAAAAACTGAATAGTCTCACAAATCCTGAAAAAGCGGTTTTACTTCAATATTTTATTCAAAATTCTGAAACAATTTGGTTGCCTGTAACTGGTCAAGAGGTAGTAGAGCTTTGCAACGCACATATTTTGATGCTTGCTAGTAATACTGCCAGAGCTACTATAGCAGGCCAAGCTATGATGTTGAAATTACCGATGATACTTATGCAAAGGCTTAGCAGCCTGTATCCTGAAGTCTATTCAAAAGATTGTGATCAAAGGTTGGTGCAAGAGTTATTACATAAATTTACGCCAAATAGCATTCGTGAAGTAAATAAAAATAGGCAATTATTTAATTATTAATTAAGACAATCCACGACCCGAAAGGGTCTTTTTTATGCGAGAAAGAAAATGGAAAACCAACACCAAAAAATCAAAGATTATCGTGATTTATCTCAAGAAGAAATTGACTTGATGAATGAGATCAAGACTATCGGTCCGCAAGTTCAAGCGGTGATTGAAAAGGTTCAAAAGCACATTTCCACTCAACGCTACAACTGTAAATGTGACGCAGGGCAACAGGTCCATAATTTGGATGAATGGGAGCGTCTTGAGGCTGCTACCCCTGAGCGTTTCGCTGCAATGGCTAAGACAGATTTTCAAACTGGACTTATGTATCTTGTCCGCGCAGTAGCTCAGCCAACAAGCTTTTAAATAACCATGATTAATTTAAGCACCCAAACGGGTGCTTTTTTATTGCCTGCTGAAAGCGGATGCAGACAGCGTAACGAGCGGATGCTCATTTTAGAAATAGGGTCGGATGACTTATGAAATTGAAATTAGACGAAAACGGTCATGTAGTGGTTCAAGATGGCAAACCTGTTTATGTGCATGAGGATGGCAAAGAGGTGGCTTTTGATGCACCGCAAACAATTGCCACAATCAGCCGCTTAAATGGTGAGGCAAAAGCGCACCGCGAAGCAAAGGAACAGTTTGAAGCACAAGCCAAAGCCTTTGAGGGGTTAGACCCTGTAAAGGTGAAAGAGGCGTTAAACATTGTTCAAAACCTGGATGCTAAAAAGCTTGTGGATGCAGGTGAAGTAGACAAGGTGAAAGCTGAAGTTACTGAAGCACTAAAACAGACCTATGAGCCACAGCTTCAGCAACTCACACAAGAGCGTGATGCCGTTCAGCAGCAATTACACAAAGAGTTAATTGGTGGTGGATTTGCTCGTTCTAAGTTCATTCAAGAAAACATTGCTGTACCAGTAGACATGATTCAAGCCACTTTCGGTCAGAGCTTTAAGATCGAAGAAGGCAAGGTTGTTGCCTACGGTACAGATGGTCAAAAAATCTATTCACGTACACGCCCAGGTGAAGTCGCTGACTTTGATGAAGCTTTGGAAACTTTGGTTGGTGGATACCAATACAAGGACCACATTTTAAAAGGCGGTCAAGGTTCAGGTGGTGGATTCCAAGGTGGTGGTCAGGGTGGTGCTAAGAAGTCCCTATCCGACTGCAAAACGCGTGAAGAAAAAGCTGAATTTCTCAAAACAGTTAAATAATTAGGAGAAGCCCCATGGCTTTTGATTTACAGGTTTTTAATAAACAAACCCACTTGGTGATGACTGAGCATGTTGCTCAGGACATTGTGAAGTTTAACGAAGCGTCACAAGGCGCAATCCAGTTAATCGCTGATCCATTTGAAGGTGATTTTAATATCGAAGCTTCATTCAAAGCGATTGATGGTTTGGTGCGTCGTCGTAACGCTTATGGTTCTGGCTCTGTAGCCGCAAAACGCCTACAACAGATGCTTGATGTTGCAGTTAAGGTTGCAGCGGGTACACCACCGATTCAGTACGAAAAGCAGCAATACTTATGGATTAAGCAAAATCCTGAATTAGCTGCCTTAACGATTGGTGAGCAGCTTGGTAAGGCCAAAATTGCTGACATGCTGAATGCTGCGATTTTGGGTGGTTCTTCTGCTATTGGCGGTAATGCTGCCGCAGTTGAAGGTGATGGCACAGACGCGGCTACTTTCCGCTTATTGAACAAAGGTGCTTCGCGTATGGGTGATCGCTCAAGCGCAATTCGCGCTTGGGTGTTGCATTCAACCACTATGCACAACTTGTTTGATAACGCATTGGCCAACGCAGAAAACCTATTCCGTTACGATGGTGTAAACGTCATTCGTGATCCGTTTGGCCGCTTATTCGTTGTAACTGATGCGCCTGCATTAGCAGTGACAACTACTGGCACGATCTATAACACTCTGGGCTTGGTTGAAGGTGGTATTGTCGTGAATGACAACAACGACTTTAACGCTGAACTCGAAACCATCACTGGCAATGAAAACATTCAGTACCAATACCAAGCTGAATGGACTTATGGTGTGGGCGTGAAAGGTTATGCGTGGGATATGGCTACAGGTGGTAAGTCACCAACCGATGCTGCAATCGGTACTGGCACCAACTGGGACTTAATTGCAACTTCAATCAAAGACACAGCAGGTGTCTTGATTAAGTCAGCGTAATCAAAGAAAAGCCCCTTAATTGGGGCTTTTCAATATTGGATGAAAACACATGACCAAGAAAGTTAAAAAACTGTATTTCACATCCGACTTTTCTGCTGAAAACGTAGAAAAGCTTCAGGCTGATGGTTGGATTTTGCGAAACCGTGCAGCAACACATAAAGGTGACTTTGTTGAAGATGCTGACGAATACGGTGGTGAAGTGCCTGATTGGTATCCACAAGATAAAGTGCAAGAGCAGAAAAAGCCTACTGCACGTAAAACCACACAACCAACCGAATAGGTGATTTATGAGCTTTATTTCCCTTGAAGAAGCTGAGCAAATTTTAGGGGTAGACTTTGCGCCAGCTGGTGATAAAGCTCGCCTCATTCTTTTAGCCAATACATGGATGAAAAATGAAGTCGGCTATGTACCAGAAGTGGTTGTAGATGAATTAAAAACAGCATCCTGTGAAATCATCAAAGGCATTTTGGCTAAGGTTATCTACGCAGGTGTTGCACGCCAAACCATAAGTGAGAGCGTTAAAGCTGATAGTGTGCAGGTCAGTGAAACATTTGCTGAAGGCAGCCGTGAAATTTCAGAATATGAGCAGATTGCCAAAGCCATGATTGAATCAGTTAGAGAAAAGCCTATAGGTTTTTCGTTTCGGGTGTATCGCGGATGATCAAAAATAAAATCCAATCTAAAGTTGCCAAGGCTTTTGATAAGAAACTTGCCGATGCTGTCGATACCTTCACCTGTGAAAAGTTGATTTACTCAGGTGAGTTTGATTTTGAAACGCAGACTTATCCGATCGTTGGCGATGAATCCTATTCAGGGCGTGGCGTACTGTTTGGCTCATATCAAAAAGACTTGGTGAAACCTACTGATTATCAAACCGAAGATGCAAAAGCGGTTGTTCTGCAAAATGAAGTGACTGCAGTACCTCAGATTGGTGATGTTTGGGTGACAAGTAAGGGTGATTTCAAGGTCATAAATATTGGTGCGGACCCAACAGATAGTATCTGGGTTTGCCAGTTAAGGAAAATTGGCACTTAGCTATTGATTGGCATATTGATTCTGTTTTAATGTATTAATTCCCTGACCACTACAAAATAAGTTCATCAAAAAATGCATACAGTTAAATATGATTCTCTAAATAGCACCTATCTTGACTCGATGATTACTAATAAAAAGTCTTTTGAGATTTTAGGTGTTGGTGGAAATATTAAGGAATGTGTTTCCTTACTTGAAAATACAATTGAGAGTAATGGGCTTACATGTCGAATTTATACCCAGGGGCGTGCCGCTGGAATTGCCTCTGGACTTCTTGTTGCTGGGTTGGGTGTAGTGACCGCTGCAGGAATAGCAGCTCATAATTTAGCGACGTACAACCCTGATTATGAAATTGGAAAAAATTTGGTTAAGAATAAAATTACTGTAAAGTTTAAAAAAGAACCTAAGGCTAAATAGTCTTAATAATACGATAAGAACCCACCTCGGTGGGTTTTTTAATGGGTAAGTTTATGTCTTGGAAAGGAAAGAGACCAACCGAATTTGCCCTTGATGTGGCAAACATTGGTGATGAAAAGCTTCGCAATATTGCTGCTGATATGCTTCAAGGTGTGATTATGGCCAGCCCTGTCATGGATGGTGCATTCCGATCTAACCACAGAGTCACAGTCAATAAAACCACAAACGAAACGGTACCAAGTAATGGGAATAGATCACCAAAAGGCACGCTAGATCAAGAAGTGTTTGCGGAAGGAGCAGGTCAAATTTTGCAGGCTAAGCTGGGTGATTTGGTATATGTGCAAAATAACCTGCCTTACGCCCTAAGGCTTGAGAATGGACATTCACAACAGCAAGCACCACTTGGAATTTACTCACTCACATTCCTTTCAGTTGCGAGCAAATACAAATGATGACACTCACTCAGGCTGAAACTGCAATCTATAAAAGAATTGGTCAATTCACTGGCGTAGATAAAGCTAATCTCCGTATTGAAAGCCAACCACTAAGCAGGGGTCAGCACTTTAAAACACCAACAAACAAAGCCTGGTGTAAAGTTTTTATACAGTACGCTGACAGTCAAGTGGTATCTATTGGCAACAGTCCATGTATCCGTGATTACGGAATTATTTCAATTCAGTGCTTCACGCCAAAGAATAGCGGAACACTTGCTATGACCGCACTGTGTGACGCATGGCGCTCATTTCTGCAATCCTTTAGCGCATCTCATCTCGAAGTCTACAAAGTTCATGCACCGCAAAGCATGGATGACCAAGATTTTTACGCAAAAATAATTAGAGCTGAGTTCCGAGTGAACTAGCTTAAACGCTTAATCGAACCGTCCTTATAGGGCGGTTTTTTTATGCCTGTTTTCAGGCAAACCACTGGCTAGAGCGACGGCTCGAAAAGCATGTTTCCATGTTCAGCGTGCCTGCCAGCTTCTTTTTTTTTAAACATGAACATATAAGAGGAAATCTTATGAACATGATGTCAGCACCAAGTTATCAGCAAATGATTGTGTCATTCCACAACGCAAATTTATCCATCGTGAATTACAACGGTCAACCCTATGTACCTATGAAACCCATTGTTGAGGGCATGGGGCTAACATGGCAGTCTCAGCATGAAAAACTAAAACAGAGATTTGCATCAACCATCACGGAAATCGTGATAGTTGCTCAAGATGGTAGACAGCGCCTAATGACCTGCTTGCCACTTAAAAAATTGTTTGGCTGGATGATGACTATTAGCCCAAACAAAGTAAAACCAGAATTAAAAGACACAATTATTAAGTATCAGGATGAATGCGATGATGCACTATGGAGTTATTGGTCTGGAAAGTTAAGCGCAAGACAGAGAGCTTTTGATGAGTTGAATAAAATTGATTTTGATGAAAATCTTTCTCAGGCTAAAGCAACCATCTCTAGCTTAGGTATGCACCAGCGTAAACGCGAAAAGAAAATCAACAAGCAGAAGCGTCAAGACTGGATTAATAAAAATACCCTATTGCTTAATTTTGGTGCCAACCTATGAGTGATGATTTAGATGAATACATCGAAATGCGCCAAGAGCTTGAAACAATGACGCACGCAGAACTTGTTGAAGAAGTCATTAATCGAATGAAATTCCAACAGCAAATTGTTATTGATAACTGGAATGAAAATAAAGAGCTTCGGAAAGAAGTTCAGGATAGTCGTAGATTCCTCGAATCCACTTCTGAAAATTTAAAAAAATGGAATGAAGATTTGGATGAAATTGTGGCAAAAGGACTGTACTGGAAAAAATCCTTTTATGTTCTTTTGGTGCTCATGATTATTGTTCTTGTTTATTCATTTATACAAACATAAACCCCGCTAAATGCGGGGTTAATTATTTCCAAACCAATGCCACCGAAAGGTGGTTTTTTATTGCCTAGAATAGGAGAAAGCTGTGTCTAAAGGCAGTGCTATTAAATTATATGCCGCACCTGAAACGGTGGTCGGCACAGTGCCAACAAGCGGATGGTTTACCGTTCGTCGTGTCACTGATGGTTTGACCGAAAACGTCACCACATCCACATCAAGTAGCGTTTTAGACTCTCGATTTCGTCAAGGCTCGACCGTAGATGAGTCAGAAATTACTGGCTCACTTGAGGTTGAGCTTTCAATTGGTACGTTTGATCAATTTATTTCAGCCGTAGCAATGAATGATTGGGTGGAGGATTCAGTCGACCCAACAAAACACACATTACAGTTTGGTGGTGAAACCAAAAAAACTTTCACCTTTGTAAAACATTTCTCAGACATTGGCACATACCACGTATATACAGGGGTGCGCATTGCTGAGTTGAGTTTTAGTCTTGCAACAACTGGGAAAATTACAGCAACCTTTGGCTTAGTTGGTACAGGCTTTGAATCAGTCACAGTTAATCCAGCAACAAGCATTGCACCTGCGGATGATACGGTCCTAGTGTCTGCATTAAACGTCAACAAAATGTTGGTAGATGGAGCAACAACAGTAGGGACTGCATGTGTTCAATCGCTTGAACTTGCGATTAACAACAACATGAATCCATATCGTTGCTTAGGCTCAGGTAAAACCTCAGCGCAAGGATACAATGAGGGTATGGTGGATATTACGCTGAATACTCAGTTTATGTTTACAAGCCAATCTAAAGCCTATATTCCACTTGTAAAAACACGTGCAACAATTCCGCTTGAGTTTGCTATTGAGGATGCGGCGGGCAATAAGTATGACTTTAATTTCCCTCAACTTGAAGTTGCAGAAGCTAATCATCCTGATGGTGGTGGCGAAGATGACATCACGCTTGATGTGAACTTTGCTCACATTAAGGTATCACCAACCATCACACGTACACTTGTTTAAATCTAGCCGCCTTCGGGCGGTTTTTATTTTGGAAGATCAAAAAATGGCTTTAAAAGTAGCAATTCAACAGAGCAAAGAAGTCACGCTTTGGAGAGAATACAAAGATAGTGAAGGGAATGTTTTAGCTGAATTTAAGATTCGCGGTTCTGATTACAAAGCATATCGTGTAGCGATTGAGCGTGCGCAAAACCAATTATCATCAAAAGGCTTTGATGTAGCGACTGCGGGCAGTGATGACAAGCTTTACCATGAGCTTTTACTTGAAGCTGCCGCATGTCACTTAGTGGATGACTGGAAAGGTGTAATCTTTGTTGAAGATGGCAAAGAGGTCGAGCCTGAATGTTCACCAGAAAACGCAACCAAGCTTTTCAATATGGGTGATATTGGTGTGGCAATTTGGGCATTCGTAAAAGCACAAGCCGATCAAATCCAATCTGAAGCAAACAGCTATCGAGATGAAACCTTGGGAAAGTCCGAGAACTCTACACCTACCTTAGCCGATACGCTGGACTCAGCACACACCAAAAAAAGCAAAGGCAGGCGCTCGGCTTAGAGGTACCACATCCACCAGAGTACTCATATACAGCCAATGCCTTAATTGAAGCCTACAACACTATTGCCCGGTCACGTCGATATGAGCAAGGCACACCATTGGCTTTAAGCATTGCTGATTTGAATGCCTATTGTGAGCAGTATGAGTTGCCAGTGGAGCGTTATATTTTTAATGCGGTCATCTTTGATCTGGATAACCAGTTTATTGATGAGGCTTATAGGAAGATGAAAAAGAAATCGGCTTAGGTTGGTTTCTTTTCATCGTCACAATCAATGTCATTAATAGCCTTATCCATAGCTTCATCTATAACTTCGATTTGAACGCCTTCTTTATGTAGATTAGCCATTACATTGAAGAGCATTTTTTGCACGGTTTTTTCATAGTCTGCAATGCTTCCAGCGTCACGTTTAAAGCTTTCTTCAAGCCGAGATACGAGTTCAGATGTGATTGAACGGTTATTGGCGGAAGCTGCCTTTTCTATATCTTCTTTTAGCTTCGAAGGTATTCTGAAGTTTACTTGTGAATATTCTTGAGCCATAGCAGTTCAGTAAGGTGTGAAATTATTTTAATGATATATAGCAAAACGCTTTACTTCAATAAAGTATTTTGCTATAAATTAAAACGCTATAAAGCAAAACACTTTAAAAGGAGTAGAAATGACGAGACATGACAAGCAGCTAAATGTCCGAATGGCTCATGAAAATATAGATGGGCTGAAAAAGGCAGCAGCAGAAAACCGCCGTTCTTTGACAGCACAGTTGAATACTATTGTTGAAGAATGGCTTAAACAAAACCAAAAGAGTGCGAAAGCATGAAACTTATAGGCAATAAAAAACCCCTAGCAATCTTGGCGGACGAAGGGGCTTTGAATGTCGACAAACTACAGGAATATCAACAATGAATAGTTTAACTCAAATGACAGTACCTTTCCATAATACTGAATTGTATTTAGTGGAACACAATGGGCAACCTTATGTCCCTATGCGGCCAGTCGTTGAAGGTATGGGATTAACTTGGGCATCACAAACAGTTAAGTTCAATAGTAACAAAGCTCGTTGGGGTGTTTCGATTATCGAAACGCCTACTTTAAGTGGTATTCAAGAAATGCTCTGCATTCCACTTCGTAAGCTATTCGGCTGGTTTACATCAATCAGCCCCAACAAGGTAAAACCTGAACTTCGTGAAACGGTCATTACGTACCAAAATGAATGTGATGATGTTTTGTGGGGCTACTGGACCAAGGGACAGGCAATTAACCAACGCAAGGCTATCTCACCAGAACAGCAAGCATTGCTTCATGAAATTGTGGCGCGTCGCTCTCAAGGTGAACGTAGAATCTTTGCTGAAATGTGGGCGCGTCATAACCGACACTTCAAAATACCGCGTTATGCAGAGTTACTGGCAATCCACTTTCCAGAGGCGGTGCATTATCTGGAAACAATGGAGTTAAAGGCTAAGGTTTCAACTAAGCAAGATAATTTAATCCAAATAGATAAAAATTATCACAATAATGTTCAAGGTTTAGCATGGCATATGCTTTGGATTCGAGAGTGGTGGAGGCAGTTTGGTGAGGCTATTCGCACTATTAGCCCGCACATGGCTGGTGCGGTGCATGACCACTTTCAGGATGGTGCAATGTTTGCTTTTCATTTCATAGATAAAGACGAGTTGAAGAAGCAGCGTGATCGGATGGATTACTATCAATGGCATCTAAGTTGCACTGAACGCATGGCATTAGATTACAAGCGCAAATAAACCCAAACCCACTTCGGTGGGTTTCTTTTTGCTCGATAAATTAGTATCTTGTTTAAAACAAAGGGGCTGGGTATGAAAAGAATATTATTAGTTGCGGTTTTGGTTGCTTTGGCAGGGTGTACTTCTGGTCAAATGTCGCAAGCTAAAATTACAACAAGTCAATTTGATAACTCAAAGAATATTAACGCGCGCGAAATGCCAGCTTTAGGCAAAGATAAATGGCATCCAAGCAATGTGTTTTTTGGTGCTCGTTGGACAGATCGCGCACCTCAATTAATAGTGCTTGAAGTTAAATATATGCATGAGTATCAAAACTTAAATAAATTAAGCTTTAATGTAGATGGTGAGGTATTTGACGCCCAAAAGCTCAATATGACCAACATAGAAAGAAATGAATATTACAAGGCAAGCAAGGCGCCTTATGTTATAACAATTGAGCAAGCTAGAAAGATTTTGAACGCCAAAAATGCAAAGTTCAGAATCACCACCTTATCAGGTCAATATACTGATGGCGCTATAGTTTTGAACTCGGATAAATCTATGGCTTACAAAAGTATAAGCAATGTTGTTCAACAAATACCGAATTAAAATTCATATCTAAATAAGACCTCGCTTTTAGCGGGGTTTTTTAATACCCAAAATACAGCGCCTTTAGGCGTTTTTTTATTGCCCGCAGGAAAGTGAAATGGCTCAAGAATCTGTATTGCGAATTACTATTGATTCGAGAAACGCTGAAAGAAATGCACGTGCCTTAGCAAATGAGCTAGGCAGTATTGAGAGGAAAGGTGATTTTGCTAGCAAGTCTATGGATTCGGTGTCTATGGCAACTCGCCAACTTGCAGGCTATATGGCAGGCTTGGTCACAGTAGGCGCAGCCATAAATAAAATGGATGCCTACACCAACCTGCAAAACCGCTTGAAGCTTGTCACCAATTCGCAGCAAGAACTCAATCAAGCGATGAATGACACGTTCAAAATCGCGCAAAGTTCATACCAAAGTTGGGATTCTGTTGTTCAGGTTTATCAGCGATTTAGTGACAATGCAAAAACGCTCGGCATTAACATGGAGCAAACCGCAAAACTCACGGAAACGGTATCAAAAGCAGTTGCGGTATCAGGTGCAAGCACTCAAGCAGCAGAAGCCGCGTTGACTCAGTTTGGGCAGGCATTGGCATCTGGTACGTTGCGCGGTGAAGAACTTAACTCGATTCTCGAACAAACACCTGCACTCGCTAAAGCCATTGCTCAAGGTATGGGTATTACGGTTGGCCAATTGCGCTCGGTAGCAGCAGAGGGAAAAATCACGGGCGATGTGATTGTTGATGCCTTAACTAAATCTGCTGACAGTGTTGAGCAATTATTCCAAAAGACTGATGTGACAATAGGTCAATCTATTGGTTTGTTAAGCAATGAACTTACAAAATTCATCGGTGAAGCGGGGCAATCAAGCGGCGCAGCAAGCCTGCTTGCAGAGTCGGTAAAATTGCTCGCTCAAAACTTGTCATTAATTGCCGATGTAGCAGTTGTGGCGGGTATTGGGTATATCACAAAAGCCATTCTCACAAAAACCGTTGCGGTGCATAGTGCTATTGCGGCGACCATACGGCAAACCCAAGCTGAAATCGCCCTAACAGCCGCGCAAAGACAAAAAACAGCCGCAACAATAGCAGACACGGCAGCCCAAAATGCTAATAATGTTGTTCGCTCACGCGGTGCTGCAATCTTTACTGCATTAGGTGGTCCAATCGGCGCTATTACAATCGGCGTTTCAGCACTCGCAGCAGGCTATATGTATCTGCAAAATCGCACAGCCGAAGCGAACGCAAAACTTGAAGAACAAGGAAAGGTTGCCAATAAAACAGCAGAAGAATTGCGCGCATTAAATGGTGTTCAGCGTGATAAAGCTGTAGATGACCTTGCAGCGGCTTTTGCTGCGCAAAATAGTGAGTTAAGAAAGCTTAATCTTGAGTTTAATGGCTTTTTAAATACGATTAAGCAGGCAAATCTTAGCAATGCTGAAGCTGCAAAAATCTTTGATGATGCTCGTAAAGGAATTATTTCGCAGTCTGAAGCATTAGAGCGCCTTAATAGTCTTGATATTTTGACACCAAGCCAGCGCGCGCAAGGTGTCGAGTTAATCAATAATTATGAAGAAGCGAGAATTAAAGCCCAACAAAGTGCAGACGCTCAAAAGGTTTTGGGTGTTGAGGTTACTCTAGCTGGCAACTCAATGCAAAACGCAGCAGGCAAGGCGCGTGATAAAGCCAATGCAATGGGTGATGATGCAAACGCAACACGCGACGCAGCGCAAGCTAACCGCGAATACACTGCATCATTGCAGCAAAAACTGTTTGATCAAGCATTTATCACTAGACTTGTCACAAAGCACAATAAGACTCAGCAAGAAGCTAACTTGTTACTTGAGGCACACAAGAAAACCAATGGTCAGATTAGTGCGCAAGATAAAGAGCTAATCGCAGGCATCACAGCACAGCAGAAAGCGCTGGAAAATTATGGAAAAGTGCAATCTGCTACCAGTAAAGCGCGTGCAAGTGCAACAAGGTCACAAGTAAAATCAGAAAGTGCGGCTGTAAGGGAGCGGGAGCGTCTAGCGCAAGAGCAGTACCAATTACGCGAGCAAATTGCATATAAATATGCTGATCGTGTTAGAAAAATTGAAACTGATTTAGCGCGTGAAATTGCGGATATTCAAAAAGCAAATTTCGCACTGCCAGAGCAGACGCAAGGCTTCATTCAAAATGCTAAGAATCGCGCTGACTTGGAAAAAGAACTTTTTACTGCCCAACTAAGACAACAGTATAGCGATTGGAGAGCTACAGAAGAGCAAAAGCTTGATTTTAGGGTCCACATAAGTGAGCTAGTGATTCAGCTTGATTCGGATATGAATGATGATCTGAAAAAACAAGCCATGCAGTCATTAAAAGATCAAGCCAACTATGAACTCGCTCAGATCAAGCTCGCTAAAGAACAGCGTATCTTTCAAGCCCAGCAAGCACTTTACTCCGAGATGGGGTTGATAAAAAAGCGCTATGAGTTGGAACGTCAAGAAATCGCAAGAACGGTCAACGACCCTAACGAGCGTGCGGAACTGCTAAACGGGTCTTTTGCCAGCCAATCGAAAGATGAGACAGGTGTGCGTGACCGAACAATCAGCGATTACCGTGGCGTGATGGGTTTAGAAGAAAGTCCACTGGTTAAGCAGTTTGAAGTTTTGCAAAAAATGCGTGAGCTTGACCTGCTGAATGAGGAGGCATACCAAAATGCAAAGCTACAACTTCAAGCTAAATCTACTGCTGGGTATATGGAAGGTATGCTTGGTGGGTTTGCTTCGCTTGTAGATGAGAACTCTAAAACCTATGCGGTTTTATTTGCAGCACAGAAAGCCTTTGCCGTGGCTCAAGCAATGTTGAATATTCCCGCTGCATACTCAAAAGCCTATGACGCTGTAGTTGGCACACCGTATGTTGGCCCTTATATCGCGCCTGCGGTTGGTGCGGCAGCAGCAGCTTTACAGGTAGCACAAGCTGCAAGCATTAAGTCTACCAACATGTCGGGATTCAAATCTGGTGGCTACACAGGCAACTATGGTACAAACCAAGTTGCAGGTGTGGTTCATGGTCAAGAGTATGTATTGAATGCCGAAGCAACCAAACGTGTCGGTGTGAATACACTTAATGCCATTAATAACGGTGGGGCTATTCAGGCGGAGAAACAAGCTCAGGCGAATGCTAGAGTGCAGACCGCAAATCCGCAACCAATCGAAAACAAAGTACAAGTTGGTATCTTTGATGACCGATCTGACATGCTAGATCAGATGCGTGGGCGGGAGGGTGAGAAGATTGTCATGTATCACTTGAGAAGAAATGGCTTGTTGCCAGCGTAAACCCACTTCGGTGGGTTTTTTATCCAGAATTTGGTATGTTTTAGATAATTAAGCTAGACAAGGAGTAGGCTAATCGTATAATTCAAACGTAGTGAAAAAGAATTATCTAATTTAAGAGCATAAAATATGCATTTAATTGCGCCTATTGCTGAGACTCGCTTAAAAGAGGTAGTAGATTACTTTGCGCACTCTGGTTTAAAGGATCAGAGGAAGTTTGGTGCAACCGCAGCAAAAAAGGCTGAATTGCGCAGAAGCCTTAATCAAATTATTAACAAGGAAGTATTGGATGCCAATATTGGATTAGGCATCTTGGCAACCTATGAAAACAATTTAGATAAAGCTTTAGAGCATTTTAAAATTGCATATAACTTTTCAAATAAAGATGCAATTTCTTCACTAAACTATGCTAACTCTTTATTTGTGAGTGGTAGGCATAAAGAGGCTCTTCCGATTTATAAAAATGCAATCATAAAAGAGCCAACATCCTTGGGTATGTTCCAGGGAATTTGTCGAGCTTTGATTGGTTTCGGATACTTGGATGAGCTTGAGGATATTTCAAAATCCTTAAAAGGGATTGAAAACCCTTATTCGGCTCGCTATCAGCGAGAGATTAATCTTATGCGAAACACTCTATCTTATTTGGAATCAATAGATGTAAGTGTAGATTTGTTTCGCTCGTATCATATTGCAATTGATAAGATTTTCTTTAAATATTTTAATATTACGACAACTTTTGATACTGAAGTCTTTCATGATCGTGATAGAAGTATATTTAGCTACTTAATTTATTTACCTGTCTCCAAATCTGACAAAAACATTAATGCCTTAGTGGGCGATATGAATGATGAGTTACAGGATGAAATAATTAAATTAAGAAAAATTGATGATGCTAAAAATAGAAAAATAATCAGAGAAATGTCAAAAAAACTTTGCTTTTACTTTTCTTTGCCTCGTTGTATAGATGTTGAGGGCGTTAATGTCTGCTAAACAGTTTGGCTTAATTGCTGATTTCCTTGAGAAAAACAAAGACGATACTATTAGTGATGAGTTTGTATTAAGGGTATGTGCTGGGCGACATTACTATGAGCTTTTTCATATAGTTAAAGAATGGTTAAGTAACAATTACCCGAGTCAATATAATGCTGCAGGTGGGGCAACCCACGCAGCTTTACAAAACTGTTGCCATATTTTGCAAGATTCTGAAAACGAAGATTTGTTCGAAAAATTAGAGTTGAAGCTTCATGCATTGCACGAATTGCGTGTTAATGCGGATTACCATTTGGGTCGAGATTTTTCAAATGGAAAATTGGTTACGATGAAGATTGAAAAAGAGCGTCTTTACCTCCTATTGGATTCATTGTTTGCAAAGTTGATTCAGCAAAAACAAGCATGAAGAACCAATTAATAGCCACCTAATCAGGTGGCTTTTTTAATGCCTGAAATTTGAGGACAAAATGAAAATACAAACCAAATACGGTGAGGTGCATGTATTGGCAAATTGCCCTCTGCTTGATTCTACTGAGCGCCTAGAGTGGATGACAGAAGTGCATGAATCGTTTGATGGCACTGAATTGCGCTATCCACTTCGTGATGCACCTCGCCAAGTTTTAAGCTTTAACTATGTGCAGATGCGTAAAGCTATGGGCGATATGTTTCACATGCTCTATGCAAATTTGCGTAAGCAGTGGGGTATTCCGCTTCGACAAGTAAAAAGAAGCATCCCTGATATGACCGATGACGACTACATCATTCTCGATGCAACAGACACCATAGCCGACCTTAGAGTCGGTTTTGCTTTTATTGAGAGCAACGAAGGTGGTCGAGCAGTAGAGATTACCGAACGTGGTCGTTACATCATTGTGCAAGATGAAATACGCGATCCTGAAACCGATGAGGTGATTCAAGAGTTAATCACTGAATACCAAGACGGCTTTAGGCTTGCTGAAAATATCACAGCAACCAATGCGGTCATTATGCCGATGCGTATTTGCATTGTTGAAGGTGATGCTTCGATTAACACAGGCGGCTTTTGGTCTAACACATCAATGGTTTTTCGTGTGATTGCTGAAGATTTACCCGAATTTGAAGCTGAAGCGCCAGAGCAATATAAAAATCAGGACATCTACTGGAAGCCATTACTGCTAGATGGTGATTCATTGGAAATGATGCTGACCCAACATCAAAATATTATTGATGGTGATGTCGGTAGTTTTCAGTGGTATTCACATCATGCAAAGCCACGCTACACAAAACCGTTTCGATCATTGTTGCGTAGTTGGTCTGAATACCAAGCATATAAGCATTTTCTATATCGCAGAGCAGGGCGTTTTCGTGAATTTTGGATGCCGCTTTATGAGCAGCATTTAAATGTTTTGAATACTGCAAATATCAACAACGTGTTGAATGTAGACACAAGTTACATCGTTGAAGCAGATCGCAAACACATTGCTGTGAAGCGCAAAAACGGCAATTGGTCAGCACATGAAATTACCGCTAAGACCGCAAACAGCATAACAGTATCGCCCGCAATTAATGCCCAGCGAAAAGACATTGAATCTATCTATTATCTGGGTCTTTATCGCTTCGATGCTGACCATATTGAATTCCAATTTTTAGGCGGTGGCAAGTCACAAGTCACCGTACCAATCGTGGAGATTGAGCACTAATGGCACGTGTAGAACTTTATCAATTTGCACATGGTACCAAACAATGGCGCTTCACTAGCGCACGTAAAGCAGTGACGCATAACGATGTGACTTATTATCCAGTACGCGGGTTGAGTCGCGGCAACATTGAAGATGCAGACATTGATAAGTGCGAAGTCGAGCTAACCTTTCCACATCCTGACTTATTAAACAACGAGCAAGAACAAAGCTTTACTCAAGTTTTTTTAAACAAGATTTATCTTGAATCGGTGTATTTCACATTGATTGAGCTAGATGCGGGTGAGTCGCTTGTGTTGTTCAAAGGGCGAGTGACGCAGCCTAAATTTAGCGATCGTGACAACATCATGACGCTAGTCTGCTCAACTGCTGAAAGCTTTATGCGCCGCAAGATTTTGACTCGAAAATATCAGCGTACGTGCATGAATAACATTTACGACAAGTTTTGTGGATTGGATTTTAACGAGTGGTCGTTTGAGGTGACTGTAACTGCAATAGACGGATTGAATGTCGCTTACACAGTAAACCCGACTCAAGTTATTGATGAAAACGGTGACCCTGTTTTTGAGCAAGTGCCTGTGCTAGATGAATTTGGTGAGCCTGTTCTTGATGAAGATGAGAATCCAATCTTTGAAGATGGTGAACCGATCATGGAAATCAAAACCTATCCTGCGGGGTGGCTCAATCGAGGTGTGCTGCAAAAAGATGGTGTCTATACATTCATCATTAATAGTGGGAGCAATAGCTCTCGACTCTATCGTCAGCATATCGGCTTGAAAGTCGGTGACGTGGTGCGACTCGCACCTGGTTGTGATCAGTCGCACAAAACTTGTCACGAGAAATTTGATAATCATTTGCGCTATGGCGGGCATCCGAATATGCCGACTGAGAATCCCACAACCACACAAATAATCAAATGATTTAAGGGATATAGAGATGCTAATTGGAGCTATTGTTGCAGCGGTGATTGCAATCGCTATGAGCATATACAGCTATGTTCAAATGCGCAAAATGCAGAAGAAAAACCGCCCAAAACCGAATCAAATTGACGGCACAATTGCAGATGAAGGTGTGTCTTTTTGCGACATCGCGGGCAGCCCACACATCCATCCAAATATCACGGATTTGTGGAATAAAAAAAGCGATGCAATTAAACAAAAATCAGGTGGTTTTTTAGGGATCGGTAAGTCATCACAAGTCACTGGATACCGCTATTACACAAGCTTTTCAGCATTTATTGGGAATCGCATTGAGAAGTTTATTGCGATTAATTTCGATAATCGAGGTTGGATTGTGCATGACCCGACAAAACACCCTGTAAATATGCTGCCAGTAAATAATCCAAGTCTGTTTGGGCAAGATGCAGGCGGTGTAGTTGGGAATATTGATATTGAGTTTGGTTATCCACAGCCACAGCAAAATTTAGCGTACAAACAGCATTTCGACTTGGTTTCTGCATATCCGTATCAGTCTTATTTGGTATTTCGTGGCAATACGATTGATCAACCATTCTATTTCGGCAATTCAAACTACATGAAAGAAATGTCGCTTTGGGTGAAGCGCACTCGTGTAAAAAATGATGGCGATGGTCAGTGGTATGAAGTTCGCGGGGACGGGGCGGTTGTTTGTGAGATTGGCAGCTATATAAATATTAATTATCCAGGCTCTGTATCTAAATCAGGCCAGGGGACATATCGTGGATTAACAAAAAATAAACAAGAAATTGCAAATGAATCGGCTTTTAATTGGAGATTTGATGAGATCAGCGATCCAGAGAATCTTTTTTTGACAGGTGTAGCTCCAAACACATTTGTTTCACAAATTGAGTCTGCCACTCAATATCTACCTTCAACATGTTTGATAGTAATCAATATCGAGTCTGGTGCGCTCGGGCTTATGCCGTTTAAGTTAACTTTTACATCCTACAATGAAAGTATATCTATTGAATATATTGGTAACGCAAAAATATCATCATTTAAGAGCAGAAAAACTAGCGAAAATAGCTTATCAACACTGTATGAGATTGAAGGCGTATTTGTTGTTGAGAGACCTGGTGAAATTGGCGCTATTGCAGAGGGGTTGGGATACAATCTCGGCCCATCAGGTGAGGCGATATTTGGAGTGGGGGGCACAATATCACTGTACAAGCCAACCTCACATTACGCGACTGTAGATATGGAGAGCCCAGACATAAATCCGATCCATAAAATCCGTGAAATACTAACTGATGATACAGCAATGGGAAAACCAGAATCTGATGTGAATGATGCAAACTTTATCAAAGCAGCAGATAGAATTTGGGATGAAGGATTGGGTGTTTCATGGGCGATTGATGAAAAAGCTTGCATTGATGCTGTTGAGGAGCTTTGTTATCACATCGAAGCAGGCATTCGTGTAAACCGCCAAACTGGTCTTTATGAAATGGTTTTATTCCGTGATGACTGGTTTGCTGAAAATGAAATTCACTCTATTGTTGAAAACAAGATCAAAGACTTATCGCTTGAGGTCATGAATAGCGACGACATTGTGAATCAACTCAATGTCACATATTACGATAGAGAGCGCATTAAAAACTCAACTTTTTCAATTTATGAAAACGGCTCTATTTTAACAATGGGCAAAGCGAATGCAGAGTCTATTGAATTTCCATATTTTATGAATATGCGGAATGCTGAAATTGTGGCGAATTGGAAGTTGAAACAATACTCAACACCTGCGTGGAAAGGCACATTTACAACAGGCTGGCGTGAGGCTCGAAAATGGAATCGCTATGATTTGGTTAAAATCAATTGGTCTAAAAAGTGGCAAGGCACTATTTTAGCTCGAATCATGAAAATTGATTTAGGTAACGGCTTAAATAATGAAGTAATGATTGATTTTGAAGAAGTTGTGCCGTATTCAGGAGAAATGAACACAAGCATTGTGGTTGATGATTCTACTGAGGAAAAAGCCGAGCCAGCAAAGCCTGCAATTGGTGAAACATTTGAAGCGCCTTACTACATTGCAGTACAAAATATTGGACAGCGAAAAGTAGATGAGGAACTTGCATACAACCAAGACGTTGGTTTTACATTCTCAACATATCGCAGACCGCAGTGGAATGCGCTATATACAGAGATCACAAGCATAAATGCAGATAATCCTGAAAATGGATGGGTAGTTGATGGTAATGCCGAGTTTGTAACAGGCGGTCAGTTTGATCAAGTTGTATCGAGAACAGCAACGCAAATTGTTGTTAAAAATATAAACATTGAGGGATTATTTGGCAGTGGTGATTTAATTGTTGCGGGTAGTGGGCTTGTTAATATTGTTGGTTTGTATGAATTCATGATTGTTGAATCGTTCGATTCTGAAACAAATATCTTAACTGTTAAACGCGGTGCATTAGATACAATCCCGACTCAATGGGATGTTAATGGATGGTTCTTTGTATCAAATGCAGATGATGGTTTATTCTCATTAACTGAATATTCAGCAGGGGATAATGTTAGAGCGTCATCATTAACAGTTACGCCAAGCTCAAAATTAGCTCAAGTAGGCAGCTCTTTTGTTAGTATGCGTTCAAGATTATTTAGACCTTATCCGCCTGCAAACGTGAAGTTTAATGGTGTTTATTACCCTGAAACCATTATCACGACAAACGATATTGTATTAACTTGGCTTGGTCGAAATCGCTTAGCCAGTCAGGTTGTTGATTTCTATAATGCTTTGGATGATGCGGAATTAAACACAACATATTCTTATGAATTAATTTCTGAAAATGTTGTTTTAGATAGCGGAAGCGCAATAACTGGCAATACAGCAACCATTCTGTCCAGCGTGTTAATTCCAAATAAGCCACATACATTGAAATTATGGTCTGTGCGTGATGGGTATGATTCTTATCAATCCTTTGAACATAGCTTTTTTGCTGAATCAGTAAGCTTGGTTTTAACAGCAGCAACTGACGGCTCAAGCGTCACAGGAAATACTGTGCCAGTCGCCAATATTTCTGTAAATGTGGACGAGTCACTTAGCGCAAATATGAAGTTTGATGGTTCTGCAATTTCAGGAAAAGCTGAGGCAGGCGCAACTATTACAATCGAAATTCAGGAGTAAGTTATGGCGATTTATACAGGTGTTGCAGATGCAAACGGTGATTTTAATATCCCGTTTTCAGCAAATTACACAAGCGGACAGAAGATTACCGTAACTGCTGAAAAAGATAGCGCAACAAAGTCAATTGAATTGTATGCGCCCTCTGATGTAACTGGTGGTGGGGTAATTCAATTTACTGGAAATTTAATAAATTTTCCAAATAATATTGGCGGCGTAAGAATCGGTCAAATCACCGGGACAATTAATCAGCATGCTTTTGATGCGGCGGGACATATGAACATTCTGTGGCGCAAGGCTACATCATTAACTATTGGCGATGGCGTTACATCAGTATCTGATTATGCGTTCAGATCATGGGCGGGCGTTGTTGAGCTAAACCTCCCAGCAAACTTGGCAACAATTGGTCAATATGCCTTTGCCCAGATGACAGCTTGCACAAGTGCGAGAATCCCTGAGGGTGTGACAAGTGTTGGGTCTTATGCATTTCTGGGCTGGAACTCTTGCACTGAACTCATAATTCCGAACTCACTTACAAGTATTGCTGCACGGGCATTCGATGGCTTTCAAATATTAAAAGCATTTACAATACCCGCAACTGTCACAAATATTGCAGCATATGCTTTTAATGGCTTAACTTCAGCTGAAGTTATTACTGTTTTAGCAGTCACACCACCATCCATATTAGCTACATCATTTTCAGGCTTAAATGCAGGTTGTATCTTTAAAGTCCCCGCCGCATCAGTAGCAGCATATCAAGCCGCGCCAAACTGGTCTGCTTTTGCAGCAAGAATTCAAGCCATTTAGCACCTTCGGGTGCTTTTTTATTGCCAAAAATATAGGGGGAATTAATGGACGACTTAAAGCAGATGTGGTCCGCACTAGAACCATTTTATACAGCCGTCGCATCATTTGTGATGGCTTTTTTAATGGCAATTTTTCGCACAGCAAAAAAACACGGCAAAGCAGATTGGCTTGAAGCACTGATGTGTGGATTGTTTGCAATCGGTGCTTGGTCACTGATGACTTGGCTCGGTATCCCTGAAATTGTGGCGGTTGGGGTATCAAGTGCGATCGGTTACAAAGGCACGCATTTTGTGAGTGATAAGATTGATAAGGTGGAAATAAATGTCAAAAAAGATCACGACTCAACAAATTAATGAACAAGCCCAAAAACTCAACATCGAAGTCGCTGCATTGAAAGCTGTGATTGAAGTTGAGTGTAAAGGCTCAGGTTTTAATGCTGACGGTACGCCAGTGATTCTATTTGAACGCCATGTATTTCGGCAAAGACTAATTGCAAATGGTAAAGCAGCAATAGCAGACAAGGCCGTGCGAGAACGTCCTGACCTGTGCAATAAAACAATGGGCAATTATGGCTTATATTCTGCACAGCACGGACGTTTGAATGCGGCTGCTCAATATCATCGTGATTCGGCTTTAGAGTCAGCATCATGGGGCATTGGTCAAGTCATGGGTTATCACTGGAAAGCTTTGGGCTATCCGACTCTGCAAAACTTCATTAATGCAATGTATCGTGACGAAGCATCACAGCTTGAAGCAATGTGCCGCTACATTGTGACAAACAAGCTGATTAATGCACTCAAAAATAAGGATTGGCGAACATTCGCACGTGGCTATAATGGCCCTGCGTATGTTAGAAATGCTTATGATGTGAAGCTTGGTAATGCGTATAAGAAAGCCCTCAAGTGAGGGCTTTTGCTTAACTTTACTTTGTTTATTTTATTAATAGCTTGGAGCGGATATCCAAGTTTTATTAGATATTACTTCAGAGCAAGGAGATGAGTTTGCTACAGGCGATTGACTTAACTTAATTAAAGTCGCTGCTTGTAACTCCATTTCTTTTGCTTTTTCCAAAGACAGGCTCGAATAAGCCAAAGCTACAGAGGCACAATTTGCCCACGTGTGAACATTGTTACTGTCTGATTCCGCAAGTTTAAAATATTTATCAGCAAGAGCTTTCATCTGATTACCTTTATCCTCACTTGAGGCTTTGGCTGATGCAGATTGTAATGTGAGAACCGTTGTTGAGTTTGGAACACCTGGCTTGTATGCCTCTATGGTTTTGTCATCCACAACACGCATACCATAAGTAATGTTGTTGGTTGGATTTGTGAAAATATAATTTCCACTCGTATCTTTTAGATAAGTGGATGTTTTATTAGGCTCAACAATTGTGAGACTATTTTCTGCGAATTTAACATTGATAGAGTAGTAGCCATTTTGAATAGCGTACACCCCATCTGTAGCCGCAAATGTACACATGGATATAACTGAAAGCGCTATTATCCCCAGAATATTTTTTTTCATTTTTAAGTCCCTTTATAGCAACACTTTTACTAAATTAATCGAAGCGTCATCCAAAAGACATCCTAATATTGGGAGTATCCCTATTTAAATAGTCATGCTATATATGAAATTTTAAGCAGCATTTCAGAGTTAATTTTTTAAGGGGAATTAAAGATGAAGACTTTAAAATTATTTGCAGCTATAACTATGTGTTTTTCAATTTTTGGATCCACGCAAGTAATAGCTGATGACTCTCCTAATACAGCACTTGCGGTTTGTTGGGAGACCAATTCAGGTAAATATCAATGTGATGGACCAACACAAAGACTATCAACCTCCTATACGACATTATCAGAAGCCTTGAGCTTATCTGGTTGTTCTACTGGAAGAGCGGTACAAACCAATTATCTGACACATGCAAGAACTGGCCGTCAGTATGCAACAGTTTACACCTGCAACTACACACTGAAACCAGGTAACACTGCCTCATATACTACCAACAGAGATGTGCGTGGTTGGTGGGATGGTATTATTTATTAATTTCTTTCTATTAAAAAAGCCCGCTGATTGCGGGCTTCTTTTTAACATTTTACAAGTTTTGTGCTAGCTAATGGCAATATGTACAATCCATTGCGCTCTTTGAAAAGCGTTACATTCATCAATACTGGTTTTTGTTGCTGATCACCATCTTCATCGTAATATGGCGCATACCATCCTGCAGTTGGTAGAGCTTTGTTGTGCATCCAGTCATCTTCTATAAAAATAGGTTTAAATGTAAAGCTTGATTCCGCATAACTCCCCTCAATAAGCTTTGGAGTAACATTTACAAGGAGCATAAAGTCCCCGTTAGGCTCTTTAGTTTTGCATGTGCGGACGCTATCACCCCAGAGTCCAATATACTCATTTGGAATTGAATTAATTTCTTTTGCCGATGCCCAAGTAGAAAAGAAAAATAAAGCCAAGATAATGAATTTCATAATGTCTATTTATGTGATTAATGATCGCGTGAGAGTATACACCTTGTGGCTTGAATTATTGGAAATCTATAGTAATTCTAGAAGGAATGAACCGTACCGGGTTTGTCGGAGAGTCAATATTCTGAGAGACTATCCCGATGATAAGACCAAGTATCTCTTGGATCATGGCTACAAACCTGCAGATATTGATCGAATGAACCGCATGAAACATAACTCAAATCTACCCAAATAGATAAGAATTAACTTGGGGAAAATGATGTTTAAATTATTGTTGTCTATATTTGGGCTAAACGGTGCTGTAGAAATAGGTTTTGAGATAGGTGAGGAGCAGATCGAAGCAAAACAAAATAAAGAATAAAAAATGCCCGCTGATGCGGGCTTTTATTTTTCAGTACTAATGCCCAAATGTCACCATAGTTGACAAATCTCTGTTTTAGTCCGAAAAGTTGGTTGACAAATTTATGATTTAGTCGCGAATGACACAAAATCATTAATCATAAAAATAATTAACCTTTAGGTTGATTTATTTTAAAAATTAGATAATATATTAAAAATACCGTAATGGTATTGCTCATCCAATAAAGGATGGGTTTAGTGATAGGGTTATGAAAATGTCTAAACTAACAGAATTTGGAAAAGCAATTAGGAAGCTTCGGATTGATTATGATAGCAACCTGAATGAACTTGCGACTTCTATTGGTGTTAGTTCAGCTTTCTTATCAGCTGTTGAAACAGGTAAAAAGCCAATAAGTGCTGAATTAATTACAAAAATTACAAATGCTCTAGGACTTACTAAAGATGAAGAAAAGCTGTTAACTCATGCTGCAAGCCAAAGTGTTGAAAACGTAACAATCAAAACGCATGATGCTGAAGAAGCAGAACTTGCCTTAATGTTTGCACGACGTATTCAGGCACAATCGGTCGATCTAGCTGAACTGAGAAAAATTTTAGAGGAGAATTAATATATGACATCTGGTTGTTCAGTGCCTCGAGGGTATAAAGTTCAGCCCTTGAGTGCACAAAGCATCAAGGATAAAGCTCGTACAGTACGGGATAAATTTTTCAATTTAGCACCTACTGATGCCATTGATTTGGTGAAAGTTCTTGAACATACGTTGCATCAATATAAGGTGACATTTGAAGTAAGAGAAATTCACGAGATGCCTGATGTTGAAGGGTGGACAAACCCAGATGCAGCATTAATTATTCTGCGTGAAGATGTCTATGACGCTTTATGTGATTCAACTAATCCAAGGCACAATCGATCACGTTTTACTGCCGCACATGAATTGGGACATTTGTTCCTTCATGAGGGAGTGACTTTTGCTCGAGGCTCATTGCCGACTCATAAGCATTTTGAAGATTCAGAATGGCAAGCTGATACGTTTGCAGCTGAGCTTTTAATGCCCACAGAACAATGTATTGGATTATCAATTGAACAGATTCAAGCTCAGTTTCAAGTTGGTTACTTGGCAGCTAAAAATAAATTTAATTCTTTAAAATGAAAAAACTGATATGTAAGTAATCTTTCATATCAGTTTCGGATAGTACACCCAAGGGCTATTCGGCTAACTCAGATGACTACTGTAAAGCGTAAGGAACTTCATTGTAGATCATTTAAGTTAGCTTTTCAAATCTCCTTGGGAGAGGAGGTGAGCTATGTGCTTAAGAAGTTAGGTACTCAAGAACCGCCGAAAGGCATGAAATGGGTGTTCTGTCGCTATCGTCGTGTACGAGGCAACTCTGGTCGAGTTTTAGATGCCCATAAGTACGGTTATCACGCATGGGCTTTCTTAGTTCGATGCGCAGCATAAATGATCTGGTGCACAAGCATTCGTGCTTGTGTGCTTTCTAATATTAGCAATGGAGTTTTAATGAAATATAGTAATGATGATGAAAAGTACAAAGCAGGAAAAAAGAGAATTAAAAGCAATCTTTTTCTGTTTACACCTGATGGCAATAAAGCTGTTTTAGAGTATATGCGTAATCTGACCCCCCAAGTTTTAGTTGGTAGCGTTTGGATATTATTTGTAGTACGCAGTAACACATTGAATAATTATATTCTGTGGTCTGTTACTTTAGCTATGGCATTTATTTTTTTCTATATTGTTATAGCAAATATTATGAATTTCATTCAACAGATTACTGATCATATGGACAGACAGGTTGAGAATTTATCTGAATATAGAGTTTGTGATAACCCATATAATCTTAAAGTATGGAGTAAGCATTTTTTAAGAACATTAAAATTGGTTGCCCAGAAGAGAAAAATTCTGTTAGTAGAGTTTGTTTTAGCACTCATTTTTTTACTGATACCGACTTTAATTGTTTTGTTCGCATCAGGTAATGCAGCTATTCAACTGCATAAAAGTATGATTGGAGGATAAATATGAACCATTTTATAATCAATCATAAAAAATGCCCTGAATGTGGTGGTCGTATCAAAGGCTATTATTACTACTGCGGACAATGCGGTAACCAAGATGTTGTAAATTGGAAGTTTTCTGGTGCACTCCTAATGATTGCTGGTGCAATATTTTTCTCAGTAATTTATTTTACGACAAAAAACTTTTGCGCGAATCTTCTGTTCTCACAAGTCCCATTTTGCAAATACTTTTAATGAGGCAAAAATGAAAGTTAAAGATTTAATAAAGAAATTAGAAACATATGATCCTGAATTAGAAGTTCTTATATCGAATGAAGAAGAGGAAATTATTGGCTTGAATAACCATGTTCGATTCTTTGATGTGACTCATATTTCTTCTCATCATGCTGAGACACAAAGAAATGATAAGAAGGGGAATGTAGAGTTCACATTTGTAGGCATGCCAACGAAATATTCAAGAGAGTTTGTTTTTATTGATGTAGTATCGCAATTTTAAGCACATCAGAACGAAGAAAGTGCCTAATTAATGGCGCCTTTTTCATTTTTTTTATGAAAAATCACCCATTTTAGTACCAAATTTTCATAATTTTATTTTGTCATAATGGTCAATGCGTTCTATATTTTCCATAATAGTTTTGCAAAAGTTTTGCAGGAATTTTGCAGGCATTAATTAAAAAAGCATTTAATGGAATGGATTGTATCGTTGAAAAAACTGTAATTATGCTAAAATTTAAGAAACAGTCTTTTGATATTTAGTCAAAATTATTTTTTAAATCGCATTATAACTTATTGATTTTAAACAATGTCAGAAATAGAAACCCATCCACTCGAACCCTTTTTACCAGCCAATGCCAAGCTGTTAATGCTTGGGAGTTTTCCACCACCTAAAAGCCGTTGGAAAATGGATTTTTATTATCCGAATTATCAAAATGATATGTGGCGAATTTTGGGCTTATGCTTTTTTCAAGATAAAAACTACTTTTTAGATTTAGAAGCTAAAAATTTTCATCTTCATAAAATTATTGATTTTTTAAACACCACTGGCATTGCTATTTCAGATACGGCGCAGCAGGTGATTCGCTTAAAAGGCAATGCATCAGACAAATTTTTACAGATTGAAAAACCAATGGATATTGCAGCACTTTTAAGCAAGATACCTTTATGTCAAAGCATTATGACCACAGGCGATAAAGCGACTGATACACTCATGTTATCTATGCCTGAATCTGCCGAAAAACCTCAAATTGGGCAGGCGACACATTGCTATTTTGCCAAGCGTGAGCTGCATTTATATCGGATGCCTTCATCTTCACGAGCCTATCCTTTAGCTTTAGAGAAAAAGGCAGAAGCGTATTTTAACTTATTTAAAGAAATAGGCTTACTATAAGTAACTTTAAATAATTGTAGACAGTGATGGCAGAGAAAGAAAAATACGCTTCCATAATTAATGTCTATCTATTGTCATTACATCATCCATTCAATAGGGAATAATGAAACTGTTTTCATCATAAAACGCTGAAACTGTGTGGTTTCAGGATCATGATGATACGTTTGAATACTGCCATCTGCCTGATGATCTAACCAAATAATTTGACCGTTTTCGTCTAATTGCAGTTCATACGCAATTTGTGGCAAATAGCGGTCTAAAGATTGAGAAACATCGTTTTGCAATTGTTCAGACTCTAACACCAAGCCAACTTCGGTATTTAATTTTGCAGAACGAGGATCAAGGTTAAAAGAACCTACAAAGACCATGCCATCTATATCAAAGAATTTGGCATGTAAACTCGAGGCGTTTTTGCCTTTGGCAGGAATTACGTTACCCGTTGCAACTTCATACCAAGTACGCTTTTTTCGTTCAATATAAGGCTTAAATTCATATAAACGAATACCTGATTTAAGTAAATCTACGCGATACTGCTGATAAAATGCATGTACCAAAGGCACATCATTGGCTAAAAATGAATTGGTCAATACACGTATCTGTATTCCTTTTTCAGCCAGTTGAGTGAGTGTTTTAAGACCATCTTCTGTTGGGACAAAATAGGCAGAAACCAGTTCTAAATGTTGTTTGGGCTCACCCATTAACTTTAACATTTGTTTGTAAATCAGTTGCTCGCCTTGAGCTGTACCCCGAATTTTATTCGGAGAATCTGCCACAAAATGCGCACATACCCACTGTACAGGATGTTGTTCTAATTTGATGCTGACTTCTTCTTGCGCGTTAGCCACACGTTCACGAATTTTATCTTTATATTTGGCATTTAATTCATAGCGATTACGCAATTCTCTCAATTGCAACGCGTTGCCTGTGCCTAATAATTGCTTTACTGAATAGCTTAGTTCGTCATTCCAAAACTCTAAAAACACGGCATTGGCTTGGGGGACAGCACTGCCATAGAATAGAATATCCATATCAGTAAATTGAAAATTTTCACTGGCATCAAAATATTCACGGCTAATATTACGCCCACCTGTCACGGCAATCGCCCCATCGGCAATAATTAGTTTATTGTGCATACGGCGATTGATTTGTTTAAAACGAAACAAATAATCCATCACACGAAAATGCCGATATTTGTACGGATTGAAAATTTTTATTTCAAAATTAGGATGCTGAGCAAGCCGTTTTAAGGTTGGATCAAGTTGCGTACCATTTTGATCATCAATTAATAAACGAACTTTTACACCACGATCTGCTGCTTTGAGCAGTTCAGCCAACATCAACTGACCAATTAAATCATCTTCCCAAATGTAATATTGTAAATCTAAATGGTGCTGTGCTTTTTGAATCAAATATAAACGCGAGGCGATGCTACTAAAGGCATCATTTAGAGAAAGATACGCTGTTAAATTTTGGGATAAATGTGCATCAATTTCCTGACCATTCAGCCAATGATCTACATAATGCTCAACAGGGCTATCTTTGCTCGCTTGATTCATCGGTAAACTGCATCCTGTCAGTAAAATAGCGAAAAAAGCCAACATTCCAAGCCAGTAACAAGGTCTTTGGATCTTCATGATTATTCTTAAGTCATTCTGTATTTATACATGGAGATTATCCTCATGTTAATGCTTGAAACTCTGAATAGAAAGAGGGTATTGTGAGAGTCTGTTGATATTTTATAAATAGCTTGCGAGATATCTCTCTCACATCGCAAACATAGACGAATTGTCAGCAGCCCCTTATCATCTGTTAATGTATTTTTTAGGGATAATTTGCTCATGAAATCACGTGCAGCCGTCGCATTCGGCCCAGGTCAGCCGCTTGAAATTGTTGAAATTGATGTTGCACCGCCGCAGGCCGGAGAAGTCTTGGTCAAAATTACCCACACAGGGGTATGCCATACCGATGCATTTACCTTATCGGGTGAAGATCCTGAAGGTGTTTTCCCTGCAGTTCTTGGCCATGAAGGTGCAGGTATTGTGGTTGAAGTTGGTGAGGGTGTGACCAGTGTTCAACCAGGCGATCATGTGATTCCGCTTTACACAGCAGAATGTGGCGAATGTTTATTCTGTAAATCTGGTAAAACCAACCTATGCGTTTCCGTACGTGCGACACAAGGTAAAGGTTTAATGCCTGATGGCACGACACGTTTTTCTTATAATGGACAACCGATTTATCACTACATGGGCTGTTCAACCTTTAGTGAATATACGGTAGTTGCTGAAGTATCTTTAGCAAAAATTAATCCTGAAGCCAATCATGAGCAAGTTTGCTTATTAGGTTGCGGTGTTACAACTGGTTTAGGTGCAGTTAAAAATACTGCAAAAGTCCAAGAAGGCGATACCGTTGCGGTATTTGGCTTAGGTGGTATTGGTTTAGCTGTTGTGCAAGGTGCGCATAAAGCCAAAGCCAGCCGTATTATCGCCATTGATACCAACCCAGAGAAATTCAAATTGGCAGAACAATTTGGTGCAACCGAATTCTTAAATCCAAAAGATTATGACCGCCCAATTCAGGAAGTCATTGTGGAAAAAACAGGTTGGGGCGTAGATCATTCTTTTGAATGTATTGGAAATACCAATGTGATGCGTTCCGCTTTGGAATGTGCGCATCGTGGTTGGGGACAATCCATTATTATTGGTGTTGCAGGTGCAGGTCAGGAAATTTCAACTCGTCCATTCCAATTGGTGACAGGTCGTACTTGGAAAGGAACTGCGTTTGGTGGTGTAAAAGGTCGTTCGCAATTGCCAGGCATGGTTGAAGAAGCCATGAAGGGTGATATTCAACTCGAACCATTTGTAACGCACACCATGGGGCTAGACCAAATTAATGAAGCCTTTGATTTAATGCATGAGGGTAAATCTATTCGTAGTGTGATTCATTTTGATCAATGATGAGTAACGCGCTTAAATAAAGACCCAACAAAAACCAAGCTTCGGCTTGGTTTTTTTAACCCCTGGATTCGCTAAAACAGTAGCTTAATTTTAATAAATACATCCAATAAAAATTATTTTACAAAAAGGATTGCCAAACGGAACAATACAGCGTATTTTAATTTTAACAGCTCATTTTTTGATGAAAACAAGATGTTAAAGCAACCTTTAATCGCAAACGCTTACTATTACTTTTGGCAGTTTCAATGATTGCCTGAGTCGCGTTCGGGCAAAAGGTTGCCCACCAGTTGATACCTGATCGGCAACCCTGATCAGGTTTTTTTATGTCTGGTGTTTTGAATTTTATAGGTTTTTCGGAGATTTAATCATGTACAACGTTAATTATTCATACTTTAGCAACTTTTATTGGTTTTACTTTAGTCAATCTATGACTCAAACCTTGCAATCCATTAGACCCATAACGCTGAAATAAATGATCGGACTGTAAAAAAGAGAAACAGTCCAAAGGAACAGACCAATGAATGCTTTAAATACTGCTTTACAACAACAGACCAACAATACTGAAATTAGTTTAAGTTTACCGCATCAACTCAAAGCGCAACTCCCACTTTCATCTGCGCTAAAACAACAAATCGCACAACATCGACAGATTATTCAGAACATTTTAGCGGGCACAGACCCTCGCTTATTGGTCATTACAGGACCTTGTTCAATTCATGATCCGCAAGCAGCACTCGAATACGCAGAAAAATTAAAACAATTACAAAGCCAAGTTTCAGATCAAATTTTCTTGGTGATGCGCGCCTATATCGAAAAGCCACGTACTACGGTAGGCTGGAAAGGCTTTTTGTATGACCCAGACTTAGATGGCTCTGCAAACATGCAATTAGGCTTAGAAAAATCACGTGAACTGTATCTACAAATTATAGAAATGGGTTTACCAATTGCTTCTGAAATTTTAAGCCCAATGGCAACGGGATATTTTGATGATGTACTGGCTTGGGGTGCAATTGGCGCACGTACCAGTGAATCACAAATTCACCGTGAAATTTCTAGCGCCATGCCGTATAGCATTGGTTTCAAAAACGGAACTGATGGCTCAATTCAAATTGCATTAGATGCAATTCAATCGGCAAGTCATCCACATCAATTCATGGGAATGAGCCAGTCGGGTTTACCTGCTATTTTGTCATCACAAGGTAATCCACACGCGCATTTAATTTTACGTGGCGCAAATTCAGGGCCAAATTATCAATTGGCAGAAATTGAGAAAATTCAGCACAAAGCCAAAGGGCAGTTGCCTGCATTGATTATTGACTGTAGTCACGGTAACAGCCATAAAGACCCACAACAACAACCGCAAGTCTTGCGTACCATTGTGGCAGAACGTGAACAGACGCAAGTCCGTGGCATCATGTTAGAAAGTCATTTGGTGGATGGAAATCAAAAGATTTCTTGCGAGATGACTTATGGTCAATCTGTTACCGATGGCTGCTTGGGTTGGGATAAGACTGAACAACTGCTTATTGAGGTCGCTGAAAGCTTAAATCGTCAGGTTTTGGCTAAAACTGCATAAAAAATAAAACTCCAGAAACCCAAAAAACCTGAAATTTCAGGTTTTTTGGGTGGGAGAGTATTTAAAAATCAACTCTTCTTAGATTAGTTTTTAAAATAACAATTCTTTTGCTGCTATTAAAAACTAAGCCTGAATATCTGCATTAGGTTGTTTAGCCACAACAAATTTATAGAAAATTAAACTGATTAAGGTCACAACAGCACAGAGCAAATACGCTGCGGTATAGTCATAACCCGCAATAATCCAACCTAGAATTAACGCGCCTAAGGCGATACCAATATCGTAACAACAAAAATACGTAGATGTGGCATGACCAATACGATCTTTAGGGGAGCGTTGAATTGAAATGGTTTGCAGGCAAGGTTGGGCAGACCCGAACCCTACACCAATTAATGCAGCAGCCAACATAAAACCGAATACACTGTGTACCTGACTCAAGACAATTAATCCTAAAGCAAATAATATAATTGCAGGATAAATCACATAACTCGCCCCTTTACGATCATAAATTTTGCCTGTAATTGGGCGCAAAATCATCATCGAAACTGCAAATATCACGAAGAATAAACTCGCATAAGACAGCATATTGCGTGATTCTGCAAAGGTGGAAATAAATGACATAATACTGGCATACGCGAAAGAAACCATCATCGCCATGAGTGATACAGGAATTGCTTTTTTCTCTACAAAATCTTGAAGCCCTAATTTACGTTTAGGTGTTGTTTCAGTTTTTACTTTTTGGGTCGCAATTGGAATCATTAAACAGAAGGCGAAACCTACCCAAACACTGACGGATAGTAAGGTAGAAATACTGGCATAAGAAACACTTTGAATCAGACTTAAACCAATTAAAGGTCCCAATACAATCCCTAAATTTACTGACACCAAAAAATAGCCCATACCTTCACCTTTGCGACTGTCTGGAATAAAGTTATTGGCAATAGGGACGGTAACTGTGGTGACAATGCTGAACCAAATCCCATGTAAAAAACGCAGTACGAGTAGAAACAGTAAACTATCTACAAAAATGTATGCCACGCTACACAGACAAAACATGATTTCAGAAACATATAAGGTTTTCTTTACACCAAATTTTTCAATAATCAAACCGCTAAATGGGCGAATCGCGATTGCAGATAACATAAACAAAGTCATGGCTAAACCTGCCTGTGACAAGCTACCACCCAACTCATTCACAATATAAATAGGCAAAACTGTCGTTTGCGCAAAATAAAATATGAATAAGAACAAGTTATTGAATAAGCAGAGAATAAACGACTTATTCCATAAATGTTCAGCATTTATAGCAGACATAATTTAAACCTATATGGTGAGTGGAGCAGCGTGTAATGTGTACTTTGTTATACAGATGCTTTGTTATTGGAAATCATCACACCGCGAGATCATGCAAAAAATAATAAACCCATTTATGTGAAAAGTACAGCTATTCAATAAAATTAAACTTAAAATTAGATTTTAATGCAATTATTTTAATTATTTTATCAAATAAAGATAATTAGGTTTATTTTCTAAAGTTGCAATACAAAAAAAATCAGCCGAAGCTGATTTCTTTGAATTTGAGCGATTAAACGCTGCAAATTTAAGGCTTATAAGCCAGATTCATAGTCTGCACTTGATAAAAGCTGTTCTACATCTGCCATATTGTCTGGTTTGATTTTATAAATCCAGCCTTTGCCATACGGTTCATCATTCACAAAATCAGGGTCATCTTCTAAATTGCTATTCACTTCAACTACTTCGCCTGAAACAGGGGCGTGAATATCTGAAGCTGTTTTAACAGACTCAACCACACCTGCTTGTTCACCCGCAATTACTTTTTGACCAACTTCAGGTGCTTCTACATAGACCAAATCGCCTAAAGCATCTTGTGCATGGTCTGAAATACCTGTGACGATCAAATCACCTTCAATACGCACCCATTCATGTGTTCTTGCATATTTTAATTCCGCTGGGTGATTCATTTGATAACTCCTTAAATTGTATCGAATCTTTTTGCCATGTTTTATACATGCTTTTTGCTAAAAACAAAAGTTTATAAATACGGATCTTTACGCCAATTGCTCGGACTGCGTCCACTCCAGCGTTTAAAAGCACGACTAAAATTTGCCACATCGCTATAACCCAATTCATCGGCAATTTGTTCTAGCGTGTAGTCTGTACGGGAAAGCAGGGAAGTTGCATGCCGATAACGTACTTCATCGACCAAGTTTGAAAATGAAGTACCTTCTGCAGCCAGTTGACGTTTGAGTGTGCGGTCGGACATGTGTAGATAGTCGGCAACATTTTCAATGCTTAAATAATGCTGTTCTGCGTGGGTTAAAATATCACGTACTCGCATAGAAATGCGGCGACGTTCACCTAAAGCAGAAAGTTCGGCTTCACATTGATTAATCGCAATTTGACTGGCAATAGGATCGGCATTAATCATTTTTAAGCCTAGATATTGCTTGTCAAAACTTAAACCTAAATACGGCTGATCAAAACGGAATTGATGATAAGGAAATTTCGAAAAATACTGATCAAAACCTGCAGGTTTAGGAAAGTCAAAATCGACTTCACCTGTAAAGTGTTCGGTACCTGTCATGGCTTTACTCATGGTAATCATGCCAATAATTAAAGCGATGGCAATTTCTGTGCGTAAAGGTTCCATGTGAATATCACACTGCAATTGCAGACTGGCTTTTTCGCCAAAAGTCGAGAAAAACAATTGTAAAAAGGGCATACGCAGTTGAATAAAACGATTGGCTAAAATCAACGCATCACTAATTTCATGCGCAGTCATAATCGCATAGCCAATAAAGCCATGAATGGAAATGCGCATTTGCGTACCAAGATGATAACCGAGCGTCGATTCGCCTGTAAGTTTTAAAGCATGTTTAACCAACTCATTGGCAATAGGTGTAGGAATACGACATTCTGGGTCTGCCAACATTTCGCTATTGAGTTGAAATGGTGCAAATAAGGTATCTGCGTTATAACCCCAACGGGATACAACATCCAAAACCAATAAGCCATAAACCCCTGGAACACCTTGTTCCTGACGTGCTGATATTGTTTTCATGCATGTTCCATTGCATTTGCTAATTTTATTTTAATTTGCCTTAGCGACTGTCATCTATGCATATCTTAGTTTGCCAAACGGCGACATAAGAACGTAGATGACATATTGCATCTTGGCATGAAAATTAAAGAAATTCTATGGAAATTGTTAGACAAAACAGGCTTTGACTATATGCGATATATCTGCATTTCATCAAAGCCTGAGTTACAGCAAAGTTGCTGGAGATGCTAATTTTTATCAGTCGATGGTTTTACGATTTTATCTTGTTCAATTAAAAAACCACCTGTTTGACGCTGCCAAAGTTGTGCATAAATTCCGTTCATAGCCACCAGTTCATCATGCGTACCTTGTTCTGCAATACGTCCTTGATCGAGCACAATTAAACGATCCATTTGTGCAATGGTAGATAGTCTGTGTGCAATCGCGATTACAGTTTTACCTTGCATGAGTTCATCGAGGCTCGATTGAATTGCCGCTTCAACCTCAGAGTCGAGCGCACTGGTGGCTTCATCTAAAATTAAAATAGGTGCATCTTTTAAGAAAACACGGGCAATGGCAATACGTTGACGTTGTCCACCTGAAAGTTTAACACCCCGTTCGCCCACGTAGGCTTCATAGCCTTTTTTGCCACGTAAATCAGTCAATTGTGGAATAAATTCTTCGGCTTTGGCTTTGCGTACAGCTTCAAACATTTCTGCATCAGTCGCGTCAGGACGACCATATTTAATATTTTCAGCCACAGTACGGTGTAATAGCGAAGTATCTTGAGTGACAAGTGCAATATTTTTACGCAAACTGTCTTGGGTTACATCTTCAATATTTTGCCCATCAATCATAATTGAGCCGTGTTTGAGCTCATAAAAATGTAAAAGCAATTGAATGAGGGTCGATTTACCTGCACCCGAACGTCCCACAATACCAATTTTTTCGCCTGCACGAATATGCAGATTAAACTGGTCAATCACGTTTTTACTGTTATAAGCAAAACTGACATCTTTAAACTGAATTTCGCCTTGAGCAACTTGTAATGGCTTCGCATTGACTTTGTCTTGAATCGCAATTGGACGTCCAAGAGTTTTCATACCATCTTGAATGGTGCCGACATTTTCAAACAGGGCAGAGGTCTGCCACATCATAAACTCGGCAATACTGTTGAGTTTAAGAATCATGGCTGTGGTGGCTGCAATAATCCCCAATTCTGCACGACCATTTAACCACAGCCAAATTGCAGTACCTAAAACGCCTACATACAACACCACGCTCAGTAAATTGATGCTGATTTCATATTGAGCGCCCAAACGCATTTGTTTATAAACCGTCACCATAAATTCTTGCATAGATGCTTTGGCGTATTGGCTTTCACGGCCTGCATGCGCAAACAATTTTACGGTTTGGATATTGGTATAAGCATCGGTCACACGTCCTGTCATCACTGCACGTGCATCGGCTTGTTCATTAGATACTTTGCTCAAACGCGGAATAAAATAAGCTGCTGCAAGAATAAATAAAGCCAACCATAGCAATAACGGCAAAATGAGCATTGGAGAAATTGCGCCCAATACCAGACTAATCGTAATAAAGTAAATGAATACATAGGCAAGCATATCGCCCAAAATGACCCAAAACTCACGTACTGCTAAGGCGGTTTGCATGACTTTGGCAGAGAGTCTTCCTGCAAAATCATTATGGAAAAAATCCAGACTTTGTTGCAACATTAAATTGTGGAAACGCCAACGCAAACGCATTGGAAAACCACTGTATAACATTTGATGCTTCACAATTGACTGCGCACTGGCAAAAAAGATATTGGCCAATAAAATACAAAACAGCAAAGTAAGGTTCTGCTGATGTTGCGCAAGGAAAGTATCTGGCTGACTTTGACTAAGCCATGTGACTAAATCGCCAATTTTTGCATATAGCAAAGCTTCAAAGCTGGCAGCGCCTGCAGTACATAAAACCAATAACAATAAATATGGACGTACACCTGAAGCTGCTTGCCAAACAAAGGCAAAAAACGTGGTTGGCAAGGGTTCGGTCAAACCTTTATTTGGATAAGGATCTATAAGTTTCTCGAACCACTTGAGCATACGATGTTACCTTGATGACTAAACCTAAATTTAAAGATAGATAAATTTAAGACAGTAAAAACAAAAACTTAGGATAAAGTTAAGAGCATTCCTGTGAATATTTCTTAACTTATAGTGATACAGCTTGTAGGTCTAGTTTACGCCATAACACAGCAAATGTTGAAAGAAGAAATATAGATGATTAATTGGCATACAAAACCACGTTACAGATTCACTTTTATGCATAAAGCTGCAACGCATCAAAATTCATCTACCCATAAAAAGCGTATTGGTTCACATTTTTAATGATATTTCATCGAACCAATAGCATATAAATATTTAATTTTTATGAAAAATTTATTTAAACTCAACATTGATTGCTATAATCACGCCCATTTTTAGCACAACCGTGCTGTAAATTGGTTTTAAGTTGATATTTTTATGATGCGTAACTTTTTAGGTGCAATTGCACTATATTTGGGATTTATTTTTCCTGTTCAAGCCATGCCATTTGATCCATTGATTGGTACATGGAAAGTCATTGATGATCATAAAGGGCATTATGTTGCAGAAATTGTGATTCGTAAGAACTCTAAAACTTCGGAATATAGTGCTGTAATTACTCGAAATTTGTTATCGGTAGGCACAATTCAATTAGAGGTATGCAGTAAATGCCAAGGCAACTTAAAGAATCAGCCCATAAAAGGCATGCAGGCATTAGAAGGCTTAGTGGCAAATTCAAATCCGAAACAATTTTCGCAAGGACAATGGATTAATCCGAAAGATGGTTATGTCTATAAAATTGATGCTCAATTAAATGCGGCGAATAATCAAATGAAAGTATATGGCAAAGCCAAGAGCGCGAATGCGATTAGCACGATGACTTGGAAAAAACTTTAACAGATTGTACGGCGTATTTTTGAAGCTACTTGATTGAAAGATTGAGTAGCTTTTTTATTTTTTGTGAATGATAAGGTAAATTGAGATACCGAATACTTAAAATAACTTAATACATATCAATTACTTAATATTTATTTGTTATTCACCAATTAAAATGTCTATGCGATAAACCATTTAAAATGTCCTGTTTTTAACTGCAAGAGTCAAGAACAGGATTTAAATTTCTTTGTTCAATAACAACTTTCTGAGCTTTATGACTCGGCATACTTTTCTTGGAACGGGAACGTTTATTTTGTTTTTCCAACTCTTCATGTTGTTGCTGGATATGGGCCAGAACCGCACCTAATCTTTTATTCTCAACTACTTCATTCTGCTGCAGTCTAGCCAGTTTATTGAAAATACTGTAGCTGATCTTCCGTCCTTCGTGCATGATGGCCACAGTACCATCTGGATACTCTAAAAATGTTATGTATTGCCCAACAAGTTTGTGGTTCAGTGCTGTTGGCTCAAGCATATAAATACACTTGTCATACGTGATAGTCAGATTCTTCGTGACCTTACGCGGTTCCTGCCAGGTAAAAATATCCTCTAGCTCAGCATCAGATTCCGTTAAAGGTCGATGCAAGTTCTTCGAGTTTCTCGCACACTTGGCAAACTTCTGATTGAACTGCTCAATGAAGCAGGGCAGCCAAGCATTGGCCTCGGTAATTGAGCAGATGCCTTCCAAACGCATTTCCTTGATCAGGCGATCCTGCAGAGTTCTGTTGGCGCGTTCCACACGTCCTTTGGCCTGTGGTGAGTTGGCAAAGATAATATCGATGTTTAATTCGTTGAGAATCCTGCCAAATTGCGTGATCTGGCTGTCTTGCTTGGATTTCTGATTGACTCGAAATACTGAGTGTTTATCGCTATAAAAGGCCAAAGGCTTGCCGTATTGCTCAATGTAGGCTCGGGTTGAAAGCATATAATCAAAGGTCGTTTCGGCCTCACAAAAGCGCAGATGCAACAGCTTTCCAGTGGCATCATCAATATAAACCAACAAGCAGCATTTAGCGTCACGTCCTTCAAACCAATCGTGATATGAGCCATCAATCTGGATTAGCTCACCAAAGCAATCGCGGTTATATCGAGGTTGATATGGACGTTTCTGGCGCTTGGATCGCGGAATCCATAAATTGGCTGCAATCATCCAAGAACGCAGGGTTTCTACCGAAATATCAAATCCATGAATGGTAGTCAGCTTTTCATGTGCTAAAGTGGGACCGAAACCACGAGCAGCATGTGCTAATGCAGCAGGACCTTGAGCTTTATATTTTTGCAATAAGCGTCTGATCTGACGTTCTGAGATATGTAATAACTGAGCAGCCTGGGACTGGGTTATGCGTTGATCACAGATTTCCTGCAAGACCGACAATCTTTTAAGTTCTTTATCCGACATAGATACCAACATAACAAACCGTCCGCTAAGAAAATCGCAAAAGTGCGTATTCTAAAAGCGGACATTTTTACTTTGGAGAAACCGGACATTTCTATTTTGGAGTTACAATTCAATTGCGTATAATCTATATTATGTTAAATAAGATATCTAAAGACAGCACCCGATTTAGTTGCGTTACCGCAACTCATTTTGATCGTTGGTGCTGCACCTGACAGTTTCGATCATAAACGATCTTGCCGTCAAGTGTATCCTAAATAACATAATATAAGTTATGCCGAAATCAGAACACTACTCGATTTGCGTGCAAGCAAGCTTACGCAAATCTGCGTGGCTATGACATCAATATCATTATTGATAAGACTTGATCTCAGCCATAATTTTTTGAATGGATGCTCTATCGTGAATTTGTAAATAATCTCTTATGTAGATGAGTTTATTTATATTTTTTTGAAGTACGTCTTGTTGTTCAGGATCAGCTAATTTCATCTGTCTGCTTAATTTAAATATCAAGCTACAAATACTTTCCCTGACTATTTCATAGTCAATAATTTGATTATATTCAATATGTTGTTGATCAGATAAAGTCTTGTCTAAATGATCTAAATTAAACTGTATGAGTTGTATCATGATATCGATCCCAAGAATTATCCCCTAAAAATTAGGGTTTTAGCTATCTTTTAGTCAAAAGCTATTCTTCTTTTATACCAAATCTAAAAATTCAGATTTAAAGATAAAGTCGCTGTACGTGGCGCACCTAAGAATAAATAATCATCACCATAAAATTCACCTGCATCACGCCAGTATTTCTTATTCAATAAATTATTGATGTTGAAACGTAACTGTGCATCGGTTGTATTCAACTTAAATTGATATGCAGCGCCTAAATCAAAGACACTATAACCGCTCACTTTTGCAGTGCCTTGCTTATTGGCATATTTGCTTGAACTATACTGACCGCCTGCAAGCACTCGTAAACCTTCAATATTGGGTACTTGATAAGTAAGATGTGTTGCAAAACGAACTTTAGGCACGTTTTGCGCTTGATGATTGCCATATTCAACCGCTTCAACCTCATCTAAACGAGCTTTGGTCAATGCTAAAGATGAGCTTAATGCCAGATGATCTGTTAATTCTCCATTCAGCCCTAATTCTAAACCAAGGCTACGTTGCTCACCTTCTTGAACAAAATAACGTTTATCTAAGATCGGCTTAGAGTATTGATTATCTTGACGTAAATCAAAAATAGCTGCGGTTAATAAAAAGTTATGAATCTGCTGTTTTAAACCAATTTCATATTGTTCAGAATGGATTGGTGCTAAGGTTTCTGCACTATTTTCTACAAACCAAGGCGCAGTTTTTCCATCTGACAGCCCTTTTGCATAAGAAGCATACAGAGTTGTTGATTCTGATGGGCTATAACTCACAGCAAATTGTGGTAAAAATTTATCTAAATCCGTATCGCGGGTTTTTATCACCTGTGCACTAAATGTATTGCACGAATATGCTGCCTCACATCCATCTCGGTAATAACCAAAAGGAAATACCGAATAATCATCCACCTTAGATTTACTGTGTGATGCCACCAATCCTAAATTCCAGTCATCATTGAAAGCATAGTTGTATTTTAAACTGGTATTTAGACTATCAATTGTGACGGGCTTGCCCCAGCTTTGGTAACCTAGTAAACGCTCCCATTTCACATTTTGTGGCACTTTGCCATCAAGTAATTGATAACCCGGAACAGATTTTTGTTCTGATCGCTGCGCTTCAAGATCAAACTCAAATTTGGATTGTGCTGTGGCTTTCCAATCCAATGCCAATGCCGCCAAATAACGCTCGCCATCTACATGATCTACATAAGAATCAATCTGTTCATTGACTAAATTAATGCGATAGCCAAATTGGTGATCTTCTCCCAAAAATCCCCCAACGTCCCCTGCTACTGCAAATTGTCCATGTTCATCTGCAGAAAAGCGCAGCGCCTGAATATCTTTAGGTCGCTTAGTGACATAATCGTATCGAGTTGTTGAACGCCATTTTCTGCATAAACCAAAGGTGCCCAACACAGCGGTGACAGAATGATGGTTTTTAAAGACGCAGTTAATACATTCTGTTTGAATTTACGATTGTACATACGAAACCTTGCATTAAAATAAGAGGTGATGCTTGAGGCATTTAGCTGTGCAGATTATGACAATTCGCGTTGAATTAATCGAGTAAAAGTCTGGGTAAATTGCTGTCCTTGCTCTGCAAAAAACCAATTTACATGTCCAACAATCCAATCATAATAAGCAGCATCGGCATGTTTCAGGTTTTGGGTAATTCCGACAAAATATTCAAGCTCTGAAAATGCGAAATCCAAATGCACAATTTTTAGCAACTCTGGCAAAATACTAAAGTCTTGTTGTGGATGTATTTCTGCAAAATACGCTTGTAAAAACGCGCTTAAACCCGCTTCGTCAATATTGATTTGTGATGTATGTTCTAAAGCCAGCCAATCTATAAAGTTACGCTCAATCGTGACCGCAAGGTCATAAAGCGCTGAATTTCGATCTGATAAACCAAAATCAATTACCGCTGTAATATTGGCATCGGCACTTTGCGCAGACCAAAACAGATTGGAAGCATGCAAATCATTATGCGTCCAAATTTTAGTGGTCTGCTGCAATATATGCTTAATTTTATGATGCGTCTGAGATACACGCTCTAAAAAAACGGCGTCTAAGTTTTTATCGGCAAAATAACGGCTCAATTCAGGGCTATTTTGAATACGTTGCTGAATAGCCGTTACAATATTTTCACTTTCTAAAAGCTGCTGATTCGATACCAAATAACGCGCCGATCTGCCATGTAACTCAGGAAAATCCTGCATGGCGACATGCAATTTGGCAAGCAAACTTCCCACTTTTGCAGCATGTTCTGTATAGAAAAACGGCGTCCAAGATTGCTGATCGACATATAAGTCAAAACCTGCTGCTTTTTCGTAGACTTCATAAGTCCAGTCGCCCATTTCTAAAGCGGTCAGTCCGCAATTCGAGGCAATTAATGTCGCAACAGGAATGTTTTTACTGGCTAAATGTCGCAAAAAAGCATGCTCTTGCAAAATATCTTGCGCATTACGAAATGAACGATGACTGCGTTTAATGAAATACGAGCGACTTCCTATTTTATCTGTACTGACTGCATCCTGCGTGACTTCAATCACTGCGGCTGATGAAAATGGGCGCGGACTGCACCACAGAATTTGAATACCCCCTTGCAAGCATGGGTAATACGGTTGCAGGTTGTGTAATTCTGAGACAGTCAGATGTGCCCAATCTTTATATTCCCAGTCATTCCCCATGCCATGACCTAAATCATGTGTGATTGTGGTCATTTTCGATATTCCTTAACCTGATCAGCATTGTGTAATCGTATATTCCCTGCCATCCATTTCAAATAATCATTTTTTAGATAGATGATAGCTATTTAATTAACGGTCTTGGCTTGTCGTAAACGCAAATTCACTTCATCTACAATCTGATCTAAACCTGTGTCATAAGCAGCTTCACTCACAAAAGACACCATATTTTGTGTAACTTGCGGCAAATTGTAATCTGCATACCATGACAATGAATTCACTTCTATTTCACGTTCACCCTGCAAAATCACGAATCTTTTTTGCATCCAAGCCTGCAAATTTTCACCCGTATAGGCATCATAAAAAATAATATCGGTCAGATAAAAATCTTTCATCATGTAGGAGTAAGCCACGCTATTTTCTTCTGGCTCATAATTAAAAAAAGGTGTGGTGGTCAGATGAAACTCAACCAGAAAATGACGTTTTAAACGATGATTTTGATATTCCGCTTTGACTTTAATCGGGCAACTGATTTGCGCAAAATCAATTTCATGTTCAGTATTTTGCTTAAAATATTCAGCCAAAGACCAGACCTGATGTTTAATGAAATCCTGCATTAAAAACTCAGGTTCAAGTTGTGAATTGATTAATCCCAACAGTAAAGATTCAACTTCTTCTTTCGTTAAATAAATGTCTTCAACAATATGCATGCCAATCTCTAAATATGCTGCTGCGATAGAAAAATCCTAACGGAAAGGCTTGTGTTTGTATAGCTATGCAATCGTAGAGTGTGATCTATATCTAGCAATCAATTATCCACGTAGATTGAATCTTAATCATGTTTTCAGCTATGCTATCAACACATCAAATTTCACTTCAAACACGCCTCGTTGCGTAGGAGTAATCTCATGTCTAAGAAGTTACCTATTTACTTCTCTGACGCTGCTTGGGCGTCATTACAAAAAATCATGGGCAGCGATGGTAAACCCAGCCCTAGCCTGAATGCCCTGCTTGAACAAATTGAATTGCTGAATCAGCATGATTTTCAAGCGCTTGCTAAAAGAAAAACGCTGCATCTTCCCGTAACAATAGAATCCATTCCTGCAGGTTTTCCTTCGCCTGCTCAAGACTATATTGATAAAAATATTGATCTGAATGAATATCTTATTTCTAATGAAAATGCGACCTTTTTAAATGTGGTACGCACTACCTCTATGGTGAATGCAGGGCTTGAATACGGCGATATTGTACTGGTAGATCGCAGTAAAGAAGCCAAACACCGCAGCATTGTGGTTGCATTAATCGACCAAAAAGACCTGACTATTAAACGCTTGATGATTACAGCCAAAATGTCCAAAAGTGAATTGGCTGAACATTTTGGTGAAGACTACGACCCTGCCACTTTGCCCGAAGCTTGGCTCAAGGCAGAAAGCCCCGACTACGACAGCATTTACCTGAAAGATGGGCAAACTTTTGAAGTGTTTGCTGTGGTCACGTGGAATTTGAAAAACCTGATGGTTTAAACACCACAATAATGCATAAAAAAGCCGAATAAGTAAAATAGTCATGAAAGCTTTAGAGCAAGTTTTTGCGCTCATTGACATTAATAATTGTTATGTGAGCTGTGAGCGGTTGTTTCAACCACACCTGAATCATCGTCCTGTGGTGGTGCTTTCCAATAACGATGGCTGCGTGGTGTCACGTTCCGAAGAAGCCAAACGACTTGGCATTAAAATGGCTGTGCCCTTTTACCAAGTTCAAGAATTAATTCAACAACATGATGTTGCGGTCTTTTCAAGTAATTATGCGCTCTATGCAGAAATGTCCAGACGTTTTAATAATATTATTCAAGAATTTTTCAGTGCCAAAGATGTTGAAATTTATTCGATTGATGAAACTTTTATTGAGTTGAGTTCATATTCTCAGCGCGATTTAAACGCACTTGCACAGGAAATTAAAACAACCTTGTGGAAATGGCTGGCTCTTCCTGTTTGTGTTGGTATTGGTCAAAGTAAAACTGAAGCCAAACTAGCCAATCATCTTGCTAAGCGAAACCGCTATTTCAACAGCGTATGTAATTTACTGGATATGGATTTATGCAGCAAAGAAGCCTTGTTTCAACACATTGATGCCGCTGAAGTCTGGGGTGTGGGACGCAAAAACGCTAAAAAATTACAATCATTGGGTATCCGTTCTGTATTTGATCTAGCAACAAGCAATCCAGACCAAATGGAGCGCCAATTTTCTATTTTGATGAAAAAAACCATTCTTGAACTCACAGGTACAGCATGTATTGAACTGGAGCACAATACCGTAAGTAAGCAGCAAATCATCAGCTCACGTTCTTTTGGGCAGCGTGTAACAGATATTCATGCGCTTTCAGAAGCTTTGAGCGATTATTTACAATCTGCTGTGCAAAGGCTCAGAGCTGAAAAAAGTTTATGTGGTTGTATGATCATTTTTGCGCAATCTAACCGTTTTGATCCGCGCCAAGTTTTTTACAATCAATCGGTCACTATTGCTTTCAATGAGCCAACAGATTCTGCTTTGCTCATGAACAAAGCCATGATGAAGCATGTGACAACGCTATTTCAGGAAGGGATTGCCTTTAAAAAATGTGGTGTGATTTTAACGGGACTTGAACCCAAACAAAGCTATATTCACGACCTGCTTACAGATACTGACGCCATTGAAAAACAGGAACAATTACAGCAAGTGTTGGATACCGTGAAAAATAAATTTGGTGTGCAAAAACTCGCCATTGGAGCATGTAAATTGCAAGATCGAACTTGGGCGATGCAGCGCAGCCATTTAAGCCCGAATTATTTTAGCTGGGAAGGTTTATTGGCGCTTGGTGATTAGCAGTTATTTGATTGGGCTAAAAAAGCTCACAATATGAGACCTAATTTAATGCTTAAAAGTACTACAAAGTAGTATACAATTAAACACTACAAAGTAGTATAAAGGTGTTTGATGTATACCATCTGTGAGACTACTTTTTTACCAATGAATATCCCTACTATTGGACTGAAGAACAATACAATGACTTTAAAATTTTCATTGCCGAGAACCCTACAGCAGGAGATGTAGAACCTGGTACTGGCGGCGTTCGTAAAATTCGATGGGGTGGAAAGAGTAAAGGTAAACAAGGTGGTGTTCGTGTAATTTATTACAACCGTTTAGCAAATGGCGAAATTTGGTTATTGACCTTATATAGTAAAGACACAATTACCCAACTTGAGAAAAAGACACTTAGACAATTAGCGGAGTTACTGAAATGAGTCGTTTATTAAGTGACAAAGAATTGGAAGCTCGAGAAGCAAAACGAGACTTAAATGTTGAATTATTAGAAGGCGTTAAACAAATGCTTGCTAATAACGCAGCAAGAAAAACTGTGATCAATGAAACAGATGTTGCTTTAGCACGAAGAAAGTCTGAACTCACTCAAGATCAATTTGCTAAAATTTTAGGTATCTCTAAACGTACATTGGAATCTTGGGAGCAAGGTGTTAGAAGACCTTCAGGAGCAGCTCAATCACTGATTAAATTGTTTATTTTAGATCCTCAATTTGTTCGTGACCATCTCGCTTAAATGAAATAGCCCTCAACAACGAGGGTTATTATTTTGCCTTTCCTATAGCAACAGCAAATCTTAGATAGCATTTGAAATGCAACACCATGTTGTTGCCATAATACCTGACTCGGACTTTTAAAGCCGAGTCTTTTTCTTGGACGGTGATTCAAATCAGAACAGCGTTCTACTTCTGCAAGATTAGTCTTTATTCAGCCCAACAAACTTGGCACGTGCTTTATGCAGTTTTTTGTAGCTGTCGATTAAACGTAAATGACGATCTAAACCTTCAAGCTGCATATTGGTTTCGGTTAGACCATAGAAACGTACTGTGCCTTCAACAGAACCCATGACTGCATCCATACGTTCATTGCCAAACATACGGCGGAAATTGACAGCATAATCGGCAATATCCATTTCATCATCTAAAATAACTTCAAGCACGACATTCATACATTGATAGAACAAGCCACGTTCTACGGTATTGGTGTTGTATTGTAAGAATGCTTCGACTAAATCTTTAGCTTCTTCAAACTGTTCTAATGCCAAATAAATCAACAATTTTAATTCGAGGATGGTGAGCTGCCCCCAAACGGTATTGTCATCAAATTCAATGCCAATTAAGGTTTTGATTTCGGTATAGTCATCTAGCTCACATTCTTCCAAACGCTCAACTAAAGCTTCAAGTTGCTCATCATCCAAACGGTGCAGATTTAAAACGTCTTCACGGTACAGCAAAGCTTTATTGGTATTATCCCAAATCAGGTCTTCTACCAAATACACTTCTGAATAATCAGGGACTAAAATTCGGCAAGCAGTTGCACCTAAATGTTCATAAATCGCCATATAGGATTCTTTGCCCATTTCTTCTAAAATCGCAAATAAAGCCTCAGCTTCTTCGACATTGCTATATTGACCATTGTTGGTGAAATCCCACTCTACAAATTCATGGTCTGCCTGCGCGCTAAAGAAACGCCAAGACACTACACCACTAGAATCAATAAAGTGTTCAACATAGTTATTCGGCTCAGTTACCGCATTCGTGCTAAAGGTCGGCTGTGGTAAATCATTTAAACCTTCAAAACTACGCCCTTGCAATAGTTCAGTTAAGCTGCGCTCTAAAGCGACTTTAAAGTTTGGATGTGCACCAAACGAAGCAAAAACACCGCCTGTACGCGGGTTCATTAAGGTCACACACATGACAGGGAATTGACCGCCTAAAGACGCATCTTTCACCAATACTGGGAAACCTTGTTCTTCTAAAGCCTGAATACCTGCCACAATACTTGGATATTTTGCCAAAACTTCTTGCGGTACATCAGGCAGGCTCATTTCTTCCTGAATAATTTCACGCTTCACTGCACGTTCAAAAATTTCAGATAAACACTGCACTTGAGCTTCTGCAAGCGTGTTACCTGCACTCATCCCGTTACTTAAATATAAGTTTTCAATTAAATTTGATGGGAAATATACCGTTTCACCATCGGATTGACGCACAAATGGCAATGAACAAATACCACGTTCAGTATTGCCTGAGTTGGTGTCATATAAATGTGTGCCCAGCAACTCATCTTCAGGATCATAAATTTCTAAGCAATATTCATCTAAAATTTCTTTAGGCAATTCACCATTTGGGCCAGGCTTAAACCATTTTTCATTTGGATAATGCACAAATTCGGCATTGGCAATCTCTTCACCCCAGAACTGATCGTTATAGAAGAAGTTACAGTTCAAACGTTCAATGAATTCACCCAAAGCAGATGCTAATGCACTTTCTTTGGTTGCGCCTTTACCATTGGTAAAACACATTGGCGATTGCGCATCACGAATATGTAATGACCAGACATTTGGCACGATATTACGCCATGAGGCAATCTCAATTTTCATGCCCAAACCTGCCAAAATACCCGACATATTGGCAATAGTTTCTTCAAGCGGTAAATCTTTACCAGCAATAAAAGTCGCTTGAGATGAAGTCAAGTTCGGCATCAGCAAAGCTTGTGCATCGGCATCAATGCTTTCGACTTGCTCAATCACAAACTCAGGGCCTGTTTGCACGACTTTCTTTACGGTACAACGGTCAATAGAACGTAAAATCCCCTGACGGTCTTTTTCAGAAATATCTGCAGGCAATTCCACCTGAATTTTAAAAATCTGTTTATAACGGTTTTCAGGATCGACAATATTGTTTTGAGATAAGCGGATATTATCGGTTGGAATATCACGTGATTGGCAATAAACCTTCACGAAATACGCAGCACACAATGCAGATGACGCAAGGAAATAATCAAATGGGCCTGGCGCAGAACCATCGCCTTTATAACGGATGGGCTGATCGGCAATGACGGTAAAATCGTCAAATTTAGCTTCAAGACGCAAGTTGTCTAAATAATTGACTTTAATTTCCATGCAGGCACCTATTGTATGTGCCTACTCAGACACAAAATTATAAAATATTGATTTATAAGCCGAATCAAGAGGGAGAATAAGACTTAAAAAATGAGGTTTGAAGTCATCGCAACTATTTAACAGCGACTCCAGAATATGCGGCAACATTATAAAGTGATTTGGGTGAATTGATAATGCTATAAATACAGATTTACTGAATTTAAGCAAAGCTGCTAATTAATATATACAAACATAATATATTTAAATGTATGATATATTGTCTTTAGGTTCTAATCTGCTTGATGGTGAAACAACATGAAATATACCGAACTCACTGCTGAAATTTCGTCTAATATCAAATCCATTAAAGAACAATCTCCCGATTTACTTAAAAGCTTTAATGCCCTATCACAAGTTGCGATGAAAGACGGCGTAATTGATGCCAAAACCAAAGAGTTTATTGCGCTTGCAATTGGTGTGGCACAACGCTGTGATGGTTGTATCGGTTTTCACGTCAGAACTTTGGTCAAAATGGGCATGACTTTTGAAGAATTGAATGAAATTTTAGGTATTGCTGTTTATATGGGCGGTGGCCCATCACTCATGTATGCCGCAAACGCCGTGGCAGCATTTAAAGAGTTTTCTCCATCTACAGCCGAATAACAGCATCAAATTATTTACCGAGTCGAAACTATGTTAAATATCCATAATGAATGGGATGAACGCTACAGCCAACATGACCATATTTATGGTGAACAAGCCAATGCGTTCATTCAGGACATTACGCAAAAACTGTCTATTCACGGCAAAACTTTGGGCTTGGCCGAAGGTGAAGGTCGTAACTTGTTATATTTGGCCGCTTTGGCACAAGCCAATGGACAAGCATTTGAAGCAGATTTGTGGGACTACTCGCAAGTTGCTTTAGATAAGGCCCAAGGCTATGCACAGCAACGTGGTTTAAGTCTAAATACACGAAAGCAAGATTTAAGTCAGGTGAATTGGCCAGCGAATCAATATGACAACGTGATTTGCGTATTTGGTCACTTTAACCCTGAAACACAGCAAAAAGTGTTAAATGGCGTGCGCGAAACTTTGGTCAACGGCGGTTTATTTGTTGGTGAGCTGTATTCTACTCGTCAGCTAGAATATAAAACGGGCGGCCCACGTGCAGTAGAAATGCTGTACGATCCTATCGAGTTTTTAAGCCATTTTAAACACGATCATCTGATTCATTTCTTTGTGGGCGATGTAGAACGCTCAGAAGGCAAACTGCATCAGGGCAAATCCCACGTCATTCAATTTGCGATTCGTATTCAGAAATAAAAGACTGAATCTTTTACATCAAAAAGCTTGCTCCAATGCAATTAGAGCAAGCTTTTTTGCGCTTTAGATTTGAATATTCAGTTAGATATTTGCTCGGAAATTTTTAAAATCACTCAAACACATCTTTCATAGATTTTGGCATTCCTTGTACCGACTGTAATTCGCCCTGTTTATTTTTCCAAAGCACAACAGGTGTGGCAAAGAACTCGTATTTATCCATCAGTGCCTGATTCTGTTCTAAGGTTTTTTCTACATGTACAGGCACAGTTTTTTGCTCGATCAGCTTTTTTTGTCCGTATTGACGATGGAACGCATTAAAGGTCTGCTGTGGGTTTTTCGCCATTAATAAAGTCGCGGCCTGCCCTTTGCTTTCAGGTCGGATCACCGCCACAATAATATGTCTTAACTGAACTTTGCCAGATTCTACCCACGGACGTGCCTGCTTCCAAAAGGTATGGCAATACGGACAATTCGGGTCTGAAAACACGTAGACAATTTTTTCAGCACTGGTTTGCCCATCCTGAATCCAAGTAGCGTGTTCCAGACTTTGCCACACATCTTCAAGTACCGACTTTTTCACATAACGGTCTAAAGCATCGACGGTTAAATTATTGCCTTGTGCATCAAACAAAGTGCCTACAATATAGTATTTCTGATCATTGGAAATAAACACTGTCGCAGGACTTTGTTCAATATGCCCTGCCCAACCTGTCATTTGTGCAGGTGCTTGAATTTGTTGCACAAACTTAAAACCTTCTTTTTCAATGTGCTGTTTGAGGTTGTCCTGTGCTTGCAGCATACTCACACTACTGGCAAGACTCATACCTATCGCCAGTTTCAGCATGTTATTTTTGATGTTTGATGTCATATTGATTGTCCTTAATTTTGGCTTCACGGCGGGTTTTCTTTCAAATCGTTAAGAGCGCGTTTATGGATTCGCTTGTATTTTTTTCAGATAATGCTGCAGCATCGGCTTGGTCAATTCACCCATGTGATGATCGACCAATTCTCCTTGTGCATTAAAAAACAAAGTACTTGGCAAACCGAACATATTGAAGTGTTGTCCTAAACGAGCTGCAGGGTCTAATAACACGTGTTCAAACTGAAATCGATGTTTCTGTAAATAGGCTTGAATCTCTGCTGCAAATTCGCCTTGATTGGCAAATACAAAATTGACCTCAGGGAAATCTTGCTGTGCTTGTTGCATAACAGGCATTTCACGGTGACAAACTGGACACCAAGTCGCCCAGAGATTAATCACGGTGGGCTGACCTGAAAATTGAGCTAAATCTTGAGGTTGTTGCGCTAGGTTGTGCAATACTAGATTGGGATAGGCATGCTGCGTCTGCAAAGGTTGGATAAGACTCCAACCTACAACTTGTACTGTAATAAAGAGCGCAACTGCCTATGCCAGAACAACACGTTGAATAGCGCGATTTTTCCAGACAAACCACGCCACACCTGCCATAACTGCGGCAATCAGATGAAAGCCTTTGTCCTGAATTTTTAAAATATCAATCGGGTTGGCAAAGTACAGCTCATAATGCTGCAACACAAAAACTGCCCGCCCAACTAAAGCACCAATCCACAGCGCATTCCATAATGCATCCTGATAACCTGTCCAAGTCTGTGCATTCCATGTATAACGACGCTGAAAAAATTTACCCATTGCAAAGACGACAATCAGTCCTAGCAATAAAAACACCAATGGCCATGGAATCATCAACATGCCTAACTGCAAGACTGCGGATTGAATCATGGCGCAGCCTCTTGCAGTTGATGAATATTTTGAATCAATTGCGCTGCGTTATAAGCACCTGTTAGACGCAATTCACGTTGTTCCCGTTGTGGATCTGCCAAAAATAACAACGTTGGCGGCCCTAAAATCTGCCATTTTTTCAATAAGGCATCTTGTGAAGGATGCTGTTCGGTTAAGTCGAGTTTAATCCGCACCACATGCTTTAAAGCATCTTGCACATCGGTACGAGGAATCACATCACGCTCAATCGGCTGACACGCCACACACCAATCGGCATAGACATCAATCACAATCTTTTGATGAGCATGTGCGGCCAAAGCTGCATTCAACTCTTGTTCTGTGCGTACTTTGATCCATGGCTGTAATTGGTCTGCTTGTACCTGCGCATTGACACTGGCAATACTCTGATTGACATGCCAAATTCCACTACTGGCGATTACTGCCACCAAAGCCAATAACGAAAAACGCTGTGGACGATGTAACACGTGGCGCAAAATTGCAATTAAATATGCAGCGAAGGCAAATAACACCACAGCAAAAGCAACATAGTACCAAGTCACAGAAAATAGCGGACGAGCAAAATACAAAGCCATTGCCAACATGATAAAACCAAAGCTAAATTTTAGCCGTTCCATCCACAAACCTGGCTTTGGCAAATATTTCGCGCCAAACACGCTGGCAATAAGTAAAGGAATTCCCATACCTAAACCGAGCAGGAACAAATATAAACCACCCAATGCTGCTTGATCCGAATGTGAGACGTACAGCAATGCTCCCGCTAAAGGCGCACTCATACATGGCCCGACAATCAGTGCAGAAATCACCCCCATAACGCCCGCACCCAATAAAGTACCGCCTTTTTGATATTGCTGAATACGATCTAAACGCTGTAACACTGCTTGTGGTAATGACAACTGATACAGTCCAAACAGGTTTAAAGCAAAGAGCACAAACAACATAGCAAAAACTGCAATCACTACGGGATTTTGGAACCAACGCTGTACGCTATAACCAATGTGTGACGCAACAACGCCCATCAAGCCATAGACTAGCGCCATACTGACGATAAAGGTGATCGCAATTGCTGCCGCTTTATAGCCTGTATTGCGCTGCACCAAAATGCCAGAAAGAATTGGAATCAGCGGCAATGAACACGGTAAAAAAGCCAGTAATACCCCAAAACCTAAAAAGATAAACGCATTCAGTAACAACCCTTGCCCAGACAATAAATTCAGGAAAAATTGATCATTGTTCCATTGCTGATTCAGACTTGTACTACTAGCTGTTTCCGCATTGCTTGAATTGGCGGATACAGCAAATGCATTGTCTGCCAACGCCGTATCTGTATTTTCAATCTCTAAGGACTTTGCTAAATCAGCATTTTCTAGTGGTTCAGGGGTAAGTTTAAGATCAGTTTGTGTTACAGCAATCGCATTTTCAGCAAGCTGTGCTTTGTTTTCTAGCGTTTGCTGTTCAAGTTTGAGTTCTTTTGTCGTTACAGTATTTGCAGTTGTCGTAACTTGTTTTTGTGTACTAGAACCATTGGCTTGATGCTTATCTGCATCATTTAAGTTAGTGTTTAAAGCAGCCTGATTATTCTGATTGAGTTGCTGAAGTAAATTACCTTTGCCCGCACTTAAATTATGCTGTGGCAATAAACCATCGGCATCGGTTTGAATCATTTTACGCTGTACGGGATAACACAAACCATCTTCAGCGCAGCCTTGCCAAGTAATTTGATATTGCTGATTAGGCTTCACCTGAATCTGTGTTGTCACTTGCCCATAATGCACACGTGTCAGCCCGAAAGTCGGATCATCTTTTTCCTGCCCTGCAGGCAATTTAAAAGCAAGCGGCTTTTGAGCCTGACTGACTTTGAATTGATCGTGATATAAATAGTAATGCGGTGCGACATCCCATTTCAGTTCAACCGTTTGTTCAGACAATGACGTCGCCTGAAACTTAAAAGCTTGATCGGACGCTAAAAATTCATTGGCAGCATTGACCCACACCGCACACAGACTCAACACAAAATAAGCAATGACGCGAATAAAAATCATGTATTTATACTAAAAATTAAAAAACTGACTGTATTATCGGTAAGTGTAGATTAAGAGAACATTAATAAAGATTTTTCTTTGTAAACTTGAGCATTGTAGGTGCCTAATCTAAATTTGTGGCGTGATCGAGATGTGTCATATATTGGGCTGACTGTGGTATAGGAGCAAATATGTTCGTCGTTTTGGTGGAAGATGATCCTTATATTGCCCAAAGTATTGTGGCAGCACTCGAATTTTTAAGTATTTCAGTCGAACACGTGAATAACGCGCGCAATGCCGATTACTTCATACGTCATAGTGCGGTAGATCTGTGCCTGCTCGATTTAGGTCTGCCTGACCAAGATGGTTTACAGTTACTCGAAAACTGGCGTAAAGATGCCATTCATATTCCAGTATTGGTATTAACCGCGCGGAATCATACTCAAGACTGCGTACAGGCGCTCAACTTAGGAGCAGATGACTACCTAACTAAACCTTTTGAATTAAATGAACTGATTGCCCGTGTATATGCATTAAGCCGCCGTCATCGTGGTTATTCATCGAACCAACTGCAAAGTGGTCAGTTACACATGAACCTCGATACACAAGAAGTCAGTTGGCATTCACAAAACATTCAGCTTTCACGCCGTGAATATAGCCTATTGGAAACCTTTTTACGGCATCCGAACCAAATCTTAAAAAATGAAGAACTGATAGATAAAGTGTATGGCTTTCAAGACAGTATCGAAAGCAATGCCTTAAATGTGCATATCTACCATTTACGGCATAAAATCCACCCCGATTTTATTCAAACGGTGCGTGGTGTCGGCTACATCTTTAAACCTGAGCTGCTGACATGAAAAACTACAGTCTGAAATGGCGTTTGGTATCGACCATCAGCTGTGCATTTATTTTGCTGTGGGTGATTGTCTTTGCATGGCTCTACCATGACTTGGAACAACGCTTACAAAATACGCTGGATGAACGACTTTCTACCTCAGCCCGTATGGTCGCCCGCCTGATTCAGCAACTGCCCCTAGAACAACTCACAGAAAGTTTGCATGCCGAATCAGAAAATGCCTTGCTACATAGTTTAATTGCTTGTGAAGTCTCTATTTTCCGTGCCGATGTTTCATTACCACAGCATGTGATTGCACGCACTCAAGGCGCACCGAAAAATTTAAAAAACCAACAAGTCGGTTTCAGCACATGGACAGAAAATGGACTGCAATGGCGTAGTTATGTACTGCGTGAAGGTGAAGTTCAGGTGGTGGTGGCTGAAAAAATTCAGTTACGGCAAAACCTACTTAAACAAATTTTACAGTCGGTACTGATTCCTTTACTGCTTACTTTGATTATTTGTATTTTGCTAATTTTGTGGATTATCCGTCTGGAGTTTTTACCGCTCGATCACATCACCCGCCACTTAATTCAGAAAAAACAATCTTTAGATGAAGCTTCTCGTTATTTAATTGAACTGAGATCACAAAAAATTCCTAAAGAAATTCAGCCTTTTGTCGATAACTTATTGATGCTGATTGAACGCCTACATAAAAGTCTGGAACACGAAAAAAACTTTAGTGCATTTGCTGCGCATGAACTGCGCACGCCGTTAACGGCTATTAAAACGCATGTGCAACTGAGCCAATTGATGTTGAATCAAACCGCATCTGCCCAAGATACAGCCAAAGTCATCGACAATTTAAAACACGCAGAACGCAGCATCCAACGTTATCAACAACTTTTGGAACAACTGTTATTGCTCAGTCAAACTGAAGCAGGTATTCAAGCGGCACATAGCCATGCAGATATGCGTAGCGTATTAGAAACAGTCTTGTCGGAACTGACTGTGGAATATCCCAATTTATCAGCGAAATTACAGATTGATTGGGCGAGTTTGGTAGCACAACACATTAATATTCTAGCGCCTGCGTTGCACATGGTACTGAAAAACTTGATTCAAAATGCTTATTTGCATGCAGAGGATGCGCCAAACATTCAAATTTATATGCAAGACCTGCAATTGATCATTGCAGACCAAGGCAAAAGCCTGAATGAAGATGATTTTACCATTCTGACTCAGCGTTTTTGGCGTAAATCTGCGCATAAACAAGGCTATGGCTTAGGTCTAACTCTAGTCAAAGTATTATTAGAGCAATATGGCTACCTACTTCAATTTCAGGCTAACCAACCGCAAGGTTTAAAAGTGATTGTCAGTTTTGATGCAGCACCTTCTGCAACAGAGAAACAACAGACGGATTAAGCTTTTCTGAGCTTTAACAGCAAATAAAGCAAGATTCAGAACAAGATCACTTAACTTTTGCCAATACCGAACATATTGCTCTACTTTACGATAACGCCATTTTTAAGGTGATTTTTGAAATAAAAGGTCAATGCGTTCTAAAATTTTATCTATGATGTAGATGCTGCGGGCTATTGAGTAGAAGAACATTGGCTAGAAAAAAATTGCTGAAACTTTCATCACCGTTTTTTTGTTCGATACCACGTCATATTTTTAAATGAGGTAGATATCCGTGCAGATCGTGCATGTGCTTGGTCTTGTGATCAATCTACAACTTAATTAAAGTGTACATAAAACCAACAGCACCCCACTCAAAATATAATACGCAGCGTAGGAGCATCTATTCCAGACTAAAATATAGATAAATATATCAATCAAAGCATTCCATTTAAGCTCATGTTTTATTTAAATAAAGTTGAATTTTTAAAATATCTTATTATCGAAATGATCTTTCTATCGAATCCATAACCACTTGAACGATGATCACAAAACGTATTAGATGATCCACTGCAGTTTGTGTGGTCATCTACTTTGAATGAACTGAAAAAATGGAATCGCCATTTTTTATAAACAGCAACGAAATATCATGCTATAAAGAAATGCGATATTGATGTTGGTTGTTTTCTGGCTTTGACATTCCGAATCAAACCAGTTCAAGTCACTCGCTTGATCAGTCGTTACAGAAAACAAATGAATAGATTTGGTCAGTTGTTTTAGAATATAAAAATCAGCAAAAAAAACTAAAAATGTAATTTTTTAACATTGCGAATTCCCTGCAAAGTTTTCATTATAGAGCCTCATTTTGGCACACGCTTTCTACGTCAAATTAAACAAATTACAAAAAAAATGTGGAATTTTATGCCATAATTAGCAAACTTTGCAGACATCTTGCAAAGTATTATTGCAATTATTTATTGGAGCAAGCGGAATGAGTTCGACCATTTTGGTTATTCATGGACCGAATCTAAATTTGCTAGGAAAGCGTGAACCCGAAGTTTATGGTTACCTCACTCTTGAGGATATAAATCAACAGCTCATTTCACAAGCGCAAAAAGCATCAATTTCTATAGATACTTTCCAAAGTAATTGGGAAGGCGCAATTGTAGACCGAATTCATCAAGCCGCGTTAGATGGCACACAATATATCATTATTAACCCTGCTGCATTAACGCATACCTCTGTTGCGGTACGTGATGCCTTGTTAGGGGTCGCTATTCCATTTCTTGAAGTCCATTTGTCGAATGTGCATGCACGTGAGGCGTTTAGACATCATTCATATTTATCAGACAAAGCCATTGGTGTGATTTGCGGTTTAGGCGCAAAAGGCTATGCCGCAGCACTCGACTTTGTTCTTGAAAAAATTCAACCTACTACACAATCTTAAACTAGGAATACTGTCCATGGATATTCGTAAAATCAAGAAACTCATCGACTTGATGATTGAATCTGACTTACAAGCGATTGAAGTTAAAGAAGGCGATCAGTCGATTGCATTAACTCGTCGCAGTCCAGTAGTAGCGGCAGCAGTTCCTGCAATGCCTGCACCTTCTGCAGAAGTACCATCTGCACCTAAATCTTCACCACGTGGTGCTGTTGAAACTTCTCCAATGGTTGGCGTGTTCTATGCAGCACCAAGCCCAGGTGAAGCACCATTTATTAAAGTGGGTCAAACTGTTTCTGCTGGTGAAACGCTTGGCATTATCGAAGCAATGAAAATCATGAACCCAATTGAAGCAACTCAAAGTGGCGTGATTGAAGAAATTCTAGTTAAAAATGGCGAAGTGATTCAATTTGGTCAACCACTCTTCCGCTACCGCGCTTAAGACCTCGGGGATTCACAATGTTGCAAAAAGTTTTAATTGCAAACCGTGGTGAGATTGCCCTGCGCATCACCCGAGCTTGCAAAACTTTAGGGATCAAAACCGTGGGTATCTATTCAGATGCCGATAAAGACCTGATGCACTTACGCTTTTGTGATGAAGCCGTGTGTATTGGTCCGGGTGCGAGCAGTGAAAGTTACCTGAATATTCCTGCAATTATTACTGCAGCAGAAATTACAGGTGCAGATGCCATTCACCCTGGTTATGGTTTCCTTGCTGAAAATGCCGAATTTGCTGAAATTGTAGAAAGTTCAGGTTTCATTTTCATTGGTCCACGCCCTGAGCATATTCGCTTAATGGGTAACAAAGTTTCTGCAATTACTGCAATGCGTAAAGCTGGCGTACCAACTGTACCGGGTTCAGCACACGCCGTTACACCACACAATGCTTTAGCTGAAGCCAAAGAAATTGGTTTCCCGCTCATTGTAAAAGCGGCTGCTGGTGGTGGTGGTCGTGGTATGCGTATTGTAGAGCGCGTAGACACCCTGCTTGAATCAGTTCAAGCGGCTCAACGTGATGCAGAAATGTGGTTTGGTGATGATACGGTCTATATGGAACGTTTCTTACAAAAACCACGCCACGTAGAAGTACAAGTATTGGCTGATGGTAATGGTCACGCAATTCACCTTTATGACCGCGACTGTTCTTTACAACGCCGTCACCAAAAAGTACTTGAAGAAGCGCCAGCACCTAACTTACCAGAACAAGCACGTGCCGATATTTTAGAAGCGTGTGTTAATGCATGTAAGTTAATGCAATACCGTGGTGCAGGTACTTTCGAATTCTTATTTGAAGATGATGAATACTTCTTCATTGAAATGAATACACGTGTTCAGGTTGAGCATCCTGTAACTGAAATGGTGACAGGCATTGACATCATTGAACAACAATTGCGTATTGCTGCAGGTCTAGGTTTAGACATTGAGCAAGATCAGGTTGAAATTCGTGGTCACGCAATCGAATGTCGTATTAACGCAGAAGACCCAACCACCTTCGTACCTTCACCGGGTAAAATTGAACACTTCTATGCCCCAGGTGGTGCAGGTGTTCGTGTAGATTCACACATCTACGAAGGTTATAGCATTCCGCCGTATTACGACTCAATGATTGCTAAACTGATTGTGCATGGTAAAGATCGTGAAACCAGTATTGCGCGTATGCGTCAAGCCTTGGATGAAACTATCTTAACAGGAATTAAAACCAACATTCCTTTGCACAAAGACTTGATTCTGCAAGATAAAAACTTCTGCAAACAAGCAATGGATATTCACTATCTTGAAAAGCATTTGCTAAAGCAACTTGCTGGCAATGAAGAAGAAAAAGCATAAGTAATTAAGGTTGCTTAAGTTTAAAATAAAGAGCTGATGATTCAACGTCAGCTCTTTTTTATTGTTGAGAATAAAAGCTAAACCGTTAATCTATGCAGATCAGTATGAATAAAAAACCAATACTCCAAATGAAGTATTGGTTTAAAATTGACTTAAAAACTGAGATCATTTTAGATCATCGAATGATGCAAAATACTAGACAAGATTAATCTAAAAACTCAGTCATTAATGCCAATACTTCTGCGGTTTTTTCAGCATGCAACCAATGCCCTGCATGAGCAACTGTTTCAACTTTTGCGTGAGGAAACTGTGCTTGAATAGCGGCATAATGCTCAGGCGCTTCAATGTAAGGCGAATTACCACCACGAATAAACAAAGTATCTACATTACTCTGCACCGTCTGCCATGACAAAATTTCTGCATAATGTTCACGTAATGCATTTAAGTTAAATAACCATTGCCCTTTGCTAAATGACTTCATCAAAAATTGCACAACCATTTCTTCTTGAAGATGCTCACGCATAATTTCCATTGCCGCTTGGCGACTTTCAACTTGTGCATCTTGCACAGCAAACAAGGCTGTAAAAATTTGATCGTGACGATTTTCAGGATAAGCAAAAGGACAAATATCCAATAAAACCAATTGCTGTAAACGCCCAGCAGCCAGAGGAGCTAAAGTCATTGCAACTTTACCGCCCATTGAATGCCCAACCACAGAAAACTGTTCGATATTCAAGCTGTTCAACGTTTCTAAAACATCTTGTGCCATTGCTGCATAATTCATGTCATCACAATGCGCAGACTTACCATGATTGCGCACATCTAATTGAATTACGGTGCGCTGTTCTTGAAATGCACGTGCGAGCATGCCTAAATTACTCAAACTACCAAATAAACCATGAATAAAAACCAAAGGTGGCAATGTAGATTCAGGCTGATTTTGCGTGATTTGATAATTTAACAACATAAAATAGACTCTAAACTTGAATTCAAATGATTGATCTATTTAATGAGTTTTGAGTTTATAAATCAAATTTTATATGTGCTTTTTACGGTGAAACTTATAATATTGCTTAGGCTATTTGTGTGAGCCTAAGCAATAACATACAAGATGAACTTTTCTTAAAATTTTATTTAAAGTAATTCAAAGGCAACTTCAAATAACGAATACCATTGGCCTCAGGTTGTGGGAACTTACCTGCGTCCATATTGATTTGAATTGATGGCAGAATCAATTTAGGCATCGTTAAAGTAGCATCACGCTGAGTTCTCATCTCAATAAATTCAGCTTTGCTTACCCCTGTATGAATATGAATATTCTGCTCTTTTTGAGTTTTGAGCAGTGTTTCATGTTCATATTGTTCACGTGATTCTGGTAGATAATCATGGCATAAGAACACTCGTGTTTCTTCAGGCAATGCGTATAGCGTTTGCACAGAATCGTACAACTGCCCTGCACTGCCTTTCGGGAAATCACAACGTGCCGTACCATAATCAGGCATAAACAAAGTATCACCTACAAATACAGCATCACCGATCACATAGCTTAAACAAGCAGGCGTATGCCCCGGTGTAGGGATGTTATAGGCTTGTAATTCACCAATCGTAAAAGTTTCATGATCGTCAAACAGATAATCAAATGATTGATGTGAATTGAAATACTTGATATCCAAGTTATAGATAGCACTAAATGTTTCTTGCACAATCGAAATTTTATGGCTCATGGCAATTTTACCACCCAACTGCTCTTTTAAATATTGAGAAGCTGTCAGGTGATCGGCATGCACATGCGTTTCTAAAATCCATTCAACCGTTAATTCATTTTTTTGGATGTAAGCAATGATTTCATCGGCATGAATTGTTGAAGTAGTCGCAGATGCAGGGTCATAATCCAACACGCTGTCAATAATGGCACATTGACGCGTTACAGGATCACTTACCACATAACTGAATGTATTAGTATTTTCATCAAAAAAATGCTGAATATCTGCGTGCATCTTATGCTCCTGCAACCTTACGATGAATGAGAATCCCCACCAACATTGCAACAATGAAATAGATTGCTTGATAATAACCTAAACCAATCAAGGTTAGACTTGGCGCTGGACAAATTCCTGCAACGCCCCAACCGATACCAAAGATAAAACTACCTGTGATCAGTTTAGAGTCAATTTGAGTTTGTTTAGGCAAATCAATTGGTTCATTTAAAATGGTTTTTGGTTCAGCTTGACGCATAATTCTTTGGAATGGAATAAAGGCAACTGCAATTGCCCCCATCATAACAAATGCCAGACTTGCATCCCATGTACCGAAAAGATCGAGGAAGTTTAAAACTTTTTCAGGATTCGACATACCAGAAAGAATCAATCCAACTGAAAAAATACCACCAAAAACAAAGGCTAAGAAATTTTTCATTTAGAATGCTCCTGTGATATGGCGGATAACATAAACGGTAATAAAGCCAGCTAACATAAAGGTACCTGTTGCTGCAATGGAACGCTTAGATAAACGACTCATGCCACAAATACCATGACCACTGGTACAACCCGAACCCAAACGAGTACCAAAACCAACCAATAATCCCGCCACAATCATCATCAAAGGGCTTGCATTCAATTCAACTTTAGGTTGAGCCACGATGCCATAGAAAAAAGGCACAATGAAAATACCTAACACAAACCACAATGCAGGCGTTTTGAACAGCGTTTGCGGATTTAACACTTGAGCCAGTAAACCACTAATGCCTGCAATACGACCATGAACATATAAATAGCCCACGACTGCAAGACCAAGTAATCCACCACCGATTAATGCCAGCAGATAATCATGCATTTTGAACACCCAAAACAATATATGTTTTTATAATATATTATTGTAATTATTATTCAACTATTCTCTTGTAAGTTTTGTAAACTTCATCTGACTATTCGTTTATGTTTGCGATGTGAGAGAGATTTCGCAAGTTTTTGGCTGATATTAAGTCATAAGGCAGAAAATTTAGTCATTCTAAATGACTGCCTCATAACGTAATAAAGATATATCAAAATAGACAGCAACGACAAAAGTTGAGGGCATTAGACTCATTTGTGAGCAAGCGCAATAAGTTCTTTTTTATGCCGACGAATTACACGTTTAGCAGCATCTAACATAATGCGATTGGTAGTCTCATCATCACCAAAGTCAATAGGTTTAGCTGGACACATTGGACGAGCTTTTCGATCTTCGATTGTGTAGTCTTTAAGACGCTTACCCATACTGCACCTCTCAGAATTTCTTAACTTTCACTAATATAACATAAAATTTAGTTTGTTAAAAAATCATCAATACGAGTTTTTAATTACCCTATTTATTGCTTAAAGATAACTTTTTTTGTTATTAAATGGTCGCTTGGAACAAGAATCACTGAGATGAAACGAATAGGAATAGTTGCTACATTCATACAAGAACAAGCATCTGTGTGCTTTGGACTCAAAACAATATAAAATTCAACATATCATGCATCTACAATATCTACAAAATTAGCATTTAAAACTTTTGCCAAATCGCTTGGTGTTAAACCAATATCTAATCCCCGCTTCCCTCCACTCACATACATAGTTGCAAGCTGTTGAGCGGATGCATCAATCACTGTTTTCAGTTGTTTCTTCTGCCCAATTGGACTAATGCCCCCAACCAAATAACCTGTCAAACGCTCAGCATCTTTAGGATCAGCCATGTGTACTTTTTTACACTGAAAAGCAGCCGCAACTTTTTTAAGATTTAATTGGTAATGGACAGGTAAAATCGCCACAAAATAATGCTTATCATCACTGACCAATAAAGTTTTAAATACTTCTGTGACATCTAAGCCTAACTTCTCCGCAGCTTCTAAACCAAAACTTTTAGCATTATGATCATGTTCATATTCATGCATAGAAAATTGAATTTTCTTGGCTTTTAAAAGTTTAGCTGCTGGAGTCATTGAAAAAATACTGTAAAAAACGATGCTCAAATTATACGCTTGATTGAGATTAAAAGTGAATTCGCTTAGGCCATTTTTAAATATAAAAGTAACTATCGAAAAAATAGCCTAAAATCATTAACTTGGTTTACGTGAATTTTCAACCAACACGTTAGCTAAGCGCTGTGCATGCGCAATCACGCGATCCAACCAACGTTGTGCCGCCAACAACTCTAAACCTGTCGCAGCATTGAGCTGATTCACGGCAATATATTGCAGCACTTTTTCACGGTTTTCGGCACGTTGATCTTCTGTCCATTTTTTCAAATTAGATAATTCGGTATTTAGACTTAGTACATGTTTATGCACATCAAAATCATCCATTTCTTTTAGATGTTCATCAAGAATTTGTACAAAATCTAAGCCAACTTGATAAATTGCAGGTTGGGTGCGTATTTCTTTTGCTAAAGTAATATTTTCCAAATCACTTCGTAAAACACGTAAATACACCATCAAACGAAGCATCGCCATTAAACGCTGTTGATCGGCTTCATTTTCTGAAATCGACATTTCTTCCAAATAGCGTTGGACTTGAATGAGTACTTCATCTAGCTGTAATAAACGTACTTTTGAAGGTAATCTTCCCTCTTGGATAGCCAGTTTTAGCATCACCAAAACGTCATACAAACTATGGTAAATCACCTTTGATGCAGCATGAATAGCCAAGGCGGGCACAGATAAACTCGCTTGATCGAGATAACATAAAACCGATTGAGTTTGATCTGGGATAATTTTCATAATCAGTTTTTCGAACTGACGGATAAAAGGCAAAATAATCAAAGTACCAGAAATACTGAATGCTGTATGAAATGCAGCAACAATCACCACATTGTCCCATGTTGCCATAAGACGTTGATTTTGTGTTAGCTCAAGAAATAACGGTTTTAAAATAATAAAAGCAAAAATGGCTGAAATGATGTTAAAAATCACATGAACCGCTGCAGTACGTTTGGCATTTGCAGTTGAACCAATTACAGCAATAATGGCTGTCGCCACCGTACCAATATTCTGTCCAATCACCAAACCTAAAGCCTGTTGCAAATCAATCGCACCACTGGCCAATGCTGCTAAGGTCGCGGTAATTGCAGCACTTGAAGATTGCAACAGAATGGTCATGATAATACCGACCAAAACCAAACTGAGTTGCGCAATCAAAGATCTACTTGAAAATACTGATAAATCGACACGTTCAGCAAAACCTGACATGGCAACTTGCAACATATCAATGCCAAGGAAAATCAGACTAAAACCTGCCAATGTCATTCCAAATAATGCAACTCGCCCCTGACTAAATAATTTGAGCATTGCACCCAAACCCAGCAAAGGTAATGCAAAACTGGTGATGGAAAATTTAACACCTAAAAATGCCACCATCCAACCCGTACTGGTTGTGCCAATATTCGCGCCAATAATGACACCAATTGCCTGAGCAAAAGTAAGAATACCCGCACTGACAAAACCAATTGTGGCTAAAGTCGTTGCTGTAGAAGATTGTACAATTAAGGTTAAACCGATGCCTGAAAGCACAGCTTTAATGGGTGAGCCTGTAAATTTAGACAACCAAATACGCAAAGTTTCCCCTGCCATATTTTTTAAGCTGTCTGTCATCATGGTCATACCAATCAAAAATAGACCAATACCACCACATAATTGTACAAAGACTTCTAACACACTTACTCCCTGTGCAATAAGCAATTTTCAAAGTGCTAAAAAGCCGATATTGTACGTACTTTTATCTTAAAATTGCAGTTTATTTGTTCTATTCCAATAGTTTATATTAAATAAAAAACTTGTCATCAATTTGACATATTATTAAACCTAAGGATAGATCGGACTCCATTGGTTTATCCAATCATTCGATAAAACAAAACGAAACCTCTGTATTATGCTGACACGATACAATTCAAATCTGTGAATGGCTTGACTAGGTCAATCGCTCACCTCAAAATCAGTATATATACTCACATACGCCAAAATGACAGATATAGTTTTAATATGATTTTTAATACTTTTAGAAAATATCCATCTATAAAAATATTCAGTATTGGTTGTACTGTTTTAACGCTAGCAGCTTGCTCTCCACTAGGAGGTGGTTCTCTTGCAAAACGCTCAGCTAAACTTTCTACAGGGATCCAAAAGGCTTATGCTGTGCATCCTGATACAGCAAATCGTGTAGCACCAATCATTGTACAAAGTGCAGAACAACATAATGTTGATCCTCTGCTTGTCGCTGCAGTTATTAGACAAGAATCGAATTATCGTGCCTATGCTGTTTCACCTTCAGGTGCAGTTGGGTTCACACAAATTATTCCACGTTATTGGCAGCAGACTTGTCCTGGCGATTTATTCCATGAACATACCAATATCAACTGTGGTACATTTATTTTAAATCATTATAAAAATCAGTCGGGTAAATGGCCTAAAGCTTTGGCCTATTACAATGTGGGACCTACTGGCTACAATAGTAATCGAAAAATGAAAAAGCAAGGTAAACGCTACGCGAAACAAGTCAAACAGCACCAAAAAAACTTAAAAGATGCACTTTAATTTTGACTTACTAGCTTAATAAAGTAGCCAATACCCGTTGAATTAAAGCCATCCTCAGATGGTTTTATTTTGCCTTCACTTTTATGTTTCCTTTCTTTTTATAATTTTATTTTTCTAACTTTATTTTCTTTTTGCATAAAAAAACACCCCCAAAGCTAGTTGAGGGTGTTTAGAATAATGAGCTGGCGATGACTTACTCTCACATGGGTAACCCCACACTACCATCAGCGCGAAGAGGTTTCACTTCTGAGTTCGGGAAGGGATCAGGTGGTTCACTCTTGCTATGGTCGCCAGCACAACTGTTTACGGAGACTTGCATTGGTCTTATTCACGATGGTGATGCACTGCGTTTTCCGAATCTGTAACAGATTGGGCTGTATTGGGTCTGAATTTTATTGTTTAGCGTTAACTAAATCAAGATCAGTCTGAATTGACTGATTGGATTTGAATCGATTGAGCATTCAACCCCAACTGTTTGGGTGTTGTATAGTCAAGCCTCACGAGCAATTAGTATTGGTCAGCTTCACATATCGCTATGCTTCCACATCCAACCTATCAACGTCGTAGTCTTCAACGGCTCTTTAGGAGG